>NZ_SMKC01000339.1 GCF_004348315.1 Streptomyces sp. 8K308 | reverse complement strand
CCGTCCCCCTGGTCCCGGCCCTCCTGGTCGGTATCCCCCTCGGGCTCGCCCTGCTCGGCCCGCTGTTCGCCGGTGCGCCAGGGGGCCACGCCCAGTCCTTCACCCCGCCGGGCCCCGGGCACTGGCTCGGCACCGACTTCACGGGCCGGGACGTGTGGCGGCAGGTCCTGCTCGGTGGCCGCTCCGTCGTGCTCACCGCGCTCGCCGCCACCCTCCTCACCTATGTCCTCGCCCTGCCGATCGGCTTCGCCGCCGCGCTCACCCACCGGCGCTGGCTCGACGACCTGCTGACCCGGCCGCTCGACGTGCTCCTCGGGGTGCCCTCGCTGCTGTTCATCCTGCTGGTCGCCACCGTCCGCTCCCCGGGCCCCGTCGGCTTCGTGCTGGTCGTCGCGCTGGTGAACCTCCCGGACGCCGTCCGGATCATCAGAGCCGCCGCCGCGCACGCCGCGTCCCGACCGGCCGTGGAGGCGCTGCGGCTCCAGGGCGAGAGCTGGCCCCGGATCGCCTTCGGCTACCTGGGGCGTTCCGTGACGCGCTCACTGGCCGCGGACGTCGGCACCCGGCTGACCGGCGTGCTGTACCTGGTGGCCACCGCGGCCTTCCTCGGCGTGGGCGTCGCCCCCGACGCGGCCGACTGGGCCGTCATGGTCGACCGCAACCGCACCGGCCTGTTCATCCAGCCCTGGGCGGTCGTGGTGCCCGCCCTGCTCATCGTCGCGCTGGCCATGGGCGGCAATCTGATCCTCGACTCGACGCTGCGCCGCCGCGCGGCACGCGGGAGGCCGCGATGACCGATCCAGACACCCCCCAGGCCCGGCGGCCAGCCGCCGGGAAGGCCGCCGGGAAGGACGACGCGGCGGCCTCGGTCACGGACCTACGGGTCACGGTCGGTGACCGTCGGATCGTCGACGGGGTGAACCTGCGCCTCGTCCCCGGCCGGATCACCGCTCTGGTCGGCCCCTCGGGCAGCGGCAAGACGACGACCGGCCTGGCACTGCTCGGCGAACACCCCGCCGGCGCGTCGGTGACCGGCACGGTGGACGTGCCTGGCGGTTCGGTGGGCTACGTTCCGCAACACCCGGCCACGGTCCTCAACCCGGCACGCCGCTGCGGCGCGCTGCTGCACGACATCGCCCGCCGGCAGGTGCGTCACCTGCCGCGCGGCGAGCGCGCCGCGGCCTGCCGGGAACGGGTCCTCGACGCCCTCGCCAGGGCCCAACTCGCCGACGGCGCCGACCTGGTGCGCCGTTACCCGCACGAGCTGTCCGGTGGGCAGCAGCAGCGTCTGGTCATCGCCCAGGCCCTGCTGTTCGGCGCCCGCGTGGTGGTGGCCGACGAGCCAACCACGGGGCAGGACGCCCTCACCAAACGGCGCGTCGTCGGGGAACTGGCCGCGGTGGCCCGGCAGGGCATCGCGCTTCTCCTGCTCAGCCACGACATGTCCGTGGTACACGAACTGGCGGACGAGGTCGTCGTGTTGCGGAACGGCCGGGTGGTCGCCACGGGTTCGCCCGACCGCGTCCTGCCGGAGCCCGCGGCCCCGCCGGCACCGCCGGCCGGCCCGGCGGTCGTGGCGGGCGCCGAGGTGCTGCGGGTGTCCGGGCTGACCGCGAGGCACCGCTCGACCGAGGTGCTGCACGATGCGCGACTCTCCGTGCGGGCCGGCGAGTTCGTCGCCGTCGTCGGGCGCTCGGGCAGTGGCAAGACGACCCTGGCCCGCTGTGTCGCCGGACTGCACCGCTGGTACGACGGCCAGGTGTCGTTGGACGGCGCCGTCCTGCCGCGCAGCGTGCGCGGCCGGACCCGGGACCAACTGGCCGCCGTCCAGTACGTGTTCCAGGACGCCCAGGCGTCGTTCGACGAACACCGGCCGGTCGTCGACCAGGTGGCCAGGACCGCGCGGCGGCTGCGCGGCGTCAACACGGCCGACGCGCTCGCCGAGGCACGTGCCACCCTGACCGGGCTCGGCCTGCCCGCCGAAACCGCGGCCCAGCGCCCGGGCCGGCTCTCCGGCGGCGAACTCCAACGGGCCGCCCTGGCCCGAGCGATGATCGCCCGCCCACGGGTGCTGATCTGCGACGAGGTCACCTCGGGCCTTGACCCGGCCACTCGACGGGCGATCCTCGACCTGCTCGCCGACACGCTCGGGGAACACGCGGGCCTGGCCGTCGTCCTGATCACCCACGACCTTCGGGCGGCCGCACGCACCCACCGGACGGTGGTCCTCGATCAGGGCAGGATCGTCGAACAGGGCCCGACCACCCGGCTCCTGACGTCGCCGAGCCACCCCTTCACCGCCTCTCTGCTCCAACTGCCAAGCCACTAGCCCCGTCGGGCGGCTCCGGTGGAGCGGGGCCCCACACCAGGCCGGTCGAGGCGGAGGCCGTCGGCTAGGCTCTGTCCTGTTGATCTTGCCGGTCCCGCGACTCGCCCAGGCCTGGCGGCCCCACCCGGACGAAGCCTGGGGGAGCACCGCCTCTGACGCCGCGGGCCGATCCGACAAGATCGACAGGACAGGACCTAGCCGGAGGCGGCGAGCTCGGTCAGGACGGCGTCGGTGAAGGGCGGCCAGACCTCGGCGGCCCAGGGGCCGAACTGGCGGTCGGTGAGGGCCACGCAGGCGGCCGAGGCGGCCGGGTCGACCCAGAGGAAGGTGCCGGACTGGCCGAAGTGGCCGAAGGTGGCCGGCGAGGAGCGGGCGCCCGTCCAGTGCGGGGACTTGTGGTCGCGGATCGAGAAGCCGAGACCCCAGTCGTTGGGGCGCTGGTGGCCGAAGCCGGGGAGGACGCCGGCGAGGCCGGGGAAGACCACGGAGGTGGCCTCGGCCAGGGTCTCGGGGGCCAGCAGGCGCGGCGCGAGCAGCTCGGCGGCGAAGCGTATGAGGTCGTCGACCGTGGAGGAGGCGTCCCCGGCGGGGGAGCCGGCCAGCTCGGTGGCGGTCATGCCGAGCGGCTCGAACACGGCCTCGCGCAGGTACCGCTCGAACGGCATGTCGGTGGCCTTGGCGAGGTGGTCGCCGAGCACCTCGAAGCCGGCGTTGGAGTAGAGCCGGCGGGTGCCGGGCTCGGCCATCACCCGGTGCTCGTCGAAGGCGAGCCCGGAGGCGTGCGCGAGCAGGTGGCGGACGGTGGATCCGGGCGGCCCCGCCGGCTCGTCAAGATCGACGGCGCCCTCCTCGACCGCGATCAGCACCGCGTAGGCGGCCAGCGGCTTGGTGACCGAGGCGAGCGGGAACGGGCGGTCCACCGGGCCGCGCGCCGCGCGCCGACCGTCGGCGGTGACCACGCCGGCCGCCGCCGTCTCCACCGGCCAGTCGTCGATCAACTCCAGACTTCGCATGGTTCGAGCGTATCGTTCGTGCCGGGGCCGCCCCGCCCGGCGGTGGGCGTTGGACGCCGCGTAGGCGACCGGCACCACACTGTGAAGAGTGGAGCGAGGTTTTCCGGTTTTCTCGATCGAGGCTTGCTTGGAGCGCACTCCAAGCCCATAGCGTTTCGGTATGACCCTGACCCAGCGACTGACAGCACCAGGTCCTGGCGACGAGCGCGTCGACGACGCGGTCCACGATGACGCATGCGTCTCGGTCGAGCGACCGCATCCGCGGCCGGACGGACAGGACCGCTACACCATCAGCGAGGTGGCCGCGCACACCGGGCTCACCGCGCACACGCTGCGCTGGTACGAGCGCATCGGCCTGATGCCGCACATCGACCGCTCGCACACCGGCCAACGGCGCTACACCAACCGCGATCTCGACTGGCTCGCCTTCGTCGGCAAGCTCAGGCTCACCGGGATGGCGGTGGCCGACATGGTGCGCTACGCCGAGCTCGTCCGGGAGGGCGAGCACACCTACGACGAGCGGCGCGCGCTACTGTGCGCCACGCGGGAGAGCGTGCAGTCCCGGATCGCCGAGTTGCGGGACACGCTCGCCGTGCTCAACTTCAAGATCGATTTCTACGCGGAGGCCACCGCGGTATCGGAAAGGGCGCTACACCCCGCATGAGCGACACCACCACCATCGACACCGTGCGCCTGGGCGAAGGCGGCCCCGAGGTCGGCGTCCAGGGCCTGGGCTGCATGGGCATGAGCTTCGCCTACGGCCCCACGGACGAGGACGAGGCGCGCGCCACGCTCGACCGCGCGCTCGAGCTCGGAGTCACCTTCTACGACACGGCCGACTTCTACGGCGTCGGCGAGAACGAGCGGTTCCTCTCGCCGTTCTTCCGCGCGCACCGTGACGAGGTCACCATCGCCACCAAGTTCGCGCTGCAGCTGGACCCCGCCGACCCGACCAGGCGGCTCATCCGCAACGACCGGCCGTACATCAGGCAGGCCGTCGAGGACAGCCTGCGGCGGCTCGACGTCGACGTCATCGACGTCTACTACATGCACCGCAAGGCGCCAGACGTGCCCATCGAGGAGACCGTGGGCGCCATGGCCGAGCTCGTCGCCGAGGGCAAGGTGCGGTGGCTCGGCCTCAGCGAGGTCACCGGCGCAGAGCTGCGGGCCGCGCACGCCGTCCACCCCATCGCGGCCGTGCAGTCCGAGTGGTCGCTGTTCTCCCGCGACGTGGAGCGATCAGCCGTCCCGGCGGCGCGCGACCTCGGCGTCGCCTTCGTCCCGTACTCGCCGCTCGGCCGCGGCTTCCTCACCGGCTCCTTCACCGACGCCACCAAGGAGCTCGGCGCCGACGACTTCCGGCGGCAGCAGCCCCGCTTCGTCGGCGAGAACGCGGTGGCCAACCGCGCGCTGGTGGAGGAGGTGCGGGCCGTCGCGGCCGCGCACGACGCGACGCCGGGTCAGATCGCGCTGGCGTGGGTGCAGCAGCGGGCGGCGGTCTGGGGCCTGCCGGTCGTCCCCATCCCCGGCACGCGGCGGCGGGCCCGGGTGGAGGAGAACACGGCGGCGACCAGGATCGCCCTGACGCCCGAGGAGACGGCCGCGCTCGACGCCATCGCCGACAAGGTGGCGGGCGACCGCTATGCCGACATGACGTTCAGCTCCGCCTCCCGCGACTGAGCGACGCCCGCGCCTGACCCGTGTCCCTGGTCCCGGTTCCACCGGGGGGCACGGGTCAGAGCTCGGCCAGCAGCTCCGTCTTCTTCGTGGTGAACTCCTTGTCCGTCAGCAGGCCCGCCGAGTGGAGCTCGCCGAGGTGGCGGATGCGGTTCGCGATGTCCTTGGGGTCGGCGCGGTGGTTGCGGTGGGCCGCAACGGCGCCCGCCGGCTCGGCCGCCCGCACGGCCTCGAGGACGGCGGCGGCCAGCGGCAGCGACTCGTGGACCAGGCCGTAGCCGAGGCCGAAGACCACGGCCGCCGGATCCTGGTCGGCCGGCCCCTCCCCGTCCACCGGCTTGCCGTCCTTCCCGCGCCGCCGCAGCCGCAGATGGCCGCCGGCTATCTCGGGTGAGCGCCACTCCACCTCGGCCAGCTCCGTGACCGGGAACGACTGGTCCCCTGCCTTCCACTTGGCGGACGAGGCCCCCGTCCAGAACCAGCGGAAGGAGACCACGGAGCCGTCGAACGACACCTTCCCGTCGTACGCCTTGAACTGCAGGGGCGCCGGCGGGGCCGCCACCAGGTGCTCGTCGGCCGCCTCGTCGGCGCGCGGACCGAGCGCCGAGCGCAGCTCGGTGGCGTAGTAGTCGGCCAGGGTCTCGCGCTCCACGGGCAGCAGCAGCCGGTACGGATCGGCGGAGGCGCGCAGCTGCCCCGCCGCGGCGTCGAGCAGCGGATCGGCGCCGAGCCGCGGGACCGCGTGGAGCACCACCGTGCCCTTGCGCGGTCCGGGCGTCAGGTCGACCGAGCTCAACGCCTCGTAGGGGATGCGGCGCTCGCCGAGCACCTGGAAGAGCTTCGGTGTACGCATTCCCCGTTCGAAGCGGATGAGCACGGAGTCGGTGTCGAACTCCCAAGTGGAGTGGATTCCGGCCAGCACATCACCCATGCGGGTCATCGTATGCGCCGGGACTGACGAAATGACTTCCCCCGGATGGGTGTGTTCCTGTCACAAGCCGCCGGTCATGTGGCGTGGACGGCGCAGGGATCGACCGGGGCGCACGACCGCACCCCGGGCGCGCAGGTCACGTCGTCCACGGCGCCGGTGCCGACCCGCGCCAGATTGGTGAGGCTCGCCTCGCCAGGGGAAAAGTAGCCGCTGTGCCCCTCGGCCCCGCCCGCGTCCAGCAGCCGAGCGCCGAACGAGGGCGTGACCGGGTCCTGGCCGAAGCCGATCGGGCCGATCTCCAAGTGCGGCACGTCCTCGATCCAGTCGTCCTCCGCCCTTATCGCCCAGACCTGGGCCGAGGTCTCCAGGTCGCCGACGCCCGAGGCGCGCATGCCGGGGCTGCCGGCCACGGCGATGTCGCTCACCCGCTCCGGTAGCTCGGGGGCGGCGACCCCGCACACCACCGAGCCGTAGGAGTGGCAGAACAGCGCCACCTCGGACTCGCCTGGCAGGGCGCCGACGGCGGCGACCAGCCGGTCAGCGCCGGCCGTGGCGAGCTCGGCCGTGGCGGCCGACATGGCGATGCTGGGCGGCGCGTCGTAGTCGGCCCAGGCGATCACGGCCGTGGACTCGCCGCCGACCGCGCGCTGCTCGTTGTAGAGGGCCTCGGCCATGCCGACCGGGGCCGTGTACTTGCGGGCGGTGCGCTCGAAGTTCAACAGCCCGGTGTCGACGCCTGGGACGATGACGGAGATCCGGTCCGCCGACTCCAGGTCCCCGATCACCTCGGCGGCCCGGCCGCGACCCGTCGGGTCGAAGGCGAGGATCTGCCTGCCCTCGGCGAGCATCGACTCGAACCGGTGCATCCGACGGCCGGCCTCCTGCTGCCCGGCGGGCGAGAGCCGCTCGTCGGTCATCCTGGCCCGCTCGGCCTCCATGGCCGCGGTGAGCGCGTGCCGGTTGGCCTCGTAGCGCAGTTGGACGGGGGCGCCCGCCAGGTTGCCGACGACCAGCGGATACCGCTCGGCGAGGCGCTGCTGCTGGGCCCTCGACAGGCCGGCGAAGAAGTCGGCCATCCGGGCGGGGGACGTGTTGGGGGCCGGCAGCCGCTCGCCTTCGACGCGGACGCGCGCCCAGGCGCTCAGCTCCTGCTCGTAGACGTCGGGCTTGGGCTCGGCCCGGCTGGAGAGCCAGCCGGCGGTCACCAGCACAACGAACACCACCGCCAGCGGAAGCAGAACCCGCCGTGCGGTGGCCGGACGGAGACCGGACGTAGCTTGTGTAAAGGGACGAAATCTCAGCACTGCCACGCCATCATACGGGTCGCCCGCGACCGCCCTGCGACAGCCTCCGCCGGTGAGCTGCGCGCTTGGCGTCGGCCACGGCGCGTGCGCGCTTCGCGCGCTTGCGCTGGCGCGCGGCTTGCGGGGGCCCTGACGGCGGCTTCGCCGCTCGGGCCCCTGCGGCCGTGCCGGCCTGCGGC
>NZ_SMKC01000338.1 GCF_004348315.1 Streptomyces sp. 8K308 | reverse complement strand
AGGGAGCGTCATGGGCCGGTGGCCTGGCCGCAGTCGGCGGGGGTCGGTCCTTCGGACCGGTGGGCCGGCAGGTCGATCTGGCGGCGCCTGCGCTTGACCAGCGCCCACGGGATGCGCTGGCCGCCGCTGACCGCGGCGCTCACCTCGGTGCCCTCCTCGGACACCGCGCTGGCCGCCGCGTCCGCCACTGGCAGCAGCCGCTCCCGGCGTGCCGCCTCGGCCGGCCAGACGCCGAGCGCGTCGCAGAGCGTCGGCAGGATCGCCATCGCCGCCGCCACGTACCCCTGCGCCGACGGGTGGTAGCGGTCGGGTCCGAAGAGCTCCCGCGGATGCGCCGCGAACTCCGGCCCGAGGAGCGTGCCGAGCGAGACCGTGCGCCCCCCGAGCTCCACCACCGCGATGGTCTGCGCCGCGGCCAGCTGGTGGCAGAGCCGCCTGGCCACCCAGCGCAGCGGCTGCGCCACCGGCTCGACGGAGCCCAGGTCGGGGCAGGTGCCGACGATCACCTGGCAGCCGGCCGTGCGCAGCCTGGCCACCGCCTCCGACAGGTACTTCACGGAACGCGCCGGCGTCACCCGCCCGGTGATGTCGTTGGCGCCGATCATGATCACGCAGACGTCCGGCACCGGCGCCCGACCCGGCTCCGTCAACAGCAGCGACACCTGCCGCTCCAGGTCGGATGACTTGGCCCCGGTCAGCGCCACGTTGTGCAGCTCGACCGCCCGCTCAGAGACGGCCGCGAGCCCCGAGGCGAGCAGCGCGCCCGGCGTCTGCGCGGCGCGGTGCACCCCGTACCCGGCGGCCGTCGAGTCGCCCAGCATCGCCAGGCGCCAGGGAGCGCCCGGCGAGTCGGCGAACGCGACGCCGTACAGGCCGTCGGAGACCGGCGGTTCGTCCTCCCAGCCGGCGCCGAGCCGGCGCCGCGCGTACTGCGCCTCCGTCAGCAGCAGCCCCGCCGCCGCGCCGCCCAGCACACTGAGACCGCCGCCGCCGTAGGCGGCCGCCGTCGCGATCCTGCGTGCCACCCTCGCCCGTGACATGGCCGCCTCCCACATCTGTGCTTCGCGTCTCTCCACACATGTGGTGCCCAGCGCGGCACGCCGCGCAACGCAATAGGGTGATGTCCGGTGAGCGAACATCAGCCGCCGCCGAACCGGCCCGATATGCGGAGACCCAGGTGCAGTATCACGAGTCGATGATCGACCTTGTCGGCAACACCCCGTTGGTGAAGCTCAGCCGAGTGACCGCCGGAATCAGGGCCACGGTCCTGGCCAAGGTCGAGTACTTCAACCCCGGCGGGTCGGTGAAGGACCGCATCGCGCTGCGGATGATCGAGGCCGCCGAGGACTCGGGCGCCCTGCGGCCCGGCGGCGTGATCGTCGAGCCCACCTCGGGCAACACCGGCGTCGGGCTCGCCATCGTGGCCCAGCGCAAGGGATACCGCTGCGTCTTCGTCTGCCCCGACAAGGTCTCGACCGACAAGATCAACGTGCTGCGCGCCTACGGCGCCGAGGTCGTCGTCTGCCCCACCGCCGTCGACCCCGAGCACCCCGACTCGTACTACAACGTCTCCGACCGGCTGGTGCGCGAGACGCCGGGCGCCTGGAAGCCCGACCAGTACAGCAACCCGGACAACCCGCGCTCCCACTACGAGACCACAGGGCCCGAGCTGTGGAAGCAGACCGAGGGCCGGATCACCCACTTCGTCGCCGGCGTGGGCACCGGCGGCACCATCACCGGCACCGGCCGCTACCTCAAGGACGTCAGCGGCGGCCGGGTGCGGATCGTCGGCGCCGACCCGGAGGGCTCGGTGTACTCGGGCGGCTCGGGCCGCCCCTACCTGGTCGAGGGCGTCGGCGAGGACTTCTGGCCGTCCGCCTACGACCCCGAGGTGGCCGACGAGATCATCGCCGTCTCCGACAAGGACTCCTTCCAGATGACCAGGCGGCTCGCTCGCGAGGAGGGCCTGCTGGTCGGCGGCTCCTGCGGGATGGCCGTGGTCGCCGCGCTCGGGGCGGCCAGGGGCCTCGGCCCCGACGACGTCGTCGTGGTGCTGCTCCCGGACGGCGGCCGCGGCTACCTCAGCAAGATCTTCAACGACGAGTGGATGGCCGATTACGGCTTCCTCGAGGGCGGCGAGCCCGAGCTGCGGGTCGGGGACGTGCTGCGCGGCAAGGAGGGTGACATGCCGTCGCTGGTCCACATGCACCCCGACGAGACGGTGGGGCAGGCCATCGAGGTGCTGCGGGAGTACGGCGTCTCGCAGATGCCGGTGGTCAAGCCGGGCGCCGGACACCCGGACGTGATGGCCGCCGAGATCGTCGGCTCGGTCGTCGAACGGGAGCTCCTCGACGCGCTGTTCGCGCGACGGGCGGCGCTCGGCGACCCGCTGGAGAAGCACCTGAGCCCGCCGCTGCCGCACGTCGGCTCGGGCGAGCCGGTGGCCGACCTGATGAGCGTGTTGCGGGAGGCCGACGCGGCGGTGGTGCTGGTCGAGGGCAAGCCGACGGGCGTGGTCAGCCGGCAGGACCTGCTCACCTTCCTCGCCGCCGAACGCTGAGCGCCGCAGGGCCAGTTCGGTCGCGTGAGGAGCTGGCTTTCGTCGGGTCAGCCAACAGAACCCGAAGTGTCACGGCCGGGCAACGCGGCGTTAACACCCGTCCGGCAGAGTTCTGGGTGTCGGCACCAAGGACCTCCGGAGCGGCTCCCGGACCTCCCTGGTCGCCCGGACGCGAGGCCCCGACCCGGCCCGTGTCCCCGCGGGGACCGCCGTCGTCCCGCCCCTGGTGACTACACCGGGGTGCGGCGGTCCCCGCCAACCTCCCCCGCGCGTCCGCCAGGACAGCAGGACGTCAGGGCGTCAGAACCTAGACCCAGTCCTCGTCGCGCTCCCGCTTCCCGCCGCCACCACCGCGGCGCAGCGCGCCGTGCGCCACGTAGCAGGCGTTGACGCCGACGATGCCGCCCCAGCACAGCAGCAGCCCGGACACGCCGGCCTGCGTGGCGGCGATCGCCGACAGCGGGATCGCGAGCACCAGCGAGAGCGCGGCCAGGCCGAAGGCCACGCCAGGGCCCGACGCCTCCCCCTGCGCCGCCGCGGGCCGCCCGCCGCGCGCGATCACCATCTGCTGCTCGGCGAGCTGCCGCCGCACTCGCTTGTCCACGGTGGCGTCGATGCGCTGCTCCACCTTGCCGAGGAACGAGTCGACGAGCTCCGACTCGTATCCCTCGCCGAGCTCCTTGCGCGTCTGCACGGCCGCCTCGAGCTCGCTCCTGAGGTCGACGTCGTCATGCAGTTCGCGGTCGCGGGCACTGGTCATGACACCTACGGTACGGGGGCGCGCCGGTGCCCCGCAGGGGGGATAACCCCCCTTTCCCACCCTGACTTTCCGGTACCGCGCCTCGGGGTCGGCCAGGGTCGTCCCCGCCGGGCGACTGCATAGGATGACGCGGGTGAGGCGGACGAGCGAGCCGGGCGGTGGGGGCGGTGCGGGCGCCGAACTGCTGCGGCTCTTGGAGGGGCACCGGCTGACCCCGACCCAGCGGCGGATCGCGCACTGCCTGGTCCGGCGCGCCGACGAGGCGCCGTTCCTGTCCAGCGTGGAGCTGGCCGAGCTGGCCGGCGTCAGCCAGCCGTCGGTCACCCGCTTCGCGGTCGCCCTCGGCTTCGACGGCTACCCGGCGCTGCGGCGGCGGCTGCGGGAGAGCGTCCGGGAGGCCGGCGAGCCGGCGGCGCGGCGCGGGAACGTGTACCAGCAGGCGGTGCTCGCCGAGATCGAACAGCTCCGGCGGCTCGCCGCCGAGCTGGCCGACCCGAGGCGGATCGAGGAGGCCGGGCGGCTGCTGGCCGCGTCGCGGCCGCTGCCGGTGCTCGGACTGCGGGCGGCGGCGGCCGAGGCCGCCGGCTTCGCCTACTTCGCGGCCAAGGTCCACCCGGACGTGCGGCTGCTCGACGAGGGCGGCTCCATGCTCGCGGACCGCCTCGACGCGGCGGTGGCGGCGGGCGCCGCCGCGCTGCTCTGCTTCGCGCTGCCGCGCTACCCGCGCGAGGTCGCCGAGGCGCTGGACGCGGCGCGGGCGGCCGGCCTGCGGGTGGTCACGGTCACCGACAGCGCGCTCGCGCCCGTGGTCCACCCCGACGACCTGCTGCTCGCCGCCCCCGTCAGCACGGCCCTCTCGTTCGACACCGCCTGCGCCCCGAACCTCCTCGCCCGCGCCGTCCTCGAGGCGATGTGCGACTCCCTGCCTGACGCCCAGTCCCGCCTCGACGCCTTCGACACGCGGGCCGCGGAGCGCGGCCTCTTCCTGGCCTGACGCGGGCCCGGCCGCCCTGCCCGGCCCGCCGCGCTACGGCGTCTCGTCGAGGAGGGTGAGGTCAGGGGGTACCAGGCTGGTGGTCTCCACCAGACCTTTGAGGAGGTTGTGGAGGAGGCGGGCGTCGTAGGGGCCGTCATCCTCCTCGCGGATCACGGCGGGCGGGAAGCCGGCGGCGTGGAGGCGGCGGCGGAGTTCGCCGGCCCTGCGCTCTACCGTGCGGGCCGTCCAACCGTCCTCCAGGCGCAGGTACCCGAGCTGGGCGTTCGCCTCGCGGTAGGTCACCGGGCGCGGGTCGGGCTCGTAGCGCAGGTAGCACTGGGCGAGCACCACGGCGATCAGTCGTTCCTCGGGGGCGAGGTCCCACCGCTTGGGCGGCACGGTCGGCGCGCCGGGGGCCGATCGTGGCTCCGGCCGTTCGTGGTCGGCCACGAACAGTTCGACCAGGTGCTCCCGGCCGCCCGAGCCCTTGACGAAGAGCGGCGTGTGGCCGCTGGCCAGCGGCACCGGCTCCGAGGTGTGGTGGAGCATCAGGCCGCGCGGCAGGCGCACCAGCTGTCGGCCGATGTTCCGCGGCCACCACAGGTTGTCGCGGAAGATCAGTTCGCCGTGCCGGCGGCTGACCGACTGGTCCTGGCCGCCGACGGTCAGGTGGACCTCGGGGTCGTCCTTCGGCGTGTTGCGGCCGAAGCGGATGACGCGCTCGGGCTCCGGCGGCGCCCCCAGGGTCCCCTGCGTCGAACTCGCGTGCAGCGTGCGCGGCGGCCGGGACGGCCGATGCGGCACGCCACGGACGAGCGTCCGCCGATCACCCTGCCCCACGTATCCGCCGCTCGGCGCCCGTTCCGCATGCGACCGTCGCGTGGCGTGACGATACCGCGCCGCGCGGCCGGCGCGCGGCCGGTCCTGGGGATCGGACCGTGGGGACTCCGTGTCCGTCCCAGTCAGTCGTCGTCAGCCGTCGTCAGTCGTTCTCGACGGGGTACGGCTCGTCGTCGGGGCTGCTCGTCCACTGGATGTAGAGGGTGCCGTCAGGACCGGTCCGCACCCACGAACTGTTCTGTGCGCGGCAGGTGTCGTCGCTCCGCTCCTCGATCAGGATGTCGGGCGAGAGCAGCAGCTCGTCGCCGCGCACCGCCGCCAGCTGGTTCTCGGTCACGCAGGTCTCGCCGTCGAGCTGCCACGTCCACCGCCACACGGTGTCGCCGATCGCGCCCTGCTCGATGGTGACCTCGTCGAGCCCCTCCTCGTCGTCGTCCGTGGTGTACTCGTCGCGCCAGGACCGGACCAGGGCGGCGGGCACGGCGCCCTGGTCGCCCGTCTCGGCTCGTTCGAGGGACGCCTCCTGTTCGCCGCCGCTCCACCGCAGCTCGCCGTCCGGGAGGAGGCTGAGCGACCTGACCGTGCCGTCCGCCCGACAGTTCTCCTCCAACTCGCCCTCCGGCACGCTGCGCTCGGCGACCTCCGTGTAGTCGAGCCGGTCCTCGCGCAGCGACTCGAGGCGGATGTCGTAGACGCACATCGAGCTCCGGTAGGTGACGATCGCCCGACCCACGCTCTCGCCGGGGCGCGCCTGCCTGATCTCCAGC
Organism: Streptomyces sp. 8K308; assembly: GCF_004348315.1. GTDB lineage: Bacteria > Actinomycetota > Actinomycetes > Streptomycetales > Streptomycetaceae > Streptomyces. Next base: position 1,543 of record NZ_SMKC01000338.1, on the reverse strand, counting down.
CACAGGGCCTTCCAGCCCGGCTCGCCCTCGGTGCCGTACTCGCCCTGCCAGGAGCCGAGCAGGCCTTCGGGTACGGCGACCGGCGCGGACGGGGGCGTCGCGGCGTTCTCGGCTCCGTCGCCGCCGGCGGCGTCATCGCCGTCATCGTCGGCCAGCGTCACCGCGGCGGCCAGGCCGAGCACCGCGACCACGACGGCGCCCGCCAGGGCGACGGCCAGTCCTCGGCGCCCGCGCGGCGCGGGCGAGGGCCGCCTGGCGTCCGGCGGCGAGGGCACGGAGACGGGGACCGTGGGCGGCGCCTCCGGCCTTTCTGGCGCTACGGCCGTCGGGGGAGCGGGCATGGGCGGCCGGGTCGGGTGGGCGTGTTCGAGCGCGAGCAGCGCCTCAGCCGTCCGCCCGATCCCCTGCACCACCTCGGGCGGCAGCCAGGGCCGGCCGTCGGGTGCCGGGTGGCCGAGCAGCTGGGCCAAGGGCGTCCGCAGCGTCGGGTCCTTGGCCAGGCAGCCGCCGATCAGCTCCCGCAACTCCTCGGGGACGCCGTCGAGTTCTGGCGGCTGGTGGGCGATGCGGTAGGTGAGGAGGTGCGGCGAGGTGTCGAGCGCGCCGAACGGGGTGCGCCCGGTGACGGCGTAGGTCAGCAGCGAGCCGAGGCCGAACACGTCGCTGGCCGGCGTCAGTCGGCCGCCGTCCACCTGCTCGGGCGACATGAAGCCGGGCGAGCCCACGACGGTCCCGGTGCGGGTGATGCGGTCGCCGGGCGCCGGGTCGAGCGCCCTGGCGATGCCGAAGTCGATGACCCGGGGGCCGTCGAAGGTCAGCAGCACGTTGGACGGCTTCAGGTCCCGGTGCAGCACGCCGGCGGCGTGCACGGCGCCCAGGGCCCTGGCCATGCCGCCGGCCAGCAGCAGCGCGCTGGGCGCGGGCAGCGTGCCGTGTTCGCTGACCACCTGCAACAGGGACGGGCCCGCGATGAAGGCGGTGGCGACCCACGGGTGCTCGGCCTCGGTGTCGGCGTCGAGCACGGGCGCGGTCCACTCGCCGCCGACCCGCCGGGCGGCGGCGATCTCCCGGGCGAAGCGGCGGCGGAACTCGGGGTCCCGGGCGAGGGTGGTCAGGATCGTCTTCACGGCGACCGTCCGCCCCCGGTCGGAGCGCCCCAGGTACACCGTGCCCATGCCACCCTCGCCGAGTCTGCCGAGCAGCCGGTAGGGGCCGATCCGGTCGGGGTCCTCGGGCGTCAGCTGCTCCATCTCGGCGCCGCTCCTGAACATCGCATCGCTTGACGGTTCTTGGGACGCCGATTCCACCCCACACCGCTCGGGACCCCTCCCGACCCTCAGTGCGCGCCGTGGCTCACAGGCCGCCGCCGAACTCGGTCAGGAGCTCCTGGAGCGTCTGGGCCTGGCGGAGTGTGGTGAAGGAGACCGAGCCGTCGTCGGCGATGGAGTAGCCGTGGACGGCGGGGCGCGGCAGGGCGTTGTAGGCGAAGGGGGTGGAGAAGTAGTAGGCGCCGGTGTCCAGGAGCTGTCTCTTATACACAACT
>NZ_SMKC01000337.1 GCF_004348315.1 Streptomyces sp. 8K308 | reverse complement strand
GCCGTCCTCCCCGTACAGCACGCCCTCGCCCTACTGCAACCAGCCGCCGGCGGTGCCGCCGGCCGCCCCGATGCCGCCCTCCCCCTACGGCGCGCCGGCGCCCGCCGCGCCCCAGGCGCCGCCGTCGCCCTACGGCGGCCAGCCGCCGGCCGCGCCCTTCCCGCCGCAGGTCCAGCCCGCGCAGCCCGCGGCGCCGGCGCCGGCCGGCGGGGGCATCAACCTGAGCAAGGTCACGCTCACCAAGTCGGCCCCCTCCATCTCACTGGCCAAGCAGGGCGCGACCTCGGGCCGGATGCTGGTCAACCTCAACTGGCAGGAGCGCGGCCAGCAGAACGTGGGCTGGCGGGAGCGGCTGTCCAAGGCCATGGGCGGCGGCCTCGACCTCGACCTGTGCGCCCTGTTCGAGCTCAGCGACGGCCGCAAGGGCGTCGTCCAGGCCCTGGGCAACGCCTTCGGCTCGCTCCACCAGCCGCCGTACATCCACCTCGACGGGGACGACCGCACCGGCGCCGTCGCCACCGGCGAGAACCTGACCATCAACCTCGACCACGCGCGCGAGCTGAAGCGCGTCGTCCTCTTCGTGACCGTGTACTCCGGGGCCGCCAGCTTCCAGGGCATCTCCGCCGTCGTCACCCTCACGCCCGAGCGTGGCGCGCCGATCGACTTCACGCTCGACGAGTGCACCGTCCCGTCCCCGGTCTGCGTGCTCGCCGAGCTCACCAACCAGGGCGGCGAGCTGATCGTCCGGCGCGAGGCCCGCTACCTGGTGCCGGAGCGCGGCGTCAGCCCCCAGCGGACCGTCGACTACGCGTACGGCTTCGGCATGCAGTGGACCCCGGGGCGCAAGTGAGAGCACCGCGCATCGCGCTGGTCGACTCGGGTATCGGCCTGCTCGCCGCCGCGGCCGCCGTCCGGCGGCTGCGGCCCGACGCCTCGCTGGTGATCTCCAACGATCCAGAAGGCATGCCCTGGGGCCCGCGCACCCCGGCGGACATCACCGCGCGGACCCTGGCCCTGGCCAGGGCCGCGGTCGCCACCCCGCCCGACGCGTTGATCGTCGCCTGCAACACGGCGACCGTGAGCGCGCTGCCCCAGCTGCGCGCCGAGCTGGAGCCGGCGGTGCCCGTGGTGGGCACGGTGCCCGCCGTCAAGCCGGCGGCGGCCGCCGGCCGGCCGCTCGCGGTCTGGGCCACCCTGGCCGCCACCGAGAGCGCCTACCAGCGTGACCTGCTCGACCGCTACGCGGCCGGCGTGCCGGCGGTCGGGGTGCCCTGCCACGGCTTGGCCGACGCCGTCGAGCGCGCCGACGAGGAGGCCATCGAGGCCGCCGTCAGGGCCGCCGCCGCGCTGACCCCGCCTGAGACCCGCACCGTGGTGCTGGGCTGCACCCACTACGAGCTGGTCGCCGACCTGATCCGCCGGCGCGTCACCGCGGTCACCGGCGCCGAGGTCACCCTGATCGGCTCGGCGGACGCCGTGGCCGCGCAGGCGCTGCGCCGCGCCGGCCTCCTCCCGAATCCGACGGCGGCTCTCGGCGGCACCCTCGAGGTGTTCGCCAGCACCCGCCCCGCCGCCCTCCCCGAGGTGGCCCTGGCCTACCCGGAGGGGCGCCTGGTCGCGGCCATGGCCGCCGCGCGCGCGTCTAGGCTCGTGCCATGACGACTCCCGGATTCATCCGCGACCTGCGCACCCGCATCGGCCACCAGCTGCTCTTCCTCCCCGGCGTCACCGCCGTCGTCCTCGACGACCAGGGGCGGGTGCTGCTCGGCCGGCGCGCCGACGACGGCGGCTGGGCGCTGATCGGCGGCATCCCGGAGCCGGGCGAGCAGCCCGCCGAGGCGGCGGTCCGCGAGGTGCACGAGGAGACCGCGGTGCGCTGCGTGGCCGAGCGGGTCCTGCTGGTACAGACGCTCGACCCGATCCGGTACGACAACGGCGACTGCTGCCAGTACATGGACGTCACGCTGCTGTGCCGCGCGGTCGGCGGCGAGGCCCGGGTCAACGACGAGGAGTCGCTCGAGGTGGGCTGGTTCAGCCCGGACGCGCTGCCGCCGCTGCGCGAGCCCTCGCTGACCCGGATCAAGCTGGCCCTCTCCGAGGGCCCCACCTGGTTCGAGCCGGCCCCGGTGCCGGCGGCCGAGGACTGAGACCGCCGGGTCCCCAGGTCTTCAGGTCTTCCGAATGGTGTACGCCTCGCCGGCGGCCGCCGCCACGGCGGCCAGGTCGCCGCCGGCCGAGGCGGTCACCAGCGCGGCCACCGCGCCCTCCACGAACGGCGCGTCCACCAGCCGGGTGTCCGGCGGCAGCTCGTCGCCCTCCGCCAGCATCGCCTGTACGGTCAGCACCGCGCTGCCCAGGTCCGCGAGCACCGCGACGCCCGCCCCCCGGTCCACGCCGTGCGCCGCCTCGGCGATCAGCTCGGAGCTCGTCCCGAAGCCGCCGTCGCGCCGCCCACCGGCCGCCGCCGTCGGCGCCAGCGCGCCGCCGCCGGCCAGGCCGGCCGCCAGCCGCGCCACCGACTCGGCCACCTCGGCGCTGTGCGACACGAGCACGATGCCCACCAGGGGCCGCTCCTCAGCCATCTCCCGCTCCCTCGTCCGCCGCGACCGTCTCGGCCAGCGCCACGATCAGCAGTGCCGAGGACGCCGCGCCCGGGTCCAGGTGTCCCATGCTCCGGTCGCCCAGGTAGCTGGCCCGCCCCTTGCGGGCCCGGAGCGGCACGGTCGCCTTCGCGCCCTCCTCGGCCGCCAGCCGGGCCGCCGCGTAGTCAGGCAGCACCGAGACCGCAGGGAGCAGCGCGTCCAGCATGGTCTTGTCGCCGGCCGCGGCGCCGCCCAGCCTGGCCACCGAGTCCACGCCGGCGCGCAGCGCCTCGGCGAGCCGCCCGTCCTCGACCGCGGGCTCGTCCCCGAGGGCCTTGCCCGCGCCGCGCAGCAGCGTGCCGTACAGCGGCCCGGACGCGCCGCCCACCGTGGAGATGAGGGTGCGGCCGGCGATGAGCAGGGTGCCGCCCGGGGCCGGGGGCGGTTCGTCGGCCAGCGCGGCGACGACCGCCGTGAACCCGCGCCGCATGTTGCTGCCGTGGTCGGCGTCGCCGATGGCCGAGTCCAGCTCGGTCAGCCGGCTCGCGTCCCGGGTGATGGCCTCGGCCGCCGCGCCGAGCCAGCGCCGGATGAACTCCGCGTCCCTTCGCGTCACTCGCGCTCCTCCCACCGCTCGCTGCACGATCGTGCCCGGCTCAACGACCCCAGCGCAGCCCCGGCGTGCTCACCGGGGCGTCCCACAGCCGCAGCAGCTCCTCGTCGACCTGGCAGAGCGTCACCGAGCAGCCCGCCATGTCGAGCGAGGTCACGTAGTTGCCGACGAGGGTACGCGCCACCGACACCCGGCGCTCTCCGAGCGCCCGCCGCACCTCGGCGTTGAACCCGTACAGCTCCAGCAGGGGAGTGGCGCCCATCCCGTTGACCAGCACCAGCACGGGCCCGGTCGGCTGCCGGTCGGTCAGCAGCGCGTCGACCGTGACGTCCGCGATGTCCGCCGAGGTCATGACGGGCCGCCGTTCGCGGCCCGGCTCGCCGTGGATGCCGATGCCCAGCTCGAACTCGGCCGCCGGCAGATCGAAGGTGGGGCTGCCCTTGGCCGGGGTGGTCGGCGCGCTGAGCGCCACCCCGAAGCTGCGCGAGGACTCGGACGCCTGCCGGGCGACGGCCTCCACCCGCGCCAGCGGGGCGCCGGCCTCGGCGGCGGCGCCCGCCAGCTTCTCGACGAAGAGCGTCCCGCCGGTGCCGCGCCGGCCGGCCGTGTAGAGGCTGTCGGTGACCGCCACGTCGTCCTCGACGAGCACCTTGGCGATCTCGATGCCCTCGTCCTCGGCCAGTTCGGCCGCCATGTCGAAGTTGAGGACGTCGCCCGTGTAGTTCTTGACGACGAACAGCACGCCGGCGCCGCCGTCGACGGCGGACGCGGCCCGCACCATCTGGTCGGGCACGGGCGAGGTGAACACCTCGCCGGGGCAGGCGGCGTCCAGCATGCCGGGGCCGACGAAACCGCCGTGCAGCGGCTCGTGCCCCGAGCCGCCACCCGACACCAGGCCGACCTTGCCGGCGACCGGGGCGTCGCGCCGGGTGATCACCCGGCGCTCGACGTCGACCGCCAGCTCGGGGTGTGCGGCCGCCATCCCGCGCAGCGCGTCGCCGACGACCCGCTCGGGCCCATTGATCAGCATCCTCACCGGGCTGTCCTCCCTGGCTGAAGCGCACGGCTCTCCGTGGGGGCCAGCGTACGGACCCGCGCCCGATATCGGCAGCCTTTGCGCTGTTGAACGGCGCGCCATCGGACCGGCGGTGCGGCTCAGGTGCGGCGGGATTTGGTGCCGCGCCCCCGTGTGGTGGCCGGTGCCAACGATCGGCGCGGTCCAAGGGGTAAGCCCCGCACCGAGTTGGGGAACTGACAGGGTTTCGGGGCAGACTTGGCCCGTGACGTCACTTCCCCAGCAGAGCCGGCGCGACGGCGCGCCCGGACACATGATCGTCTGCGGCGACGACGCGTTGGCGGCCAGGCTCGCCGCCGAGCTGCACGAGGTCTACCGGGAGCGGGTCACCCTGGTCGTCCCGCCGGCGCCGGGCACCGAGGGGGCGCCCTCGCCCACGCCCGGCCGGGCCAGGGCCGCCACCCTGCTGCGGCGGGTGACCGCCGCCGTCACCCGGCCGGGCTCCGGCGCCACCCCGGATGACACCGGCGTCTTCGCCCGCCGCATCGACGACTCGAGCGGCGAGATCCCGCTGCCCATCGAGGAGATGGCCGCGGCGGAGGCCACCGATGAGGTGTTGCGGCGGGCCGGCGCCGAGCGGGCCACGGCGCTGGCGCTGGTCTACGAGGACGACGAGGCCAACATCCGGGTCGCGCTCGCCGCCCGCCGGCTCAATCCCCGGCTGCGCCTGGTGATCCGCCTCTACAACCGCAAGCTCGGCGACCACCTCGCGCGCCTGCTCGACCAGGCGGCCGCGGTCGCCCTGCCGGAGGCCGACCGGGAGATCGTGGACGCCGCCACCACCATCCTCTCCGACGCCGACACGGCGGCCCCCGCCCTCGCCGCCACCGCGGTTGCCGGCACCAGCAAGATCGTCGAGGCGGAGGGGCTGCTGCTGCGGGCCGTGGAGCGCCCGCCGCCTGGCCCAGGACAGCTCGCCGACCCGGGTCTCTGCACCCTGGCGCTGCTGTCCTCCACGACCAACGACCCGGCGGGCGCGGAGGGTTCGGACAGCAGCGGATCCCGCGCTCCGCAGCTGTTGCCCGACGGGGAGACGGTCGCCGCCGCCACCGGGCGCGGCACGATGGTGCTGGAGACCGTCGCGCACGCCGGGCCGAGGCCCGCCCGGCGCGTGATGCCCGCCGCACCGCTCGCGGAGATCTTCTCGCGCCGGCTGCGCTGGGCCGTCGCCGGCGTCGTGCTCGCCGTGTGCGGGCTGGCCGTCACCTCGCTGTTCACCACGCCGGACGAGCCGGTGCACGCGACGTACCTGATCGTGCTCGACCTGTTCGCGATCAACGAGCCGGCGATCGGGGAGCCGGCTCCCCGGCAGGTGCTGCAGCTGCTGTCCGGGCTCGTCGGCCTGGCGCTGCTGCCGATCCTGGTGGCGGGCGCGCTCGAGGCGCTGGGCGCCTTCCGGGGCACCTCGGCGTTGCGTCGCCCGTCCCGCGGCCTCTCCGGGCATGTGGTGCTGCTCGGCCTCGGCAAGATCGGCACCCGGGTGCTCGGCCGGCTCAAGGAACTCGACATCCCGGTGGTGTGCGTCGAGGAGGACCCCGAGGCGCGCGGCGTGGCGCTTGCCAGGCGGCTGCGGGTGCCCGTGGTGCTCGGCGACGTCACCCAGGAGGGCGTGCTCGAGGCCGCCAAGGTCGAGCGCGCCGGTGCCCTGCTGGCGCTCACCAGCTCCGACACCACCAACCTGGAGGCCGCGCTCTACGCCCGCTCGCTCCGCCCCGACCTGCGGGTGGCGCTGCGGCTCTACGACGACGACTTCGCGACGGCCGTCTACCGCACCCTGCGCGCCGCGCACCCGGGGGCGCTCACCCGCAGCCGCAGCGTCTCGTCGCTGGCCGCGCCCGCCTTCGCGGGGGCCATGATGGGCCGCCAGATACTCGGCGCCATGCCGGTCGAACGCCGGGTGCTGCTGTTCGCCGCCGTCGAGGTCGGCGGACACGCGGAGTTCGAGGGACGCACGGTCGCCGAGGCCAACCGGCCGGGCGCCTGGCGGGTGATCGCGCTGGACACCAGGGCGCCTGACGACCGGCACCCGGACCTCACGGCCCGCCCGCCGGGCGCCGGTCGTGGGGACGGTGCCGGACTGCTGTGGGACCTGCACCCCGGCTATGTGCTGCGCCCCGAGGACCGGGTGGTGCTGGCCGCCACCCGGCGCGGCCTAGCCGAGCTGCTCGGCCGGCACCGGCCGGCGCCGGGCGCACGCTGACGGCGCGCCGGGCCCCGGCTCCGCTGCCTCAGCCGGCCGCGCGGTGACAGACGGCCAGGGTGTCGTACTCGCCGAGCGGCTGGTGCGTCACGGCGGTGAAGCCGGCCGCCGCGGCGTGCGCCCGCAGCTCGTCGAGCGGGTAGCCGGAGCCGCCCCTGGTCATCACCAGCATGGAGAGGCTGACCCGCAGGTTGTGGCGCTCGGTCTCGTCCACGGCGCCGGTGAGCATGCGGTCGTAGACGAGCAGGACGCCGCCTGGGTTGACGCTCTCGAAGAGCGCGCGCAGCAGGAAGCCGCGCCGCTCGGGGGGCCAGTTGACCAGGGTGTGGCCGATGATCACCACGTCGGCCCCGGGCAGCGGGTCGGCGAAGAAGTCCCCCGGGTGGAAGGACATCCGCGCCCGCAGCCCGTGGGCGGCGGCCTGCTCGGCGCAGAGCGGAGCCATCATCGGCAGGTCGAAGACCCGGCCGGTGAGGTGCGGGTGGGCGCGCAGCACCCGGGTGAGGACGCCGCCCCGGCAGCCGCCCACGTCGAGCACCGTGCGGTGGCGGCCCCAGTCGGCGTAGGCGTCGATCAGCGGCCCGGCCAGGGAGTCGGTGATGAAGTCCATCTGGTTGGCGAACTGGCGCACCACGTCGAGGCGGTGCACCGTGTCGGTGAACTCGTCGCTGCCGTGCGGCTCGCCGGTGCGCAGCGACTCGGTCAGCGCCGACAGGGCCGGGAACATGCGGCGTCGCAGCACGTCCCCGGTGTAGGAGGGACGGCCGCGCACCAGGTAGATGTCGGCCACCCGGGAGTTGCGGTAGCGGTCCTGCTCGCGCTCCAGCATGCCGGTGTGGACGAGCAGGCCGAGCCAGTCCGCCATGCCCCGGCCGTGCAGGCCGAGCGCCGCGCGCAGGGACTCCAGGTCGGCGGGGCCGGCGGCGAGCGTGGTGAACAGGTCGAGGTCGAGGGCGGTGAGCAGGGCCTGCGCGTCGCACAGGGAATTGGCCTGGGCGATGAAGTCGGCCGCAGCGGTGGCGGTGGCGGTGGTGGTGGG
>NZ_SMKC01000336.1 GCF_004348315.1 Streptomyces sp. 8K308 | reverse complement strand
GTGGGTGGGGGAGAACCCGAACGGAGGCGAATCAGCGGCGCGTCAGCCCCGTATCAGCGCCGCCTCGCAGGCTATGCCACAGCGGTTCTCACCCCCGGCTCACGCCGGGCGGGAAACCCGGGCCGTTTCCCTTCACGAAGGAGGCAGTGCGATGGAGATCAAGGTCAAGAGGGTCGAGGCCGTCAAGGCCACGCAGAACCCGGCCACCTGAGCCACTGACCTCGTCAACTGACGGCCTACGTTGGGGAGGGCGGGCGCCTGGCCGTGGCGCTCGTCCTCCCTGCGGCCTTTCCGCCAGAGAGGGAGCGATGCGCGTCGGCCTGAAGGAATGCGTGTGGGAGACGGTGGAGGACGACATCGTCGTGGTCGTCGACGCCAGCGAGGCGATCACGCTGAGCGACCCGGAGGGGCAGGTCGCCGCGCTGCTCGGGGAGTTGAGTCGAGGGCCGCGCACCCCGGCCGAGTTGAGCGCCGCGCTCGGCAGACGCGGCTTCGCCGTGAGCGAGTCCGAGGTGACCGAGGGCCTGACCGGCCTGGACGTCCTTGGCCTGGTGGAGGACGCCGACGGCCGCTGGACGGGCGACGCGGCCGTCGACGCGCGGCACTTCTCGAACCTCTCCTTCTTCGGCGCCTACGCCGGACTCGACCGGCCGCGCGCCGATTTCGTGCGGCGGCTGCGGGCCGCCCACGTGCTGGTGCTCGGGGTCGGCGGCGGCGGTTCGACGCTGGTGCAGTGCCTGGCCGGCCTCGGTGTCGGCCGGCTCACCCTGGTGGACCGGGATCAGGTCGAGTCGAAGAACTTCGCTCGCCAGTTCCTCTATCGGCATCGCGACATCGGCCGGTCCAAGCCCGAGCGCGCCGCCGAGTGGGTGCGGGAGTACGACCCGACGATCGAGGTGCGGGCCGTGGAGCGTTGGATCAGGAGCGCCGCGGACCTCGCCGACCTGACCGAGGGCGTGGACCTGATCGCCGGCGGCGTCGACGGGCACCCGGACGCCGGGCTGTGGGTGAACGAGGCGGCGGCGCGCGCCGGCGTCCCGTTCGTGGTCGGAGGCGGCACCCCGTCCCAGATCATGTACCAGTCGGTGATCCCGGGTCGCACGCCCTGCCTGGCCTGCGACGCCGCCGACCGCCCGAGCGCGGACAGTTCGGCCGGCACCGCCCTGCGGCTCGCCGAGCGGCTCGAGCTGAGCAACCCGCTCACCGGCCCGATGGCCACGCTGATCGGCTCGCTGGTCGCCTTCGAGGCCAAGCGCTACCTGACCGGCTTCGAGCTGCCCCGGGCCGCCGGCGGTCGGATCGTCCTCGACCTGCGCGAGGGGCTGGTTCCCGAGTGGCAGCCGTTCACCCGGGAGCCGGACTGCTCCGTGTGCGCGCTCGCGGGGGGCCGGGCGTGACGACGACGGTGCGGCTGCGGGCGCTGAGCGTGGTGCCCTGGGTTATTGACTCGCAGCGTTGTTGACGCGGCTTGTGGGTGGCTGGCCGCCGAGTGCGGCGTGGCAGTCGGCGTGCCGGTTCACCGGCCGGCGGCCGACGCCCGCCGGGTGGCGGCCGTGCCGCCCGACCCTTCCTCGGCGTCGAGCCTGGCGAGCGAGGCGCGGACCTCGTCCGCGTCGCCCGGCGCCAGGTCCTCGAGCAGGGTGAGGGCCCGCCGCAGCGTCTCCCGGCCCTCGGCCAGCCGGCCGGTCGACAGCTGCGCCGCGCCGAGCCGCCCCAGGGTGCGGCCGGCGAGCGCCGGCTCCCAGTCGCCGCGCCGGCCGAGCGAGCGCTGGTAGTGGTCCACGGCCTGCTGGTGGTGGCCGAGCCGGTGGTGGATGTACCCCAGGCTGTCCAGCGTGGCCGACTCGCCCGGGCCGTCCCCGAGTTCGCGGTGGATGGCCAGCGCCGCCTGGCAGATGTCCAGCGCCTCCCGGTACTTGCCCAACTGGGCCTGGAACCACCCGACGTTGTTCATCGCGCGGCCCTCGCCGCCGCGGTGCTCCGCCCGCCGGTAGAGGGCGAGGGCCTGCTCGTTGTGGTGGATCCCGGCCGCGTAGTCGCCGTCCCGTTCGCTCAGCAGCGATCGGTAGATGTGGGTCACGGCCTGCCCGACCGGGTCGTCGGCCGCGCCGAACAGCCGGTGGGCGGCCTCCAGACGCTCCTCGCAGCCGTCCTCCTCGCCGAGCCTGATCAGCGCCTGAACCAGGCCGATCTCGGCGTGCGCGACCGCCCGCGGGTCGCCGAGCCGGCGCGCCGCGTCGAGCGCGATCCTGTGCATCGCGGCCTGCGCCTGCGAGTAGCCGTGCTGGGAGAGGAAGCCCCGGCTGGCGCAGGCGAGTTGCCAGGCGTGGGTGTCGAAGCCGGCGCGTGCCGCCTGCCGGATGGCGATCAGCAGCGACTGGTGCTCGTTCAGGAACCAGCGGACCGCGGGTCCGGTGGTGGTGAGCGGCGGCACGGTCACCCCGGGTCTCGGCGACGGGAGTTCGATGGGCACCCGGTGGTAGGGGTCGAGCTGCTGGTCCCCCAGGTTGGCGCTGTGCAGGTAGTAGTCGAGGAGCCGGTGGAGCGCCGCCCGCCGCTCGTCGGCGTCGTCCAGCTCGTGCGTCAACTCCGCGGCGTAGGCCCACAGCAGGTCGTGGCAGCCGTAGCGGCCGGGCGACCGCTCCCACGCCAGGTGGGCCCTGGCCAGCTCGGACAGCGACTGGTGGGCGGCGCGCGGCGCGATGCCGGCCAGGCTGGCGGCGCCCGCGACCGAGATGTCCGGGCTCTCGGTGAGCCCGAGGAGCCGGAAGAGTCGGGCCGCGCCCTCGCTCAACGCCTGGTAGGACCAGGAGAACACGGTGCGCACGCTGGCGCCCGAGTCGCCGCCGTCGAAGATGTCGAGCGCGCCGGGCGAGCCCGCGTCCTCCCAGGCGCCGGCGCCCGAGCCGTCGCCCGGCCCCGAGGTGAGCGCGTCGAGCGGAAGCCCGGGCCGCGCGCCCGCCCTGGCCGCCACGATCGCCAACGCCAGGGGCAGCCCGGCGCAGCGGGCCACGAGGTCGTCGACGGCGTCCGCCTCGGCCGATACCCTGGCCTGGCCGAGGCGCCGCACCAGCAGCTCGCGGGCGTCGGCGTCGGCCAGCAGCCCGAGCGGCAGGGTGCGCGCCCCCTCGGCCGCCGCCAGGCCGGTGAGCTCGACGCGGCTGGTCACCAGCACCACGCAGCCGGAAGAGTTGGGGAGCAGCGGCCGTACCTGGTCGGAGTCGAGCGCGTTGTCCAGCAGGACCAGCATCCGGCGGTCGGCGAGGAGGCTGCGGTAGAGCCCGACCTGGGCGTCGACGGAGGCCGGGATCCGCTGTGGCGCCACGTCGAGCGCGTCGAGGAAGAGCCGCACCGCCTCGGCCGGCGGCCTGGCCAGCTGGGTGGGGCCGAAGCCGAGCAGGTTCACGTAGAGCTGGCCGTCGGGGAAGTGGTCGCGCGACCGGTGCGCCCAGCGCACCGCGAGGGCGGTCTTGCCGACGCCGCCGGTGCCGGCGATCACGCCGACCGGCGTGCCGACCGCCCGGCCGGCCGCCGCTTCCGGCGGCGGCAGCAGGGCGTCGAGCGCGGCCAGTTCGGCCTCCCGGCCGATGAAGGTCTCGGTGTCCGGCGGGAGTTGGCGCGGCACCCGGGGCACGGACCTGGCGGCAGTCGGGGCCTGGGCGACCCGGGGCGTGGCGGCCGGCCAGGGAGCCTCGCGGTCGGCGAGGATCGCCTGGTGCAGGCGTTGCAGCTCCTCGCCCGGCTCGATGCCGAGCTCGTCGGCGAACCTGCGGCGCACCCGCCGGAACACCTCCAACGCCTCGGCCCGCTGCCCGGCGCGGTGCAGGGCCACCATCAGCAGGCTCGCCAGCCGCTCCCGCAGCGGGTGTTCGGGCAGCAGCGGGGCGAGCTCGGCGGCCACCGCCGCGTCCCGGCCGAGCGCCAGGTCGGCCACCGCCAGCGTCTCCACGGCGGCCAGCCGCTCCTCCTCGAGGCCCGGCGCGACGGCCTCCGGCAGCCAGGCGCCCGCGACGTCCACCAGCGGCGGCCCGCCGCGCCACAGCGCGAGCGCGGCGCGCAGCGACTCGGCGGCGTCGGCGGCCTGGACGCCGGTGCCGCGTGCCTGGCGCACCTGGTGGCGGAAGCGGTGCAGGTCGATCGACTGGGCCTCGACCCGCAGCGTGTAGCCGCGCACCGAGGTGGCCAACTCGACCTGCGGGAACTGCCCGAGCAGCCGCCGCAGCCGGGAGACGGTGCCTTGCAGCGAGTTCCGCGCGGTGGCCGGCGGCGTCGCCCCCCACAGCGCCGTCACCAGCCGGTCGACGGCCACCACCCGGCCCGGATCGAGCAGCAGCGTGGCCAGCACCGTGCGCTGCTGCGCGGTGGCCGGCCCGAGCCGCTGGCCGTGACACCACACCCCCACGGGCCCCAGGAGCCGAAACTCCACGCCGTTCCCGATGCCGTCCCCGCTGCCGTTCACGATTTCCCCTTCGCGCCGCGGCCGGTGCCGATGGCGAGCAATCTAACTCGCGAAAGCGCCCTGGAGCAGGGGTGATTCACGAGGTCACGGCGGCAGCGAGGCCGTTGTTCTTTCAACCGTCGGCGACGTCCTGCGGCTGGCGCTCGCCGGTGAGCTCCGCGATCCTGGCCCTGACCGGCGCCGCCTCGCCGGGTGCCATCTCGTCGAGCAGCGCCAGCGCACGCCGCAGGGTGGCGAGGCCGGCCGCGCGCCGGCCGGCGGCCAACTGCGCCTCGCCGAGCCGGCTCAGGGTGAGCGCGGCCGGCACCCGCCGCGCGTGGCGCCGCCACCGCAACGCCTGCTCGTAGTAGTCGATGGCCTGCTCGTGCCGGCCCATCAGGTGGTGGATGTAGCCCAGGCTGTCGAGCGCCGCGGCCTCCCCGGCCAGGTTGCCTTGCTCACGCTGGATGTCGAGCGCCTCCTCGCAACATCGCAGCGCCATCTCGTAGGACCCCAACTGGGCATGGCACCAGCCGATGTTGTTCATGCTGCGCGCCTCGCCCGAGCGGTGACCGGCCTGCCGGTAGAGCAGCAGCGCCCGCTCGTTGTGGTGCAGCCCGGTCGCGTAGTCGCCGTCCCGGTCCTGGAGCATGCTCAGGTAGATGTGGCTGACCGCCTGCCCGATCAGGTTGCCTGTCTCGGCGAACAGCGCGAGCGCCGAACCCAGATGGGCGTCCGCCTCCTCGTCCGAGCCGAGGCGCGTCAACGCCTGCCCGAGCCCCAGGTGCGCGTGCGCCAGCGCGTTGGCGTCGCCGGCGCGGCCCGCCGCCGTCAGCGCGATGCGGTGGCTGGCCGCCTGGTCCTCCAGGAGCCCCTGCTGGGTGAGGTAACCCCGCAGCACGCTCGCCAACTGCCAGGCGTGCGCGTCGAAACCGAGCAGCTGCGCCTGCCGGGTCGCGGCCAGCAGCAGCGGGTACTCGCGGCCGAACCAGGCACGTGCCTGCGCCTCGTCGGTGATCCGCGCCGGGGTGACGCCGGGCCGGGGCGGGGCGGGCACCAGCGGGATCCGGTGGTGCTCGTCCAGGTACTCGGCGCCGGTGACCGCGCTGGTCAGGTAGTGGTCGAACAGTCGGTGCCTGGCCTCCTGCCGCTCCACCCCGGAGTCCTGCGCCTCGGTCAACTCCCGCGCGTACACCCACAGCAGGTCGTGCCAGCCGTAACGCCCCGGCGACCGCTCGACCGTGAGGTGGGCCCGACTCAGCTCCGCCAGCAGCCGGTTGGCCTGCCGCACCGGCACCCCGGCGAGGCTGGCGGCGCCGGCCACCGATATCTCCGGGCCGCGCAGCAGCCCGAGGAGCCGGAAGAGCCGCGCGGCTTCGCGGCTGAGCGCCCGGTACGACCAGGAGAAGACGGTGCGCACGTTGGTGGCCGGATCACCGCCGTCGAACACGTCGAGCCCGGACACCGCCCCGTCGAGCCCGCCGATCAGCGCCTCGAGACCGAAGCCGGGGCGTGCCTGGGCGCGGGCCGCGACGATCGAGAGCGCCAGCGGTAGGCCGGCGCACCGCGAGACCACGTCGCCCACCACGCCCTCGTCGGCCGCCACCTGCCGCGCGGCGAGCCGGCGCAGCAGCAACTCCCGGGACTGGGCCGCGGAGAGCACGTCGAGCGGCAGCGTCCGCGCGCCCTCGGCCGCCACCAGGGCCGTCGGCTCCACCCGGCTGGTGACCAGCACCAGGCAGCCGGGCGCCCCCGGCAGCAGCGGCCGCACCTGTTCGGAGTCGGCCGCGTTGTCCAGCAGGATCAGCATCCGCCGGCCGGTCATCAGGCTGCGGTAGAGGCCCACCTGGGCCTCCACGGACACCGGTATCCGCTGCGGCGGCACGCCGAGCGCGTCGAGGAACAGCCGCACCGTCTCGGCCGGCGGCCTGGCCAACTGGGTCGGACCGAAGCCCAGCAGGTCCACGTAGAACTGCCCGTCGGGGAACCGCTTGCGCGCCTGGTACGCCCAGTGCACGGCCAGCGCTGTCTTGCCCACGCCACCGGCACCGGTGATCACGCACACCGCGGCCCGCCCCGAAGGACGCGGTCCGGACGCCGGGAACATGCCGTCCAGGGCGGCGAGTTCCGCCTCGCGGCCGGTGAACGCCTCGGTGTCCGGCGGGAGCTGGTGCGGGATCGGCAGCGGCTCCGGCACCGTGGCCTGGCCGACGAGGCCGGCCCTGAGGTCGCCGCCGACCAGTTCGAGCGGCAGCTCGCGACCGCCGATGATCGCCTCGTACATCCGCCGCAGCTGGCCGCCGGGCTCGATGCCCAGGTCCTCGGCGAACCGCTCCCTGGCCCTTCGGTAGACGGCCAACGCGTCGGCCCGCGCGCCGCTGCGCTGCAACGCCGCCATCAGCAGGGCCAACAGCCGCTCCCGCAGCGGGTGTTGAGCGACGAGGGTGCGCAGCTCCGAGGCCACCTCCTGATGCCGCCCCAACAACAGTTCGAACTCGGCTCGCTTCTCGACCGCGGAAAGGCGCTCCTCGTCGAGCCCAGGCGCCACCTCCTCCGGCAGCCACCGCCCCGCGACGTCCGCCAGCGCCGGGCCGTGCCACAGCGCCAACGCCGACCGCAACAGCGCCGCCGCGCGCTCCGGATCCCGATCCCCGGCCGACGCCCGACGCACCAACTCCCGGAACCGGTAAAGATCCACCTGCCGCCGGTGGACCGAAAGGCAGAAGCCGTCCCGCGCGTCCGTCACCTCGGGACCGCCGAGCGGCACCACCATCCGCCGCAGCCGCGCCACGTGCCCCCGCACCGTCTCGGCCGCCCCCTGCGGCCGCGCCTCCCCCCACAGGGCGTGCACCAGCCGCCGCTCCGGCACGGTGCGCCCGGCGTCCAGTAACAGGGCCGCCAACACCGTCCGTTGCGGCCCTGTGGCGGGACCGAGCCGGCGCCCGGCGTGCCAGACACCGACAGGTCCCAAGAGCCGGAACTGCACCCCGTCCACGATCGCTCCAGCGGTAAGCGCGGGCCAGTTGTTGTCGAGACTCGCCAGCCTAGCGGCCTGACGGCCGCAGGGAGCCGCACGCCCGGCGGCGCAGCCGCCGC
>NZ_SMKC01000335.1 GCF_004348315.1 Streptomyces sp. 8K308 | reverse complement strand
GGTGGGGATGGGGGTTGAGGGAAGCAGGACCCCGGGACGCGCGGGGCGTGCCTGGTGGCCGATCGCCGTCCTGCTCGTGGGTGGCGCGGTGTTCGTCGCGATCTCCCGCCGCGAGGAGCTGGGCAAGGCCTTCGAACTGCTGGCCCGGGTCAGCCTGGTCAAGCTGCCGGTCGCGTTGGTGTGCGAGACCGGCGCGTTGCTCTGCCTGAGCGCCGTGCAGCGCTGGCTGCTACTGGCCGGCGGCTTCCGGACGCGGCTGACCAGCATGTTCGGGCTGGTCCTCGCCGCCAACGCGGTGGCCGGCGCGCTGCCGGGCGGCGCCGCGTTCTCCACCGCCTGGCTCTACCGCCAGTTGCGGCGGCGCGGCGTCGGACAGGCGCTGGCCGCCGCCTCGCTCGTGGTGAGCGGCGCCCTGTCCGCGCTCGGGCTGCTGGTGATCATCGTGATCGGGCTCCTCACCACGGGGGCGCGGGGCCCTGGCGCGGTGATCGGGCGCGTCCTGGCCGTGTTGGCGCTGCTCACCATCGTACTGTTGGCGATCTTCCGCTCGGCGCGGGTGCGAGCCGCCTGCGGGCGCGGATGGCAGCGATTGAAGGCGCGTTACGACCGGGTGCGCCGGGGCGAGGAGGCCGTGCGCGGGCTCGTCGAGCAGGCCAGGAGCGTGCAGCCGGGACTGCGCCCGTGGCTGCGCCCCTACGCGCTGGCCCAGTTCAACTGGGTGCTCGACGCCGCCTGCCTGGCGGCCAGCCTGTGGGCGCTGGACATCGGCGTGCCCTGGCACGGAGTGCTGATCGCGTACGCGCTGGCCCAGATCCCCGGCAGCCTGCGGCTGACCCCCGGCGGCGTGGGCATCGTGGAGGCCAGTCTCACGGCGCTGCTCGTCGTCTACGGGCTCTCGCCGCAGCAGGCGCTGGCCGGCACCCTGCTCTACCGCTTCTGGAGCTACTGGCTGCTGCAGCCGGTGGGCTGGGGCTGCTGGGTCGCCTTCACCCTGCACGGCCGCCGGTCAGACGACGACGCCGACTCCGACGCCGGCCTCGGGCCCGACCCCGGTTCCGACTCCCGTCCCGACCCCCGCGAGTAGCGCCGGCAGTGGCGCCGCGTGCACCATAGCGAGCCCGGACACCGCCCTGGTCAGCGCCACGTAGAGCCGCCGCAGGCCGGTCCGCTCGTCCGGCTCGCCGTCCACCACCTTCGCCGGCTCGTCAAGCACCACGTGGTCGTACTCCAGACCCTTGGCCAACGACGCCGGCACCAGCGTCAACCGCGCGCCACGCGAGGTCTCCTCGCCCGGCGACAGATGCGCGAGTCCGGCCGCCCCCAGCGCCGCCGCCAGCGCGGGCACCCGCGCGTCGGCCGCGATCAGGCCCAC
Organism: Streptomyces sp. 8K308; assembly: GCF_004348315.1. Classification (GTDB taxonomy): domain Bacteria; phylum Actinomycetota; class Actinomycetes; order Streptomycetales; family Streptomycetaceae; genus Streptomyces. Next base: position 6,167 of record NZ_SMKC01000335.1, on the reverse strand, counting down.
CGAGCCCTCCCGCCGCAGCGCCTCGCGGCAGGCCGCCACCACGGCCCCGTCCAGCTCGGCCGGCGCCACGGGCAGCACCGCGAACGAGCCGGGCGAGTCCCGGATCGAGGTGGCCTCCGACAACTCGGGCGCGATCGCCGGCAGCAGCCGCGAGGCGTACGCGATCACCGCGCGCGGCACCCGGAAGCCCTGGGTCAGCTCCTCCACCACCGCGTCCGGCTTGCCCAGGTGGGCCAGCGCCGCCGCCCAGCTCTCCGTCGCCCACGGGGTCGTGCCCTGCGCGATGTCGCCGAGGATGGTGGCGGATCCCGTGGAGCAGCGCCGGCCGACGGCCCGGTACTGCATGGGCGAGAGGTCCTGCGCCTCGTCGAGCACCACGTGGCCGAGCGAGCCGGTGCGTTCGACGAGGTCCCGCGCCTCGTCGATCAGCACCGCGTCGGCCGGCGACCAGCGGGCCGACTTCACGCTGCGGGCCGGTCGCTCCCACCGGAGCACCTTCCGCTCGTCATCGGTGAGGATCCCCTCGGACATCTCGGCCAGGAAGTCGGCGTCGGACAGCAGGCGCAGCACCAGCTTGGCCGGGTCCACCAGCGGCCAGCACTCCTTGACCACCGCCTTGACGGCGGGGGTGCGGGCCACCGCGTTCTGTACCCGGTCGTCCGGGGCCTCGCCCGCCTGCTCCATGCGCACCAGCACGGCGTGCGCGATTCGCTGCGGCAGCGCCTCGCGGGCCGCGCCGTAGCGGATGTCCCGGTCGAGCAACTCCTGGACGAGCTCAGCGAGTTCGTAGGCCGGTACCCGCCAGCGCCGGGAGCCGCGCACCACCATCAGCGGCTCGGTCGGCATCCGCACCCCGGCGCGCACCGCCCGGCGCAGCACCTCGGCCATGCGCGCGTCGCCCTTGATGTGCGCCGCCGCCGCGCTGTCCACGCCCCGTACCTCGACGTGCGCCACCAGCTCGTCCACGGTGGCCTGTCTGACCTCCAGCTCGCCGAGCGCCGGCAGCACCTGCTCGATGTACCGCAGGAACGACCGGTTGGGGCCGATCACCAGGGTGCCGGAGCGGGCGAGACGCTCCCGGTAGGCGTAGAGCAGGTACGCCACCCGGTGCAGGCCGACCGCCGTCTTCCCGGTGCCCGGCGCCCCCTGCACGCAGACCGTGCCGGACAGCGGGGCGCGCACGATGTCGTCCTGCTCGGGCTGGATGGTGGCCACGATGTCCCGCATCGGGCCGACGCGCGGCCGCTCGATCTCGCGCTGGAGCAGGCGGCTCGTGGTCTCCGCCTCCGCCGGGTCGGACAGGTGCTCGTCCTCGTAGGCGGTGAGCTCGCCGCCGTCGTAGCCGAAGCGGCGGCGCAGCCCCACGTCCTTCGGGTCCTGCTTGGTGGCCTGGTAGTACGGCTGCGAGACGGGCGCGCGCCAGTCGATCACCATCGGGTCGCCGTGGGCGTCGTGGACGTGGCGGCGGCCGATGTAGAAGCGGTTGCCGTGCTCGCCGTCCTCGTCCAGGTCGTGCAGGTAGTCGACGCGGCCGAAGAACAGCGGGGTGTCCACCAGGTCGGCGAGCGACTTGATCCGCAGTTCGATCTCGGACTGCAGCACCTCGGCGTTCACCCAGTTCGCGGTGACGTCGCTGATGTCGAGGGACTCGGCGTCCGCGCGCATGGCGCGCAGCGCGGAGCGGGACGCGGCCAGGTGGGCGCGCTCGGCATCGAGCGGCAAGGGGGCGGTCGGCTCAGGGGCGGACACGGCGGGGCCTCCGGGGTGCGTAGGGGTGAGCGACTGCCGGCCGGTTGCCGTCCGGCCGGCTCCGACCCAGCGCGCGCGGCGGCCCGCGTGGCATCCCGGGTGGAGGCGGAGCCAGGGAGCCTAGGCGCGCGCCCCTGCGACGCGCAAATCATTTCCGAGTGAGCCGCCCACCGGTCGCACGTTCGTCAGGGGTGGGTCATCCCCACTCCCTAGGGGACGTTCGGCCGGAAGGCGGACGAGCGGCCGGTCACTCTCGATCCCCGGGCTGACGACGCGGCCGGCGCCCGGCGGCACCCTTGAACCCATGAGCACCGCAACCATCCACCCGGGGGCCACCGCCTCGGGGCACGTGAGCCATTCCAGGCACCTCGTGGGGCAGGCGCTGCGCGCCGTCCGCGTGGTCGCCGAGACCGCCATCGACATCGTCGTGCTCGGCCGGATCGACGAGCAGGACCCCACGCTCGTCCGCCGCCGCCTGCGCTGAGCGCCGGCCGCGCTCAGACCTCGTCCCTCTCCTCGCCGTCCGCGGTGCGCAGCTCGCTGGCGTCCATGATCCGGTAGGCGTAGCCCTGCTCGGCGAGGAAGCGCTGACGGTGCGCGGCGAACTCCTGGTCGATGGTGTCCCGCGCGACCACGGAGTAGAAGCGCGCCTCGTGCCCGTCCGCCTTGGGCCGCAGCACCCGCCCGAGGCGCTGGGCCTCCTCCTGCCGGGAGCCGAAGGTGCCGGACACCTGGATCGCCACCGTGGCCTCCGGCAGGTCGATCGAGAAGTTGGCCACCTTCGAGACCACGAGCACCTGGATCTCCCCGGCACGGAACGCGTCGAACAGCTTCTCGCGCTGCGTGTTGCTGGTCTCGCCCTTGATCACCGGGGCGCCGAGCAGTTCGCCGAGTTCGTCGAGCTGGTCGATGTACTGGCCGATGACCAGCGTCTGCTGGCCGGCGTGCCGGCGCACCAGCGTCTCCGTGACGCGCCGCTTCGAGTCGGTGGTGGCGCAGAACCGGTAGCGCTCCTCAGGCTCGGCCATCGCGTAGGCCAGCCGCTCCGACTCGGTCAGGTCGACGCGGACCTCGACGCAGTCGGCCGGCGCGATGTATCCCTGCGCCTCGATCTCCTTCCAGGGGGCGTCGAACCGCTTGGGCCCGATCAGCGAGAACACGTCCGACTCGCGGCCGTCCTCCCTGACCAGGGTGGCGGTGAGACCGAGCCGGCGGCGGGCCTGGAGATCGGCCGTGAACTTGAACACGGGCGCCGGCAGCAGGTGCACCTCGTCGTAGACGATCAGCCCCCAGTCGCGCGAGTCGAACAGCTCCAGGTGCGGGTAGACGCCCTTCCGCTTGGTGGTCAGCACCTGGTAGGTGGCGATCGTGACCGGCCTGATCTCCTTGCGGGTCCCGCTGTACTCGCCGATCTCGTGCTCGGTCAGCGAGGTGCGCCGCACCAGCTCGGCCTTCCACTGCCGGGCCGAGACGGTGTTGGTGACCAGGATCAGCGTGGTCGACCCGGCCCGCGCCATGGCGCCCGCGCCCACCAGCGTCTTGCCGGCGCCGCACGGCAGCACCACGACGCCGGAGCCGCCGTGCCAGAAGCCGGCGACCGCCTGCTCCTGGTACGGCCGCAGCCGCCAGCCGTCCTGCCGCAGCTCGATCGGGTGCGCCTCGCCGTCCACGTACCCGGCCAGGTCCTCGGCCGGCCAGCCGAGCCGCAGCAGCGCCTGCTTGATCTGCCCGCGCTCCGAGGGGTGCACCGCCACGGTGTCCTCGTCGATCCTGGCCCCCACCAGCGGGATGATCCGCTTCGACCGCAGCACCTCCTCGAGCACGGCCCGGTCGTTGCTCTGCAGCACGAGCCCGTGCGCCGGGTGCTTCAGCAGCGTCAGCCGCCCGTACCGCGCCATGGTCTCGGCCACGTCGACCAGCAGCGCCTGCGGCACCGGGTAGCGCGAGTACGTCACCAGCGCGTCCACGACCTGCTCCGCGTCGTGCCCCGCGGCCCGCGCGTTCCACAGCCCGAGCGGCGTCACCCGGTAGGTGTGGATGTGCTCCGGCGCCCGCTCCAACTCCGCGAACGGCGCGATCGCGCGCCGGCACTCCTCCGCCTGCTCGTGATCCACCTCGAGCAGCAGGGTCTTGTCACTCTGGACGATCAGGCAGGACACACACACCTCCGCCGGGCCGGCTCACCAGGGCTCACTACGCCATACGTGGGAAACGGGAAATACTACCCCGTTGGGCGGGGCGGGTGTGGATCAGTCGATGGGGAAGGGGTACTCCGGCGGTTCGCTCGGCTCGTGTTCGGCGACGCTCAGTACACCGTCACCCCGTACTCGGCGAGCACCTCGTCGACGGGCTGGAAGAAGGTGGTGGAGGCAGGCCCGTCGCAGGAGCCGCTGGAGCCGGAGAGCAGGCCGTAGCCGGTGGTGCCGGAGTAGAGGGGGCCGCCGCTGTCGCCGGAGAAGGCGCAGGCGGTGGTGGCGATGAGGCCCGTGACGGTGCCCTCGGCGTAGTTCACGGTGACGTCGAGCGCGGTCACCTCGCCGGTGCGGACCCCGGTGGAGCGGCCGCTGCGGGCGATCGGCTGGCCGACGACGGGGGTGCCGGTCGCGGTGATGTCCTGGTGGCCGTCGTAGGTGTGGACGCCGCCGTCCTTGGCGATGGTGGCGTTGGTGTAGCGGACGAGGCCGTAGTCGTCGGCGGGGAAGCTGCCGTCGACGGTGGTGCCGAGCGGCACCGAGGCCGCCGAGTCGGCGAACCAGTCGGTGAAGCCGTTGGTGCAGTGGCCGGCCGTCAGGAAGTAGGTGTCCTCGCCGTCGGTCACGTTGAAGCCGAGGGAGCAGGGGCGCCCGCCGCGGTAGACGGCCTCGCCGCCGGCGATCGTGGTGCTGAGCGTGCCGGGGGAGTGCTCCAGGCGGGCGGCGTCGCCGAGGGCGGCGACGACGGCGCGGAGCCGGGCGAGCTCGTCGCCGTTCACCGAGTCGTCGTGGGTGACCAGGACCTGGTTGGCGGCGGGGGCGACGCCCCAGGTCGTGCCGGGTATGGCGGCCCGCTCGGCCAGCCGGTCGGCGACGGCGGCGAGGTCGGCGGCGTCGCGCTCGACGAGCCGTGGCGTGGCGCCGGCGGCGGTGACCGCGCGGGCGGCCGCCGTGTCGGTGACGGTGATGACCAGGTCGCCCTCGTCGTCGAGGTAGGAACCGGCGGTGCGGTCGCCGAGCCGGTCCTGGAGGGGGTCAGCCGGGGTGTCCGCCGAGGCACCCGGGGCGGTGAGCGCGGCGAGCAGCAGGGCGGTGGCGAGCACGGTGCGTGGTCTCAACTCGGGCTCCAATGGGGGTGGTTGATCTTCCTCCCTGCGGCCATACCCCGCGCTCGCGGCCCGCTACCGTGCTGTCAGGTTCTCGTCAGTTTTACGCGGGTGTGGGGCGTCGCCCAGGACCTGGCGGATGCCCGCGAAGTGGCGCCGCATCGCCTCCGCCGCCTGCGTCCCCTGGCCCGACTCGAGCGCCGCCAGGATCTCCTGGTGGCGGGTCACGGTGATCCTGGGGTCCCGATGGTCCGTGCTCGGCTCGTCGCGCACCCCGTGGAACGCGGCGTGGAAGGCGGCCCAGAAGGCGTCGAGCACCTCGCTCAGCAGGTGGTTGCCGAGGGAGCGGTAGAGCGCCAGATGGAACGCCCGGTCGGTGGCCGCCGTCACCCGGTCGACCGCCGCCTCCCGCTCCATGGTCGCGACGAGATCGTGCAGCACGGCCAGATCCTTGGCCGGCACCTTTCCCGCCACGCTCCCGATCAGGCCGGCCTCCAGCGCCTCGCGCACCTCGAGCAGCTCGTAGAGGCTCGCCTGGCCCCTGCCGTGCAGGACCGCCGCCCGGAAGACCATGCCCTCGACGAACGAGTCCAGGCTGAGGCCGCCGACATAGGTGCCGAAGCCGTGCCTGATGTCGACTATGTCCACCGCCTGCAGCGCCTTGAGCGCCTCGCGCACCGAGTTGCGGCTGACGTCGAACCGGCCCATCAGCTCGCTCTCGGTGGGGAGCGGGTCGCCGGGCGCGAGTCGGCGGTCCAGGATCAACTGCTTGATCCGCCGCTGCACCTCGTCCGACATCACGCTGCGTGCCATGCCGCGCTCCCCTTCCGACTCGCCAGAGCAGAGCTAACACCGGGAGTTCACATTGTGCCAGGAGATAGGACATCGGACGTCTGGTCAACAGCGCCTTGAGGTAGAGGTCTTGACCATCCGTCACGGCCGCTCCTACCGTGAACATCGGACGTAGAACGTAGGACCTCCCGCCAGAGCCGCCTGGAGGCTTCGATGGACCGTGCCCTGGCCCGCAGGGACTTTCTCAGGATCACCGGCGCGTTGGGCGCGGCCGGCGCCATCACCGCCTCCCTCGGGGCCTGCACGGGGCCGCCCTCCACCATCGACC
>NZ_SMKC01000334.1 GCF_004348315.1 Streptomyces sp. 8K308 | reverse complement strand
CTGTCGAGTTGCGCCCCACCGGCCCGCATGTACCGGAAGTTCACGTCCCGGAAGAAGTGGTCGGCGGGGCCCGAGGCGTTCTCCGCCATGCCGTAGATCCACCCGGAGGCCCGGTAGGTCGGCGAGCCCGACGAGACCGAGAAGTCCACGGCGATGGACTCATCCGCGGCCTGGGCCGGCGTGGCGAGCGAGACGAGGGAGGTGAGGACGAGAGTGCAGGTCGCGAGGAGTGTGGTGAGACCGAGGCGACGCCCGCGCCGCCTTCTGGGGAGGATGTTCACGCGTCTCTCCTGGAGAGAGGGGAGTTGGGGAGGTCGCGGGGCAGGCCGTGGCCTGCCGGGACCTGACGGCCGGGGGCGCCCCCGCGTGCTCGGCCGCGCTGGCGGCTGAAATGCCTGTGCAGACGCGTCGTTCGAGGTTCTGGAGGAGCTGGCGGGGCGCGCGCGTGGGGAGTTCGCCTGTCCATGCGGCTCCGAACGGGTCGGGGAGAGGCTCTCGAACCGGTTCGATGAGCGGCTGTCGCGAACCGGTTCGACGGGAACGTAACACCGGGATCTTCGGGGTTCAATACGCGTGCGGCGGGCTTCCCTCGCGTTCGTGCGGTGGCTCTCGGTGTTCCATCGTCACGCTGCGTCGATCAGGAGACGGGAGCACGTCCGGTGTATTGAGTCGTCGGGACCCCGGTGCTAGCTTGCGCGAACCGGTTCGACAAGGGAGTGGCCAGTGGTGACGATCGGCGACGTGGCTCGCGCCGCGGGGGTGTCCCGCAGCACCGTCTCCTACGCGCTCTCCGGGAAGCGCACGATCTCCGACGAGACACGGCGGCGGGTCGAGGAGGCCATCGCCCGGCTCGGCTTCACCCCGCACGCCGGCGCGCAGGCCCTGGCCACGGCGCAGACCAAGGTGATCGGCCTCATGCTCAGGTTCCACGAGGACGAGTTCGCGCCGGCCATGCTCCAGTACGTGCTCCCGCTCTCCGACACCGCGCGGGAGATGGGGTACGACGTGCTGATGGTCACGGACGCCGACGGAGCGGGCGCCCTGCGCCGGATCAGCGGTTCCGGCAAGGTCGACGGCCTGATCCTGCTCGACGTCGCGCACGTCGACCCACGACTCGAGCCGTTGCGGGCCTCGGGGCGGCCTGGCGTGCTCGTCGGCGTGCCGCGGGACACCGACGGACTCGACGTCTTCGACCTGGACTTCGCCGCCGCCGCCCGGGTGCTGGTCGACCATCTGCAGGGGCTCGGGCATCGCGAGATCATCCTGGTCACACCGCCCCGTGAGGTCTTCGAGCGCGGCATCTCCTACAGTTGGCGGTTCCGTGACGCGGCGGTCGAGCGGGCTCGAAAGCTCGGACTCGTGCTGCACGCCCATCACGGGGAGGCGCGGCAGCCGGCCGTGGGCGAGAGCCTCAACGCCGTCCTCGACGAGCACCCCACCGCCACCGCGCTGATCGTGCACAACGACGGTTCCGTCGCCGCGTTGCCCATGGTGCTCCACCGGCGCGGGGTGCGGGTGCCGGATGACCTGTCGGTCACGAGCCTGTACTCGCAGGAGTTCGGGCGCACCTTCTCCCTTCCCTACACGGCGGTGGAGACCTCGCCGCGCGCACTCGGACGGCTGGCGGTGCGGCAGCTGGTCGGCCGCATCCAGGACCATGACGAGGCGGGGCCACACCGGGTCCACTTCCTGCCCCCCACGCTCATCGATCGGGGCAGCACCGCCTGACCCCGGCGCGCACGGGTCGGAACGGTCGCACACGGGCAGCTGTCGAACCGGTTCGACGACGCGTATCAAGCAGCTGAAAGGACATGGCGATGAGAAGCACCACCTCACGTTCCGCGTCGGCCGTCCTGGCCGCGCTGGGTCTGCTGGCCGGAGCCACCGCCTGCTCGGGCGGCGGGTCCGGCGACGACGCCGACGGCGGCACGTACGTGTTCTGGGACCCCTACCCCCAGTTCGACGGCGACTCCGACTGGGTACGGCTGGTCGAGCGGTGCGGCGAGGAGGCCGGGGTCACCGTCGACCGCGCGGCGTTCGACACCTCCGACCTCACCAACCGGGCGCTGCTGGCCGCCCAGCAGGGCGACACCCCGGACGTCATCGTGCTGGACAACCCGGTGGTCTCCACGCTCGCCGAGGCCGGCGTCCTGACCCCGACGGACGAACTGGGTCTCGACGTCTCCGGCATATCCGAGAACCTGCTGGCCGCCGGGCAGCTCGAAGACGCGACCTACGGGGTGCCGATCGGCGCCAACACCCTCGCGCTGTACTACAACGTGGCCGTACTCGCCGACGCCGGGGTCGACCCGGCCTCGGTCACCGACTGGGAGAGCCTGAACGACGCGCTCCAGGCGGTGACCGAGGCAGGGAACAGGGGCATCACGTTCTCCGCGATCGGCACCGAGGAGGGCTCGTTTCAGTTCCTGCCCTGGTTCTGGGGCGCCGGGGCCGACCTGCGGGCGCTCGACTCCCCCGAGGCGGTGGGCGCCGTCAGCCAGTGGAAGGAGTGGCTCGACCTCGGATACGCGCCCAACTCGGTGATCAACAACACCCAGACGACGAGCTGGCAGGAGTTCGCGACGGGGGAGTACGCGTTCGCGGTCAACGGCGCCTGGCAGCTGGCCAACGCGGACGCCTCGGGCATCGACTACGGAGTCATCCCGATCCCAGCGGCCTCGGGCGGTCCCGCGGTGGCCCCCACCGGCGGCGAGTTCGTGACCGCGCCGGTCCAGTCCGACCCCGCCAGATACGAGGTGACCACGGCGATCGTCGAGTGCCTCACCAGCGGCGAGAACCTGCTGACCACGGACGCCACCCTGTCCTACGTCGCCCCCACCGAGGCCCTCCAGGACCAGCAGGTGGCCGACGACGAGGCGCTCGCCCCCTGGGTCGAGGCGGCCCGTTCGGCCCGTGGCCGCACCAGCGACGACCTCGGCACGGACTACCCCGTCATCTCGGAGCAGTTGTGGACGGCCGTGCAGAACGTCCTCTCCGGCGCGCAGAGTCCGCAGGAGGCGATGGAGGCCGCCCAGCAGGCCGCCACCACGGGTCTCGCCGACTGATCGCCGGCACGGCGACGAACACCGGCACCGCATTCCGAACGGAGAAAGCCCGATGACGGTCATACCCACGCACGGCCGGCCCGCCGCCGGCCCGGCCCGCCGCCGGCCGCGACCCCGGCTGACCGCCTGGCTCTTCCTCGTCCCGCTGCTGGTCTACCTGGTCGCGTTCTACGCCTATCCACTCGTCCGCAACGTCGAGCTGAGCCTGCGGGACTACACCCTGCGCTCCTTCGTCCAGGGCGACGCGCCCTTCACCGGCCTGGAGAACTACCGCCAGGTTCTCGACGACCCGACCTTCCTGCCGGCCGTCCGCAACACCCTGGTGTTCACGCTCGTCTCGATACTTCTCCAGTACGGCATCGGGCTCGCGCTGGCCGTCTTCTTCCACCAGCACTTCCGCCTCGCCGCCACCCTGCGGGCGCTGTTCCTCATCCCCTGGCTGCTGCCGCTCATCGTGTCGGCCTCGACCTGGTCCTGGATGCTGAACAGCGAGACCGGGGTGGTGAACTCGGCACTCGAGGCCTTGGGGCTGCCGGCGATCAACTGGCTGACGTCGCCCGACTGGTCACTGACGGCCGTGACCATCGCCAACGTCTGGATCGGCATCCCCTTCAACCTGGTGATCCTCTACAGCGGCCTGCAGAACATCCCCGCCGAGCTGTACGAGGCCGCCGCCCTGGACGGAGCCGGCGGCTGGCAGCGGTTCCGGCGGATCACCCTCCCCCTGCTCCGCCCGGTGTCGGCCATCACCCTTCTGCTGGGACTCGTCTACACGCTCAAGGTGTTCGACCTCATCTGGATCACCACGCGCGGCGGCCCTGGCGACTCCTCCACCACCCTGTCGACCTGGTCGTACGACCTCGGATTCGGCTCCCTGACCCCGCACTTCGGGCCCGGCGCCGCCATGGGCAACCTGCTGATCCTGCTCGCCCTGGCCTTCGGCCTCGCCTACATCCGCGCCCAGAGGAGGCAGCAGGCATGACACGACGACGCGCGCCGTGGAAGACGCTGGTCGGGCTCGCGCTGACCGGCGTGATGCTGTTCCCGGTCTACTGGATGGTCAACGTCTCGCTGACCCGCCCGGAGAACATGCGCCGGGACCCGCCGGACTGGTTCCCCCTCGACCCGACCCTCGCCGGCTACGAGGCGGTCCTGGCGGACCAACTGCCGTACCTGCGCACGAGCTTCCTCATCGGACTCGGCACCGTGGCACTCACCCTCGCCATCGCCGCGCCGGCCGGCTACGCCCTGGCCAAGCTGCACCCGCGCGGCAGCGGACCGATCGGCTTCGTCCTGCTCGCCGCCCAGATGATCCCCGGCATCATCATGGCGATGGGCTTCTACGCCGTCTTCCTGAACCTGGGCGTTCTGAACGAGTGGTGGGGACTGGTCGTCGCCGACTCCACCCTGGCCGTGCCGTTCGGGGTCCTGGTCTTCACCGCCTTCATGTCCGGCATCCCCGACGAGCTGATGGCCGCCGCCCGGATCGACGGCGCCAGTGCCTGGCGCACCTTCCGCTCCGTCGTGCTGCCGGTCAGCCGGAACGCGGTCGTCACGGTCTCCCTCTTCGCCTTCCTGTGGGCCTGGTCGGACTTCATCTTCGCCAGCACCCTCAACGGCCAGGGCGACACCCAGCCGATCACCATCGGCATCTACCGCTACATCGGCAACAACAACCAGGAGTGGAACTCCATCATGGCCACCGCCGTGGCGGCCTCGATCCCCGCCGCCGTCCTGCTCGTGCTGGCCCAGCGCTTCGTCGCCGCGGGCGTCACGGCCGGTGCGGTCAAGGACTGAGCGGGCGGGCGGCCGTCGCGGTCCGCCCGCCCACTCCCGCCGCCGCCCGTCATCACCAGCCACCGTCGTCCAACGTTGGGAGCTTCCTTCCGTGACCGTGTTCCACACCGTCTCCGACCGTCTCGTCTGGCGTGGGGACGGCGAGACGCTCGTCGTCGAGCCCTGGGGGCGAAACAGCCTGCGCGTGCGCGCCACGCGCGCCGCCGACGTGGTCGACACCGACTTCGCCCTGCTCCCGCAGCCGCCCACCCATGTCGAGATCACGACGGAGGACGGCGTCGCCCGGCTGACCAACGGCCACATCACCGCGGTGCTGACGGCCGAGGAGTACTACGACGCGCAGGCCGGATACCACGTCTCCCGCTGCTCACTGACCTTCCTGGACCGGCACGGCAGGACCCTGCTGAGCGAACTCGGCTCCGGCGGCTCCCTGAAGCTGAGGGCCCGCGCCCACCGGGCGATAACCGGCGGGCCGCACCACCTCACCGCGAGCTTCGAGGCACGCCCCGACGAGAAGCTCTACGGCATGGGGCAGTACCAGCAGGACATGCTCAACCTCAAGGGCTGCACACTGGAGTTGGCGCACCGCAACTCCCAGGCGTCCGTCCCCTTCGTCCTCTCCAGCGCCGGGTACGGCTTCCTCTGGCACAACCCCGCCATCGGCCGGGCCACCTTCGGCACCAACCGCACGGAATGGGTCGCCGAGAGCACCCGGCAGCTCGACTACTGGATCACCGCCGGCGACACCCCGGCGGACATCACCGCCGCCTACGCCGAGGCCACCGGGCACGTCCCGATGATGCCGGAGTACGGCCTCGGACTGTGGCAGAGCAAGCTCCGCTACTGGAACCAGGAACAACTCCTGGCGGTGGCACGCGAGTACCACCGCCGCGGCCTGCCGCTCGACGTCCTGGTGGCGGACTTCTTCCACTGGCCGAAGATGGGCGACTTCCGCTTCGAGTACGAGTTCTGGCCGGACCCGGACGCGATGGTGGCCGAGCTGCGGGAGCTCGGGACCGAGCTGATGGTCTCCGTCTGGCCGCAGGTCTCCGTGGAGTCGGAGAACTTCCGGGACTTCCGGCGACACAACCTCCTCGTCCGCGCCGAACGGGGCCCCGACGTCCAGATGAGCTTCCAGGGTCCCAGCATGTTCCTCGACGTCACCAACCCCGCGGCGCGCGACGCCCTGTGGGAGCTGTGCCGCCGCAACTACCACGATAAGGGGATCCGCGTCTTCTGGCTGGACGAGGCCGAACCGGAGTACGGCGTCTACGACTTCGACAACTACCGCTACCACCAGGGCCCCGCGCTGGAGATCGGCAACCTCTACCCCCAGGCGTTCTCCCGCGCGTTCTACGAGGGCCAGCGCGCCGCCGGGCAGGAGGACGTCGTCAACCTGGTGCGCTGCGCCTGGGCGGGCAGCCAGCGCTACGGTGCCCTGGTGTGGTCCGGCGACATCCACTGCGACTTCGCGACGATGCGCCGGCAGATCACCGCCGGCGTCAACATGGGTATCGCCGGCATCCCCTGGTTCACCACCGACATCGGCGGCTTCCACGGCGGCGACGTCACCGACCCGGCCTTCCACGAACTCCTCATCCGCTGGTTCCAGTTCGGCACCTTCTGCCCCGTCATGCGGATGCACGGCGACCGACAACCCACCGGAACCGTCCGGGCGGCGGACGGCACCGTGCGGTGCCACACCGGCGCGGACAACGAACTGTGGTCCTTCGGCGAGGAGGTGTACGACATCCTCGCGCGCTACCTGCGGCTGCGGGAGGCGCTGCGCCCGTACACCCGTCGGCTCATGGCCGAGGCCCACCACCACGGCCAGCCCGTGATGCGTGCCATGTTCCACGAGTTCCCCGACGACCCGGCCTGCTGGGACCTCGCCGACCAGTACATGTTCGGCCCGGACCTGCTCGTCGCCCCGGTGACCTCGGCCGGCGCCGACTCGCGCGAGGTCCACCTGCCGCCGGGAGCCACCTGGACCGACCTGCGCACGGGGACCACTCACCAGGGCGGCCGGCGCATCGTTGTGCCCGCTCCGCTCGAGGCCATCCCGGTCCTCGCCCGCGACGACGCCCTGGCCCATCTCGTCGGCCGTCTCTGATCACGCGGGAGCCGGATCAGGTCCCGGGACGGCCGGTGGACTCCACTCGCCGAGCGGTGGGCCCGGCGTCGACGTCGTCGCCTCCGCCGGCCGCGAGGACCAGCAGCGCGGAGGCGAGGCGTGCGGCGTCAGGACCGCCGCGACGCGGCGGAACTGGTCGGAGAGGTTGCTTCGCCGTCCCTGAACAGGGCGACCGCTCGCCGCACCGTCCCGTGGAGGGCCGCGCCCGCGGACAGGTCAGCGTGGTGGCCAGGCCGGGCGGTCGACTGCTGGTCGGTCGAGACCCGCTCGTAGACCAGGTTCGCTACCGAGGGCCTCCCGCGTCCGGCGGATCGGACCCTGTCCCTCGTCAAACCCTGGCGTGGAAATGCGGGAGCCTGCGGGCGGCTCCGTCCCCTAGGTTTCACCCCATGGCCTCATCCGTCGGTCCTGAAGACCGGGCTGCCGTGTCGCGGCCGCGTCTGGTGACCCGTCCGCTGCTGCTGCGCTTCGTGACGGTCGTCGGTTCCTCGGCGAGCTTCTTTCTGCTGTTGTCGGTCGTACCGGCGTACGCGCAGGGTGGGCC
>NZ_SMKC01000333.1 GCF_004348315.1 Streptomyces sp. 8K308 | reverse complement strand
AGCACACAGCCCCTCCACCGGGCCCCCGGACCGGACCGGGCCGGCCCGGACCGGTCCGGTCCGGGGCGTGCCCCGGAAGGAGGCAGAAGGGGGCGCATAGCGCGGAGACGCCCCCCGGGCCGTAGGCCCGGGGGGCGTCTGAGCCGCGCGTAGCGCGGTGGCCGGGCCTCCGGCCGGAACCGGGCTGATGCGTGCTTGGGAGCCGATGCCCCGCGAGGACCGCGGGTGCGGGCCGCGCGGCGCGGGGACGCCCACCCCGCCTCCGGCGGGCGCGCGCCGAAGGCAGGCCCGCGGGCCGCGCGCAGCGCGGGGGCCGGGGAGGAAACCCGCAGGGCCTACCGTTAGGCTGTCGCCTCTGGCTCCGGGGCGAACTCGTCGGCGTGCTCGCCCGTCACCAGGTAGACGACGCGGCGCGCGATCGACACCGCGTGGTCGGCGAAGCGCTCGTAGTAGCGGCCGAGCAGCGTCACGTCCACCGCCGTCTCGATCCCGTGGTGCCAGCGGTCGTCGAGCAGGTGGCTGAAGAGCGTCCGGTGCAGCGAGTCCATCTCGTCGTCGTCCTGCTCGAGCTGCATCGCCAGGTCGACGTCCTTGGTGATCAGCACCTCGGTCGCCTTGGCCATCAGCCGCTGCGCCAGATGGCCCATCTCCAGGATCGTGGCCGAGAGATCCCGCGGCACCGCCGAGTCCGGGAACCGCAGCCGCGCGACCTTCGCCACGTGCTGTGCCAGGTCGCCGCACCGCTCCAGGTCCGCGCTCATCCGCAGGCTGGTGACGACGATCCGCAGGTCCGTGGCGACCGGCTGCTGCCGCGCGAGCAGCGCGATGGCCGAGTTCTCCAGGTCGCGGTGCATGTCGTCGACCTTCGCGTCGGCCTCTATCACGCTCTCCGCGAGCTTCAGGTCGGCGTCCAGCATCGCCGTGGTCGCCCGACCGATCGCCGAACCGACAAACCGCGCCATTTCGACCAGGTTGTCGCTGATCGCGTCGAGTTCCTCGTGGTATGCGTCACGCATGACCTCTTGTCCTTCCTCCGCCCGCCTTGCAATGTCCGTCTCAAGCTCTGCTCGTAAAGCGGCTGTTTCCGCCCCGTCAAGTGAATCATCGCTGTCGGCAAGGTGAACTCTCGCGGGCGGCCGGAAGAGCATCTTCAGTCACACCTGTGGCCAGCGGGCAAGCCCCGCATAACCTGAGGATATGGACGTGAACGCGGCGGTCGCCGCAGTGGCAGCGATAGCCGGTCTCTGCACCGGCGTGGTTGCCATGCTGGCATTCCGCCTGAGCGAGCGCGAACGCACCAGGGCGCCGCGCGCTGCCCAGCAGGCCGAGGCCGTTCTGCCCCCCGGCGTGGACACCGTGCTGTCCGTGCTCCGCTCCTCGGCCGTCGTCCTCGACGAGCACGACGGCGTCGTCAAGGCCAGTTCCGCCGCCTACGCCCTCGGTCTGGTGCGCGGGGGCAGGCTCGCCGTCGAGCCGATGCTGAAGATGGCTCGCGACACCCGCCGCGACGGCGAGATACGGCAACTGGAGCTCGACCTGCCCAGGCGCGGCAAGCTCGGCCGCGCCGACGTCCTCGCCGTCTCCGCCCGCTCCGCGCCGCTCGGCGCCCGCCTGGTGCTGCTGCTGGTCGAGGACCTGACCGAGGCCCGCCGCATCGAGGCCGTCCGCCGCGACTTCGTGGCCAACGTCAGCCACGAGCTCAAGACCCCGGCCGGCGCACTCTCACTGCTCTCCGAGGCCGTGCTCGACGCGGCGGACGACCCCGAGGCCGTCACCCGCTTCGCCGGCCGGATGCAGAACGAGGCCACCCGGCTCACCAACCTCATCCAGGAGCTGATCGACCTCTCCCGGGTACAGGACAACGACATGCTCACCGCCGCCGAGCTGGTCCCCGTCGAGGAGCTGGTCACCGAGGCCCTCGACCGCTGCCGCCAGCACGCCGGCAGCAAGCACATCACCATCGCCTCGGGCGGCACGGCGGGGCTCAGCGTCTGGGGCAACCGCAGCCAGCTCGCCGCCGCCCTCGGCAACCTGGTGGAGAACGCGGTCAACTACAGCCCGCCCCACACCAGGGTCGCCATCGCCGGCTCCCAGGTCTCGGCACCGGGCGGCGACCTGGTCGAGATCGCCGTGACCGACCAGGGCATCGGCATCCCGGAGACCGACCGGGAGCGCATCTTCGAGCGCTTCTACCGCGTCGACCCGGCCCGCTCCCGCCAGACCGGCGGCACCGGCCTCGGGCTCGCGATCGTCAAGCATGTGGCAGCCTCGCATGGCGGGGAAGTCATGGTGTGGAGCGCTGAAGGCCAGGGCTCCACCTTCACCCTGCGGCTGCCGGAGCCCGGCAGCGCGCGGGAACGCCATCTGGCCGCCCGACGCAAGCGCGAAGGGTTCGGTGGCACCCTGCACGAACCGGCCGAGTTCCCCGACAGCGTGGACGCTGACGGGGCGACGGAGCCGGACCACACCACCCGCACCAACGAAACTGCCCGGGAGGTCCTCCCGTGACCCGAGTGCTCGTAGTCGAGGACGAGGAGTCTTTCAGCGACGCTCTGTCGTACATGCTCCGTAAGGAGGGCTTCGAGGTCGCCACGGCGGCCACGGGCCCCGAGGGGCTGGACGAGTTCGAGCGCAACGGCGCCGACCTGGTGCTGCTCGACCTCATGCTGCCGGGCCTGCCCGGCACGGAGGTCTGCCGCCAGCTCCGGGGCCGGTCGAACGTGCCGGTCATCATGGTGACCGCAAAGGACAGCGAGATCGACAAGGTGGTCGGCCTGGAGATAGGGGCCGACGACTACGTGACCAAGCCGTTCTCCTCCCGCGAGCTGGTGGCGCGCATCCGCGCGGTGCTGCGCCGCAGGGGGGAGTCCGAGGAGGAGAGCCCGGCCGCCCTTGAGGCGGGCCCGGTCAGGATGGACGTCGACCGGCACGTGGTCACCGTCTCCGGCCGGAAGGTGGACCTGCCGCTCAAGGAGTTCGACCTGCTGGCGATGCTGCTGCGCAACGCCGGACGGGTGCTCACCAGGATGCAGCTCATCGACCGGGTCTGGGGTGCGGACTACGTGGGGGACACCAAGACCCTCGACGTCCATGTCAAGCGCCTGCGGGCCAAGATCGAGCCGGACCCGGGCACCCCGCGCTACCTGGTCACGGTGCGTGGCCTCGGCTACAAGTTCGAGCCGTAACCACGCGTCGTAGCCATGCGGCGACCACGAGGGCGGGTGGGGAGCATCCCACCCGCCCTCACGTCACTGCTGCCGGGTCAGAGGTCGGTCGACGCGTCGTCGTCCAACTCGTCGTCCTCGACGACCTCGCCGCCGGCGCCCTCGACCGTGCCCTCCGTGGCACCCTCGGCGGTCTCGCCCGCCTCGCCGGCCCCCTCGGCCGTGCCGTCGGTCGTGCCCTCGGCGGTGCCGGCCGCCGGGTCCTCGCCGGTCGCGCCCTCGACGGTCTCACCCGTCCCGCCGGTCTCACCCGTTTCACCGGCCCCGGCGGTCTCGCCGCCCTCGCCCGTTCCGTCGCCCGCGGCGTCGTCACCGGTGCCGGCCGCGCCCCCGGTGGCCTCCGGCGCGGCGGGAGCCGTCGGGGTGGGGGCCCAGTCGCTGTAGTACTCGAACCCGGCGGTCTCCGGCGACACCACGCGGGCGAAGAGCTCGATGTCGCCGGTGTCGCTCAGCACGAAGACCAGGTGCTGGGCGTTGCCGAGCGCGACCTGGGCCGCCTCGGGGTCGGCGATGATCGCCTCCGCGTTGCCCTCGCCGCCCAGCACGACGCTGCCGTGCCGGGGGACCACCACGCTGCTCTCGCCGTCCGCCGGGACGAGCTCGGCCCGCACGTCGGAGCCGGGCAGGTTGATGGACTCCAGGGTCTGGTCCTCGGAGCCGGTGTTGAACAGCCGGGCGGTGACGCCGGCGGGGCCGGAGCCGTCGTCCGTCATGACGACGTTGACGTTCTGCACCTTGATGTCGTCGACCTGGGCGTAGGCGTTGTCCGGCTTGATCTGGCTCGTTCCGGCGTGCTGCCCGGCACCGCAGGCCGCGGTCAGCGCGGCGATCGAGAACGTGAAGACGGCGGCGGTCACGCCGCGTCGAAGGCTGCTGCTCACGGCGGCCGCATCTCCTCGAACGGTCAGGATGATCTATCGGCCTCAGGGTACCGACCGCTGTTCCGCCGGCCACAACCGGCCCACGGAAGGGAACGCGGGGTAAAGCGCGGACATTGCCCTCATGGGTCGGCGGGGCGATCAGCGGGTGATCACGGAGTGATCAACAGCCGACCGGTTGATCAATTCTTCGACGCCTGGACTGACGCCCGAGACCATTCTGCCAACCGGGACAAAACGGACAGCTTTCCGGCTTCCGTGGAAGTTCTTTGTGTTCTTCCGGGCGTTCTTGGGATGACTTCTCCGGCCGGTAAACCCGGCTCCCACCTGCGCATACCTCCCGTTCCGCGCCTGCCGAAGCATGCCGGAGCCGCGCTTGTCAACCCCCGAGATATGGCCTGACCTGCGAAAACGTCATTCAAAGGGTCGTCTTCCCGTGTTAGCATGGAGAGCCACGGAAGGGGTACCTGTCACATGACGTTCAAGGTTGGCGACACCGTGGTCTATCCCCATCACGGGGCCGCGACGATCGAGGCCATCGAAACTCGCCCGATTAAAGGCGTGGACAAGATCTACTTGGTACTGAAGGTCGCCCAGGGTGACCTTGAGGTGCGTGTGCCGGCGGAAAACGCCGAGCTCGTCGGCGTGCGCGATGTGGTCGGGCAGGACGGCCTGGACCGGGTCTTCGAGGTGCTGCGCGCGCCTTATGCCGAGGAGCCGACCAACTGGTCCCGCCGCTACAAGGCCAATCTCGAAAAGCTGGCCTCCGGTGACGTCATCAAGGTGGCCGAGGTCGTTCGGGACCTGTGGCGCCGCGAGCGTGAGCGGGGCCTCTCGGCCGGCGAGAAGCGGATGCTCGCGAAGGCGCGGCAGATCCTGGTCAGCGAGCTGGCCCTCGCCGAGGCGACCAACGAGGATAAGGCCGAATCCCTGCTGGACGAGGTTCTCGCCTCGTGACCCGCCGGCCTCGCTGACGCTGACCCGCGGCTGATGCCAAGACGCGTCTGCCAAGGCGCCTCGGCGATATCCGGTGACACCACAGACAGACATGCGACAGAAGGCCGCGGCGAGCGCGAACCGCCCGTGTCGCCGGCCCCACACCGCAGCGCCCGAAAGGCATTCCCCCTGCCACGCGGGCGCTGTGGCATGTTCAGACGATCGTTCGCATCGCCGCGGAAGCCTTCGCGGGAACTCCGGACTCTCTGGCCGGATTCTCTCGAAGGGGCCCGCGGCATGGGAGCGTGCCGGGTCCGTAATGCTGGGCCGACCGGTATGTCACGGAAGGGTCCGATCGTGTGGCCCCGGCACGCTCAGGCCATACCCAACCCCGCCCTGCAAACAAACCTGCACTCGTCACCCATGACCGACATCACACTCCGCCGCGCCGGGCTCGCGCCCGCAGCGGCTGTCATCCCCGCCGCCGGGCGCGGCCTCCGGCTCGGCCCGGGCGCCCCCAAGGCGCTGCGGCAACTCGGCGGCACGCCGATGCTGGTGCACGCGGTTCGCGCCATGGCGCGGGCCAGGGCCGTCGCCCTGGTCGTGGTCGTCGCCCCACCGGGCGAGGCCGAGGCCGTGCGCTCCCTGCTCGACGAGCACCCGCCGCCGCCCGGCGTCGACCAGCTGGTGGTTCCCGGCGGCGAGACCCGCCAGGAATCGGTCCGCCGCGGCCTCGACGCCCTGCCGGACGCCATCGAGATCGTCCTCGTCCACGACGCCGCCCGTCCGTTGGTGCCCGTCGACACGGTGGACGCCGTCGCGGCCGCCGTGCGCGCCGGCGCTCCCGCGGTCGTGCCGGCGCTGCCCGTCACCGACACCGTCAAGCAGATCGCCGCCCCGAGCGACCCTCCCCCAGCTAACGCTGGGAGGTACCCCCAGGGCGGCCCGGAGCCGGTGGTGGCCACCCCGGACCGCGCGCTGCTGCGCGCCGTGCAGACCCCGCAGGGCTTCGACCGCGCCACCCTGGTCGCCGCCCACCTGAAGCACGCCGAGGGGGACGCGACCGACGACGCCGGCATGGTCGAGCGGATGGGCGTCCCCGTGGTGCTGGTGCCGGGCCACGAGGAGGCGTTCAAGGTGACCCGCCCCCTCGACCTGGTGCTGGCCGAGGCGGTGCTCGCGCGGCGAAGGAAGAACGATGGCTACTGAGAGCCCCGCGCTGCCGCGCGTTGGCGTGGGCACGGACGTCCACGCCTTCGAGGCCGGCCGCGAACTGTGGTGCGCCGGCCTGCACTGGCCGGACGCCGGCTTCGGCCTCGCCGGCCACTCGGACGGCGACGTCGCCGCGCACGCGGCGTGCGACGCGCTCTTCTCGGCGGCCGGCCTCGGGGACCTCGGCGCGCACTTCGGCACGGACCGCCCCGAGTGGGCCGGCGCCTCCGGTGTCACGCTGCTCACCGAGGCGGCCCGCATCGTTCGGGCCGAGGGCTTCGCGATCGGCAACGTCGCGATCCAGGTCATCGGCGTCCGCCCCAAGATCGGCAAGCGGCGGGCCGAGGCCCAACGCGTCCTCTCCGAGGCGGTCGGGGCACCCGTCTCCGTCTCTGGCACCACGACCGACGGCCTTGGCCTGACCGGCCGAGCGGAGGGCCTGGCGGCCATCGCCACGGCCATCGTCACGTGACCGCGTGACCGCTGCGCGCTTGGCGTCGGCCGCGCCGCGCCCACCCACACGCCCTTTGGTGGGTGGCCTCGCGCGGCCCGGCGGCGCAGCCGCCACGGGCCTGGCCCGCGCACCCGCACTGCGCAGGCGCACCGCGCGGTAGCGCCGCCGCCTCCTCGCGCGAGGCGCGAGAAGGGGCCGGGGGCGGAGGCCGGTCCACCCGGCCTCCGGCGTGCCCGCACAGTGCGCGGGGCGCCCGGGCACACGACCGACGGCGGAGCCGCCGAGGCCGCCCGCGCGCAGTGCGGAAAGGGCGCGTGGGTTCTGGTCTGGGACCGGGCGCTGTGCGAGATTCGACGACCGGACCGGTCGAGCGCGCGAACGCAAGCGAAACGCGCGCCAGCGAACCGCTAAGCGAAAGGACGCACTCGTGTCAGCCACGCTCCCCGACCCACTCAAGGCGTTTCTCGACGGCAAGGCATTCGTCACCATCGCGACCATCCAGCCCGACGGCAGCTCCCAGCTCTCCCCGGTCTGGGTCAAGCGGGACGGCGATGACCTGCTGATCTCGACCACCCGGGGGCGGCGCAAGGAGCTGAACATCCGCCGCGACCCGCGCGTCACCGTGCTGGCGCAGCCCGCCGACCAGCCCTACAGCTACGCCGAGATCCGCGGCACCGCGACGCTGACGGAGGAGGGCGGGCAGGAGTTGATCAACGAGCTGTCGCTGAAGTACACGGGCAAGCCGTACGCCGAGTTCAACCCCGCATCGGCCCAGGACGCGCCCCGCGTCGTCGTCCGGGTCTCAGCCCGCAAGATCGTCGGCCAGGGCCTCGCCTGACGC
>NZ_SMKC01000332.1 GCF_004348315.1 Streptomyces sp. 8K308 | reverse complement strand
GCCACCCGACGCACCGAGGACATGGACATCCGCTACCGCCGAGTCAACGGCGACGACGCGGCGGTGCTGTTCGCGGGGGACTCCCCGTATGCCGTGATGGTCATGGATCTCACCCCTGACGGCGACCTGGTCTCCGGCGTCTACGTCGTCACCAACCCAGCCAAGCTCACCCACGTGCGACCGGACGACGACACGGACGACGACACGGACGAGGAGAGTCCGGGACCCGGCGCAGCGTGTCGTGGACCGCGCTGACCTGGTCGACGTGACTGCGTCCGGAGCGGTTCGCGGTACCTTTCTATAGTTACGGAGTTACGTAATATCCGAACGGGGAGGGTGCGTGAACCGAAGGAGGCTCGTGGGCGCGGTGGCGGCCGGGGCCGGGGTGGCGCTGTATCCGGGGGACGCCTCGGCGGTGGTGGACGAGGAACTCGCCGCGCGGGTGCGGCCCTTCCTGGATCGCGCGCTGGCCGCGGGCAGCCCGAGCGTGGTCTGCGGGGTGGTCAGCGGCGCGCGGCGCCACGTGGCGGGCGCGTCCCAGGAGGGCCCGGCGCCGGACGGCAGGACCGTCTTCCAACTCGGCTCGATCGGCAAGACGCTCACCGCCACGGCACTCGCCCGCGCCGGATGCCGACGCCTGCACCGCCGCTACGAACGCAAAGCCGACCACTTCCTGGCCTTCACCAGCATCGCCTGCACCTTCATCTGCTACCGCAGACTCACCAAATAGGGACGGATACGGCCGGGCTGGATTCGACCTCCTGCGACGCCAAGTCCTCCTCGCGGACTGAGCACCGTCACTCGCCGTTACCGAACCACAAGAAGTGGATCAGAACCGTGGGAATTCCCCAGCGGCGGCCACTTGGCGGGGAGCGATCTGGCCGCCGGTGGTCACTCTGCGTTCCCGGATGGTTCGTCGTTCTTGATCGGTCCCGGCGGCAGCCAGGGTCTGGCTCCGGTGGCACCTGGATGGGGTTGTTGCACATGCCGTAGCGGCATGTGGTGGGGTCGGGGCATCACGCACGAAAGGCTCTGTCTGCGATGTACCCCCCTCTCACGCCTCCCCGGCAGGTCAAGATCGGTGATGCCGCTGCGTTCGCCGGGATCACTCCACGCGCCATCCGCCACTACCACGAGATCGGCCTGCTGCCGGAACCCGAGCGCGGTGGGGACGGCCGCCGCCGCTACGGCTATGACGACATGATCCGCCTGCTGTGGATCCGCAAGATGGCTGATGCCGGTATCAGCCTGGACGACATGCGGGCCGCCTTCGGCGAAGCCCGGGGCGAAGCTGGAGACGAAGCCCTGGACCACGCCCCGGATATCGAGTCGGTCCTGAGCAGGCTGGAGGAAACCTTGGCGGCGCAGGAGGCCGCCATCAAACGTCGGCGTGCGGCTGTCCAGCGCCTGCAGGCGGTGGGCAGCCCGCTCGGGCTGCTCTCCGAACTGGTCACGGACCGGCTCAGCCACCTGCCCCCGGGAGCGTTGCGCCCCTCCGATCTGGACGCCCTGCTAGTCACGGAACGGATCTTCGGGCCGCTGGGCGCCGCCATCCAGGCCAGCACGTTCATCGTGCTGGCCACCCACCCCGACCTGCGGGCCGAGGAGGACCGTCGTGAGGCGGCCGAGGCCGCTCTCGACGACGGCGTCGAACCCGACGACCCGCGTGTCGAAGAGCTCGCCGTACAGCGATGCGCTCACCAAATGGCCCTGAATCAGGCCATCGAGGCAGCTGGTCTCGACGCGCCGGAGGAGAAGATCTTCGAGATCTACGACGCGGGCACAGTGATGAGTGCCGCCGCAGCGATCACCAAGATGCCCTACGACTACTCTCCTGCCCGGATGCGCTGCCTGGAACTCGCCGGACGACTCCTAGGCGAGGCCCTTGCCGACGCCCACTCCGCGGACAGTTGATCGCCTGTGCCCGGCACCGACGTGGCCCGACAACCGGTCACGTCCATCCGCATGTGACCGGTGGGGTCAGACGTCGAGCCCGGGACGTAACCAAGAGTGACATCACAACTGGCCGTACGTGGGGTTCCGAGCCGGCCGCTGACACCAGTCTGCGGTTGCAAAGCCAGCACTCCCAATCGCCATGTCGACGGCCGAACACCGCCCTGTGGTCACGAACGCACCTCGGGCACCACGCGCTGGAACAGTTCCCCCAACGCATCCGGCACCAGCCGCACCACGATCGCCACCACGACCGACAGACCGGCGATCCAATTGAGATGACGTCTAATACCCGGCTAATATTCCGCGCCCCGAGTGACCGCTCGTCGCGGGCGCGTCAGCTCTCTGGGCTCAGCGCCCGGTCGTGCCGTCGAGGAGCTCGCGCAGGATGTCCGCGTGCCCCGCTTGCCCCCGCGTGGCACGCGGTCTCCGCGATCAGGTGGGTCAGCGTCCACCGCCTGGACGGCGCCGGCCCGGCGTCGCGTTTCCGCCTCGTGTTCATCGCTCGTGGCGCCTCGCCCGGTTCGGTCGGACCCCACCCCCGCGCGAGCCGCCGCGCATAGCACGGAGAATCGCCAGGCCGGCAGGGCCGGGCGTCGTTCGGCCAGCTGCGCGGCTCGCGCGGCACCTGGTGGAAGCGGCCTTGCCCTCGAAACCGACGACGCTCGCGCGGCCGGCTCCGGCCGCGGACCGCCTTCCCGGCCGTTCGGCCCGGAGGTTCGACCCGGCGCCCGAGGGCCCGACGACGCGGTCGTGACGGCCGTGGCCTACTCCCTCACTCCGTTACTCCGTCATCCGTTACTCCGTCACTCCGTCGATCTGGAGGGTCTGCACCTGCCCCGTGGCGAAGGGTACGGCCACGGTGCGGCCGTTCAGCCGCAGGTCGTCGCGGCGGACGTACAGGTCACCACCGCCGCCGGTCCTGGTGGACCAGCGGGGCACGACCCCGCCGGCGCCGCCGGTGACCTGCCCGAACGGGGACAGGTCGAAGGTCAGGGTCTGGGCGGCGCCCGGGTTGACGGCCACGATGACCACCCGTCGAGCGGCCGGATCGTAGGCGGCGACGCTGTAGTCCGTGCCGGTGCCGATGATCCGCATACCGGTCCTGATGTGCCGGGTGAACTGGGCCAGCACGTAGTACTTCGTCTGGACGGCGCCGGCCGCCAGGGTGGCCGGGTCGTAGGCGATCAGCGCCCAGGCCGGGGTGGGGTCCATCACCTGCCAGTACACCCAGGCGGTGGGGCGCAGCCAGCGGAAGTCGAGGAGGAGGTTGGTGGCCAGGGACAGGCCCGTGGCGTCGTTGTCGCCGGTCTCGGAGTTCCACAGCGCCTTGCCGGCGGCGGCCACGTCCCGCTGCAGGAGGTCCCGGCGGCCACCGGCGCCCTGGTAGCCGTGCACGTTGACCCGGTCGACGAGCGCGCGGGTGGCCGAGGAGAAGGAGTTCCACGTGGTGCGCGCCAGGTCGTAACTGGTCTCGTCCGAGGCGGCGATGGCCGTGGAGCCCAGGCCGAGCCGGTCGAGTTCGGCGCGCAGGTGGCCGAGGACGGTGGCCTGGACGCCCGCGTCGATGAAGCAGCCCTCCTGGGTGCCGTCCGCGCGCCACCAGGACGAGGACGGCTCGTTGAACGGCTCAACGGAGACGAACGGCACGCCCCAGGAGTCCCGGGCGTGGCGCGCCGTCGTCGCGAGGTACGTCGCGAACTGGCGGTAGTTCCACGGCTGGAGGTTGTTGCCACCGTCCGCCGCGCCCGATGGGTTGTGGTTCAGGCACATCCACCACATGGGGGAGTTGGAGAACAGCTCGACCCTCGCCCCCCGTTGCACCGCCCGGGTCAGGGCGGCGCGCTGCACGCGGTCGGCGTTCCAGTTCCAGGACGAGGACGCGGGGTCCTCGTTGTGCCAGTCCTGCCAGAACCCCTCGATCTGCTTGAAGCGCGGGATGTTGGGGGAGGCCACCATGGCCTCGCCGTCGACGGTGTTCCAGCCGCACGCGCCCAGGTTGTAGCGGGCGATGTCGAGACCGAGGCCAGGGAGGGTGCGTCCGGCGTAGGAGACGTTCCCCAGGGTGAAGAACGCGTCGGCGAAGTCGTTCCGTTCGCCGAAGACGTTCGCCCACCAGGCGAGGGACGTGCCCCAGCCCTCCCAGGCGCCCTGATCGGCGGCGGGGTCGACGCGCACGGTGGCGTCCGCCCGCGCGGTGCCGGCGGCGAGACCGCTGCCGAGCGCGGCGGCGCCCGAGGCGGCCAGAAGTGTTCTGCGTTTCACGGAGGTCCCCTTCGCGCAGGGTCCCTCGCCCCGTATCACGGTGCGGTGCGGCGGCCCCGATGTCCAGACCCCGGACGGCACTCGCGGGCCCGGCCGTGGGCGGGTCGAGTCCGTGTGCCGGGGCATTGACCGGACGGGCCGGTGCCGCATACTGACAGGCAGACTCATCATGTTCACGTAACCATCGGCCCCTCGCCCCCTCCGGAGCCGAACCCCCACCGGCCGCCCCGTGTGCGCGCCGGGTCGTCCGGCCGGTCGTGCGGCGGTGCGGGCGTGGGCGCCCGGACCGCCGCACGGAAGCCGGCGACGCGCTGTGGAGGCCGCGCTAGCCGGCGTAGGTCTCGTACTCGGCGATCCTCGGAGTGCCGGTCGAGCTGGTGATCTCGAAGGTGATCTTGCGCAGCGAGGTCGCGGGGAAGGCGATGACGCCCGCCCCGTTGCCGGAGGTCAGGACGGCGCCGGTGTCGGCGTTGACGACCCGCCAGGAGCCGATGGCGCCCGCTGAGCCCGCGGCCTCCCTGATGTTGATCGAGGAGACGGTGGTGGCCGAGTCCCACTTGATCGAGACGGAGCCGGTCGAGCCGGCCGGTGACCAGTAGGTGCTCAGGTCACCGTCCCGCACGTTGCCGTAGCTGGTGCCGCTGGCCTTGCTGCTGCCGTCCGAGCCGCCGGCGAGGCTGAGGTTGGTGCCGGTCGGCGGGTTGGTCGGCTCGGGGTCGGTCGGCTCCGGGTCCGTGGGCTCCGGGTCGGTCGGGCTCGGGGTGGTCGGGTTCGGGTTCTGCGGCGTGCAGTTGCCGTCCGACTCCCGAAGTCCCCTGTTGGCGCCGGCCGTCTGGCTGACGATGCTCGGCACGCAGCTGGCGGCGTCGAGGGTGTAGGAGTAGGGGATGCTGACGGTGGTGTTGGACGTCGGGTTGGGGCCGGCAGGATTGTTCTCGCTGCCGGGGCTCGACCAGGTCACGTTGTCGAAGGTGTTGCCGTTGACCTGCCAGTAGCCGGCCTGGTCGGTGTAGAAGGTGCCCAGGACGTCCTTGGAGTCCTCGAAGTAGTTGTTGTCCACCCTCGCGCGGGCGCCGGCCCGGGAGTTGATCCCGGACTCGTTGAGGTTCACGTAGTGGTTGTTGTAGATGTGGGCGATGCCGCCGCGCAGCAGGGGGGCGCGGGAGTCGATGTTCTGGTACAGGTTGTGGTGGTAGGTGATGTAGCCGTTCGAGGTGTCGCTCTCGCTGGAGCCGACGAGCCCGCCGCGGCCGGAGTTGCGCAGGATGCTGTAGGACAGCGTCACGTACTGGGTGTTGTCCTTCATGTCGAAGAGGCCGTCGAAGCCCTCCGACTCCCCGCCCGACGCCTCCAGGGTGACGTGGTCGACCCAGACGTTGCGGACGTCGCTCTCCATGCCGATGGCGTCACCGCCGTTGGAGGTGGGCGAGCCCGACTTCTTGACGTTCCGGACGGTCACGTTCTGGATGATGATGTTGCTGGCCTCGCGGATGTGGATGCCCAGCTGGTCGAAGACGGCGCCGCTGCCGACCCCGACGATCGTGACGTTGCTGATCTGCTTGAGCTCGATCACGCCGGCGGCGGTGTTGCAGCTGTCGCCCGAGACCTTGGTGGTGTTGCCGTGGTTGATGGTGCCCTCGACCTGGATGATGATCGGGGTGCTGCTGCTGGCCCGGCTGCACAGGGCCTGGTGGATCGCGGTTCCCGTGGTGGCCCGGACGGTCTGACCGCCGGCGCCGCCGGTGGTGCCGCCGTTCTGGGTCGCGTAGCCGCTGGCGGTGCCCGCCGCCGCCGACGCCTCGGACGTCGACAGGACCACCACGGTCGCGACGGCCAGGGCCATCAGGGCCAGCGCCGCAAAGAGTCGTAGTACGACTGATCTTCCCATTCTCGGCTCGCCTTCGTCCTCGCGTACGGGGAGTTGCTGCTGCGTACGGTGGTCCCCGGGCGGGCCGTCGAGGCCGCTCACCGTCGTCCGGCGGGAAGCGGTCGGCCCGGGGGATGTCGTGTTTCCCGAGGCGGAACGCGGCGGCGCGTGCGTCGCGGTCTTGAACCTCGGGTCGTGCGCGCGCTGACAGCGGGATTGCTGTGACAGCGCTTCCTGCCGGGCGCCCGCCGGGCGGCGTGGCGCCGCGCGCCGGTGGCCCGTGGTCCGACGCCCGGGGTGATGGGCTCACGCCATCGGTAGCGGTATCAGAGCGGTTCGAGTACCAGTCGGTGGCAGGCGCCCGTTGGCCTCGCTCACTGAACGCGTATGAAAGCGCTTTCTATTCTGGGGAGCATAGGGCGGGGTGTCGTGGCTGACAAGGGATCGGGAACCACTAATTAACATGGCCATGCCAGAGTGCGCGAAGGTCCGGCTGGCTGCTCGGCCATCGAGCGCCTCGGCGGTTTTCCGCGCGTTGCGGCGCGTCGGACGGGGGTGCGGCAAAATGAGTCGGCTGGCGAGGGAAGTCAGGGAGGGGAGCCGGGGAGCGTGGCCGAGTTAGCGGGGCTGGCGGAGGGGGATCCGCGGCAGGTGGGGCGCTACCGCGTGCTGGCACGGTTGGGCGTGGGCGGCATGGGGCGGGTGTTCCTGGCGCGCTCGCCCGGTGGGCGGCCCGTGGCGGTGAAGGTGGTGCGCCCCGAACTGGCCGAGGACGCGGAGTTCCGGCGGCGGTTCGCGCGGGAGGTGGCGGCGGCGCGTCGCGTCAACAGCTTCTTCACCGCCGGGGTGTTGGACGCCGACCCCGAGGGCGCGCCGCCGTGGCTGGCCACCGCCTACGTCGCGGGCATGTCGCTGAACGAGGCGGTCGCCGCGCACGGGCCCTGGCCCGAGCCCTCGGTGCGGGCCCTGGGCGCGGCGCTCGCCGAGGCGCTCGAGGCCATCCACGCGACCGGTCTCGTCCACCGCGACCTGAAGCCGTCGAACGTGCTGCTCGCGCAGGATGGCCCGCGCGTCATCGACTTCGGGATCTCGCTGGCGGTCGGGTCCACCGCGCTGACCCTGACCGGGGCCGTGGTGGGCACACCCGGGTTCATCGCGCCCGAGCAGCTGAGGGACGGCGACGCCAGCCCGGCCAGCGACGTCTTCTCCCTCGGCGCCGTGCTCGGCTACGCGGCCGGCGGCACGGGACCGTTCGGCGAGGGGCCGGCGCAGGAGGTCAACTTCCGCGCCGCGTTCGAGCCGCCGCGGCTGGACGAGGTGCCGCCTGGGCTGCGGGAGTTGGCGGGCCGCTGCCTGGAGAAGGACCCGGGGCGGCGGCCGAGCGTCGCCGAGCTGCTCGCGGAGCTCGCGTCGGACACCGGCGCCGGCCCCCTGACGCAGCGGGAGTGGCTGCCGGCGCCGGTGTCCCGCGCTGTGCGGGAGCGGACCGAGACCCCGCTGCCCAGCACCCCGCCGGCCCCCTCTCCCACGG
>NZ_SMKC01000331.1 GCF_004348315.1 Streptomyces sp. 8K308 | reverse complement strand
GCCCGTGGGTGGTCGGGGTAGGCGGGCCGGGCGGCGGGCCGCTCCTGGCCGGGGTATGCCTCGCCACCCGGGTAGGGATCGTGGGCCCGCGGGTGCGGCGGAAGCTGCTCGGCGGGCTCGGCGCGCGGCTGCGGCACGGGGGAGGGCGGCGAAGGGAGCGGCCCCGTCACGGTGACGGCCAGCCCGATGGGCTGCCCGCACTCGTGGCTGAGCACGTCCCTGATCAGCGGGGCCAGCCGGCCCTCCAGCACGCTCTTCGCGTACTCGTTGGGCACGCCGAGCAGCGCGGTTCCCGAGACGAGGGCGAGCGGCTGGCAGTCCTGGAGCCAGCGGTGGTCCTTTGGCTCGAGCCGCTGATCGTCCGAGAGCATCGCGGTGAGCGCGCGAGGCCAGACCGCGGCAAGATCAGCGGGAAGGTCAGCCACGAGGCACGCTCTCTCACTCGCAGGGGTGGCGCTGGCGTTGACGGGCGCCCGTGGGTGTGCTTGTACCGTGATCCCGGGGCGGTTGGGCGAGGACGGTTGGACGGGGGCGACCGGGAAAGAATCCCGAGTTAAGCCACGGTAGTCAGCGCGGCGCGCGCACATCAAGTCGTTGTCCACAGGCTGTGTACGAGGATGGGCCGTCCGGGTTTGACCTGTGGGACGCCTCGCGCGTACCGTTGCCAGGTCGAGTCGTCGACGGCTGCTGCCGCCTGCCTCCGATGGCCTCTCCCCCGAGGTGAGCCTCGCCGATGCGCTGCGATGGCGGCTGACTCGGGCGTTGCGAGCTCCTCGCGGGCGCACGGTGACAGCTGTCGGCGGTCCACCTCCGTTTCGGCCGCCGTGCCGGACACCGAAGATCTCCTGGAGCCCCCGAGTGAGCAAGCGCACTTTCCAGCCGAACAACCGGCGCCGGGCAAAGACCCACGGCTTCCGGCTGCGGATGCGGACGCGTGCCGGCCGCGCCATCATCGCCAGTCGCCGCACCAAGGGCCGCGCGCGTCTGTCGGCCTGAGCTGACTGACCACAGGTCCATGCGGTGCTGCCCTCCGAGAACCGGCTGAGGCGGCGCGACGACTTCGCGACCGCGGTGCGCCGGGGGCGCCGGGCCGGACGCCCGCACCTCGTCGTCCATCTGAGCGGCGGTAAGGACCCGCACCCGGCGGCAGAGACCCCTCTGCCGCCGCGTGCGGGTTTCGTCGTGAGCAAGGCCGTGGGGAACGCCGTGGCCCGAAACCGTGTGAAGCGCAGGCTGCGGCACCTGGTCCGGGATCGGCTGTCCGTGTTGCCCCCCGGTAGCCTGGTTGTCGTGCGGGCCCTGCCTGGTGCGGACGGTGCGACCTACGATCAGCTGGCCCGGGACCTCGACGCCGCACTGGAGCGGCTGCTGGGAGGGGTACGGACGTGAAGTACCCGCTGCTGCTGCTGATCAAGCTGTACCAGTGGACCATCAGTCCGCTACTCGGCCCCGTATGTCGTTACTACCCGTCATGCTCCCACTACGGGTATGGCGCCATCGACCGGCACGGCGCGATCAAGGGGACGGCGCTGACTGTCTGGCGCATCCTGCGTTGCAACCCCTGGTCGCCCGGTGGAGTCGATCACGTTCCTCCTCGGAAGCGTCCGGTCTGGCACCGGCGGCTGCGGGACCGGCTGCGGCACAACAGGACGCTTTCCCACGCCTCGCCCGGGGGTGCCCCCCATCATGCCCAAGGAGCCTGACCCGTGGACACGATCAATACGATCCTCAGTCCTCTCTATATCGCGGTGTCCTGGATCATCGTCCAGTTCCACCGGCTGTACAGCTTGGTGTTCGACGAGGACAGCGGCTGGGCCTGGGGTCTGTCGATCGTCTCGCTGGTGATCGTGATCCGGATCGCCCTGATCCCGCTGTTCGTCAAGCAGATCAAGTCGACCCGGAACATGCAGGCGCTCCAGCCGCAGATGAAGAAGATCCAGGAACGCTACAAGAACGACCGGCAGCGTCAGTCCGAAGAGATGATGAAGCTGTACCGGGAGACGGGCACCAACCCCTTGGCCAGCTGCCTGCCGATCCTCGCGCAGTCGCCGTTCTTCATCGCGCTCTTCCAGACGCTCAGCCACATCGCGAACAACGACACCGTCGGCGTGCTCAACGCGGAGCAGGTGGACAGTGCCCGCTCCGCGACGATCTTCGGTGCCCCCATCGCGTCGCGCTTCATGGACAGCGCGAGTGACATCGCCGCGCTCGGCGCCTCCCTGGGCACGGTGCGCGTCGTCACGATCATCATGATCGTGCTGATGTCGGCGTCGCAGTTCTTCACCCAGCGCCAGCTGATGACGAAGAACGTCAACCTGGACGTCAAGACGCCGTTCATGAACCAGCAGAAGATGTTGATGTACATCTTCCCGATCATGTTCGCCGTCTTCGGCATCAACTTCCCGGTCGGCGTTCTGATCTACTGGCTCACCACCAACGTCTGGTCCATGGGCCAGCAGATGTACGTGATCGCCCGGAACCCCACCCCCGGCAGCCTCGCCTACAAGGAGCGCCAGGAGCGCCTGCGCAAGAAGGGCAAGCTGGCGGAGGAGCCGGTGGTGACCGACACGAAGAAGGCTGCCGAGACCGCCCGCGCCGCCAGGACCCAGCCCAAGCGGCAGAGCAAGGCGCAGCGCCAGTCGGGTGGCGGTCAGCAGCCGCAGCGGTCCACGCAGCCCAGCAAGCCCGAGCGGCAGCAGCCGAAGAAGCAGCAGGCCAAGAAGTCCCAGTCGGGCAAGCCAAGCAAGCCGTCCGCGAACAGCAAGAAGTAAGAAGGAGCCCCACCCGTGACGGACACCACCTCCACCGCATCGGCAGCTCCCCAGGACGCCGATGTCCTCACCCGCCTGGAGCAGGAGGGTGAGATCGCGGCGGACTACCTCGAGGGGCTGCTCGACATCGCGGACCTCGACGGGGACATCGACATGGACGTCGAGGGAGACCGGGCGGCGGTGTCGGTCATCGCCGACGGGCCCTCCCGCGACCTGCAGAAGCTGGTCGGCCGGGATGGCGAGGTGCTGGAGGCGCTGCAGGAGCTCACTCGGCTCGCCGTCCTCCGGGAGACCGGCGAGCGCAGCCGGCTGATGCTGGACATCGCCGGGCACCGGGCCCGCAAGCGCGAGAAGCTGACCGCGCTGGCCCAGGAGACCGTGCAGCAGGTGCGGGAGAGCGGCGAGCCGGTCAAGCTCAAGCCGATGACGCCGTTCGAGCGCAAGGTGGTGCACGACGCGGTGGCCGCGGCCGGGCTGCGTAGCGAGTCCGAGGGCGAGGAGCCGCAGCGCCGCGTGGTCGTTCTGCCGTGAACCAGGATCTGCCAGCAGGGCCGCCTCCTCCCCCGGAGGCGGCCGGCGCCGTCTTCGGGGACCGGTTGCCGGATGCCGTGCGCTATGCCGAGCTGCTCGCCGAGGTGGGGGTCCGCCGCGGCCTGATCGGCCCTCGTGAGGTCCCCAGGATCTGGGAGCGCCACCTGCTCAACTGCGCGGTGCTCTCCGAGGTCGTCCCCTCGGGGGTGACCGTCTGCGATGTGGGCTCCGGCGCGGGGCTGCCCGGCATTCCGCTGGCGCTGGTCCGGGCGGACCTCCGCATCACCCTGCTCGAGCCCCTGCTGCGGCGCACCACCTTCCTTCAGGAGGTGGTGGAGCTGCTGGGCCTTGAGGAGCAGGTGAGCGTCGTGCGCGGCCGGGCCGAGGAGGTGCTGAACACCTTCCCGCCGGTGCATGTGGTGACGGCGCGGGCGGTGGCGCCGCTGGACCGGCTGGCCGGCTGGGGGGTCCCGCTGCTGCGGCCGTATGGCGAGATGCTGGCGCTCAAGGGCGACACGGCCGAGCAGGAGCTCAAGGGGGCCCGGGCCGCCCTCAGCAAGCTCGGCGTGGTGCGGAGCGAGGTTCTGCACGTCGGTGCCGAGGTGGTGGATCCCCCGGCGACGGTGGTGCGGGTGGAGGTCGGCGAGAGCCCGGGCGGCGTGCGGTTCGCGGCCAAGCGGGCGAAGGCCGCCCGCCGGGCCGGGCGAGCCGGCCGGGGACCGCGCTGATCTTTCGCGCTCGCCCTTCGGCCGCCGGGCCGCCGCACGGCCAAAGAGCGGAAAATATCTCTGAGGCGGAGTGTCATACGGCCGCCCTCGGCGGCCGTCGGCATCGTGTTTCACGTGAAACGCCGCTCGCTGCTGCAAGGAATCATCAATCGTGGACGTGCGGCCGCCGAGCCGCGTGACCGCCGTTCCCCTCGCCCCTCACCCACACGTGGGGCGGCGGTATCCACAGAGGGCCAGCTATCCACACGTAACCACGCCTCGGTGGTTGACACCCCTCAGGACATGGCAGGCTTTGATCTCACGAAGGCTGCGCGTGTCGAGGAGAGTGAACCATTGCGGTCCGACGCCAATATCGCTGGACCGACGGCCGATCCCGTGCCCGGCCCTCGGTCCGAATCGGCGGACGCCCCCGGGGGTGCGGTCGACATCGCCCCCAGTGCGCCGCCTCCCGCAGGAGCCCTGCCCGGCAGGGCGGCCCAGCAGGCGGTCGAGGCCATGTATCGAGCCGGTGGCAGTCTGCCCCGGCCGGAGCAGACGCGGGTCATGGTCGTCGCCAACCAGAAGGGGGGTGTCGGCAAGACCACCACCACGGTGAACCTCGCGGCGTCGCTGGCTCTGCATGGCGCCCGGGTCCTGGTGATCGACCTCGATCCCCAGGGCAATGCCTCCACCGCGCTGGGCATCGACCATCACGCCGAGGTGCCGTCGATCTATGACGTGCTGATCGAGAGCAAGCCGCTCTCCGAGGTGGTTCAGCCGGTGCGGGACGTGGAGGGGCTGTTCTGCGCCCCCGCCACCATCGACCTGGCCGGCGCCGAGATCGAGCTCGTCTCGGTGGTGGCCCGCGAGAGCCGGCTGCAGCGGGCGATCACCTCCTACGAACAGCCACTGGACTATGTCTTCATCGACTGCCCGCCCTCGCTGGGCCTGCTGACAGTCAACGCCCTGGTCGCGGGCGCCGAGGTGGTCATCCCGATCCAGTGTGAGTACTACGCGCTCGAGGGGCTGGGGCAGCTGCTTCGCAACGTCGAGCTGGTGCGGGGCCATCTCAACCCGGAGCTGCACGTCTCGACGATTCTTCTCACGATGTACGACGGACGGACCAGGCTTGCCTCACAGGTCGCCGAGGAGGTCCGGAGCCACTTCGGCAGCGAGGTGCTGCGGACCAACATCCCGCGTTCGGTGCGGATCTCGGAGGCGCCCAGCTATGGGCAGACTGTTCTGACCTATGACCCGGGATCCAGCGGGTCGCTCTCCTACTTGGAGGCGGCCCGGGAAATCGCCCTGCGGGGCATGACATCTCAGCATGTACTGCCGCAGCAGGAGCAGCGCGGCCCGGTGGAGGGGACACAGTGAGCGAACGACGCAGGGGACTGGGACGTGGGCTCGGCGCGCTGATCCCGGCGGCCCCCAGGGGCACCGACGACATCGAGGCGGAGCCTGGCGCCTCGACATCGCCGGGCGCGGTGCCATCGCTGAGTCCGGACCGTGGGCTGGCCGTTCCGACGGCTGGCGGGTTCTCGGTGAGCGAGGGGCAGAACGGCGTTTCACGTGAAACGGGTGACGCACCGTCGGTCGCCGAGACGGTGGCAGCTGGCGTCGAGGCGGCCCCCCAGGAGGTGGCGGGCGCGCACTTCGCGGAGCTGCCGCTGGAGTTCATCACCCCCAATCCACGGCAGCCGCGTGAGGTCTTCGACGAGGACGCGCTGACCGAGTTGGTGACCTCCATTAAGGAGGTGGGTCTGCTCCAACCCGTCGTGGTCCGGCAGTTGGGGCCGGAGCGCTATGAGCTCATCATGGGCGAGCGGCGCTGGCGGGCCTGTCGCGAGGCTGGCCTGGAAGCCATTCCGGCGATCGTCCGGGCCACCGAGGACGACAAGATGCTCCTCGACGCCCTGCTGGAGAACCTGCACCGTGCCCAGCTCAATCCACTGGAAGAGGCGGCCGCCTACGACCAGTTGCTGCGGGACTTCAAGTGCACCCATGACGAACTGGCCGACCGGATCGGTCGGTCGCGACCACAGGTGTCCAACACCCTGCGGCTGCTTCGGCTCTCCCCTCGGGTGCAGCAGCGGGTGGCCGCCGGGGTGCTCTCGGCCGGACACGCTCGGGCGCTGCTGTCGGTGGAGGATGCCGAGGAGCAGGAGCGGCTGGCGCAGCGGATCGTGGCGGAGGGGCTCTCGGTGCGGGCGATCGAGGAGATCGTGATGCTCCAGGGATCCGCGCTGAAGAAGAACGGCGCCCGGTCCCGGGGCCCGCGCGCCGGCCGGCGGATCTCACCCGCCCTTGACTCCCTGGCGAACCGGCTCTCGGACCGCTTCGAGACGCGGGTGAAGGTCGACCTGGGGCAGAAGAAGGGGAAGATCGTCGTCGAGTTCGCTTCCATGGAGGACCTGGAGCGCATCCTGACCCAGCTCGCTCCGGGCGAGGGACCGGTGCTCGACCATGTCCGCGCTGTGGAGGAGCAGCAGGAGACAGAGGCGGCCGGCTGACTCGACTGATCTCGGGGTCACTTCGGACTTTCGATCACGTCTGACGCCCCATGGATACGATGGGATCCATGGGGCGTCAGCTTGTGCCGCTCACGCTGGACAACCTTGCCGATCTGCCGTCCGGCTGCCGGGCATGTGTCTTCTGGGAGTTGGACCCGGTCAGTGGTCGTGCCGCAGAGCGGGCCGGCCGGTCGGAGTCGGAGAAGAAGGCATGGCTCACGACCGTGTTGGAGGAGTGGGGCTCCTGCGGTCTCCTCGTCTATGTGGATCGGCGACCGGTGGGCTACGCGCTCTACGCTCCGCCGGCCTACGTGCCGAGGGCCGGCGCCTTCCCAACCAGCCCGGTGTCCGCGGACGCCGTCCAACTCATCACCGCCCGGATCGAACTTGGCTCCCAACACCAGGGCCTCGGTCGGGCGCTGATCCAGTCGATGGCCAAGGAACTGCTGGGGCGGGGGATCCGGGCGATCGAGGCCTTTGGGGACGCGCGTTGGTCGGGGCCGCGATGTGTGCTGCCGGCGGAGTATCTGTGGGCGGTGGGTTTCGAGACGACGCGACCGCATTCCGCCTTTCCTCGACTGCGACTTGAGCTCAGGCGCGCGGTCTCCTGGCGTGCCGACATGGAGCTGGCGTTGGATCGGTTGCTGGCCGGCGCCAGGGCGCGGCCGGCGTTCCGTCCGTCGTAACGGATCCCGCGGACATGGCAGAGGGCCGCTGCGTTTCACGTGAAACGCAGCGGCCCTCGCGTCGATCAGATGCTGTGTCGATCAGAGGAAGGCGCTGAGGTCGCGCTCCAGCGCGGCCTTCGGCTTGGCGCCGACGATGGTCTTCACGACGTCGCCGTTCTGGTAGACGTTCATGGTCGGGATGGACATGATCCCGTAGCGAGCGGCCGTGGCCGGGTTCTCGTCGATGTTGAGCTTCACGATGGTGATCTTGTCGGCGTGCTCGGCGGCGATCGCCTCGAGCGAGGGGGCGATCATGCGGCAGGGACCGCACCACTCGGCCCAGAAGTCGACCAGTACCGGCTTCTCGCTCTTGAGGACCTTCTCCTCGAAGTCGGCGTCGGTGGCGGTTACGGTGGCACCGGCCATGGTGCTTCTCCTTAGCT
>NZ_SMKC01000330.1 GCF_004348315.1 Streptomyces sp. 8K308 | reverse complement strand
GCGCGGCGGTGGGCAGGGCGCCGGCCACCTGCCGGCGCTCGGGCAGGCTGGCCACCGGCACGCCCTGGCCGAGGGTCTGCACGCTGACGCCCGGCAGCGAGCGGTCGGGCTTGGCGCGGTCGCTGCCCGGCATGGGCAGGGCGCGCGGCTGTCGCACCGTGGGCACGCGGGGCGCGGTGCCGTCCAGGATCGGGCTCGCCGCCACCACCGAGTGCTCGACCGGCGGCGGCTCCTCGGCCACCGCCTCCTCTTGCGGTCCATGCTGTCGCGCCTCGGGGCCGGCGGGCAGCGCGGGGGGCCCGGATTGCTCGCCCCCTGGCGGCTGGGCGGGGCCGACGGGCGGCGTGCCCGGCACGCCCGGCTGGCCCACCGCCGGCTCGAGGCCCACCGGCCCGGCCGGCGCCGGCGCATTGGCCTGCGCGGGCACGGGCGCCGGGCCGAGCGCGATCGGCTCCTGCCGCGCCGGCTGCCCTTGCTGCTGTGGCAGTTGGACCAC
The DNA here is from genome assembly GCF_004348315.1 of Streptomyces sp. 8K308. Lineage (GTDB taxonomy): Bacteria > Actinomycetota > Actinomycetes > Streptomycetales > Streptomycetaceae > Streptomyces. The sequence goes on along the minus strand of NZ_SMKC01000330.1, from coordinate 7,156 downwards.
GGCCTCCTGGCCGCCCTGGCCGCCCTGGCCGCCCTGGCCGGCCGCGCGCCGCCGGCGGCCGGTCGGCTGTGCCGCCGCCTCGCCGCCGGGGCCCGGCTCCGCCGGCGTCTCCTCGGCCGGCGCCTGCGGCGCGGCGGTCAGCGCGCGCCGGCGCCGGCCGTTGCCGCCCTGCGTCCCCGACTGCTGCTCCGGCACGTGCTCTACGGGCGACTGCCGCTCGTCAGGCGCCGCCGCCCTGCGGCGCCGCCCGGTCGGCGACTGCCCGGCCGCCTGCGGCTCGCTCTGCAGATGCGCCGGCTCGATCGCCGCCGCCGGTCGGCGCGCCACGCCGCCCGTGCCGCGCGCCGGCTGCGCCGGCACCGGCATCACCGTCGTGTCGCCGCTACCGTCCCGCGCGGCACCGGCCCCGGTGCCGGGCGCCAGCGTGCCGCCGCCGGCCGCCACCGGGACCTCGAGCACGTACGCGGCGGCGCCGCCGACCTCGTGCGTCTGCAACACCCCGCCGTGCAGCCGGACGATGCCCCGCACGATCGGCTCGTGCACCGGGCTGCCGCCGCCGTACGGGCCGCGCACCTCGATCCGCACCACGTCACCGCGCTGCGCCGCCGCCACCACGATCGTCGAGTCGCCGGCGGGCGCGCCGCCCATGGCGGCCGCGGTCTGCCCGGTCGCGTCGACGCCGGCCACGTCGGCCACCAGGTGCGCGAGCGCCTGCGCCATCCGCTCCGGGTCGACCTCGGCCTCGATGGGCGGGGCGTGCACCGCGAACTGCGCGCGCCCCGGGCCGATCAGCTCGGTCGCGCCCTCGACGCCCGCCGACACCACCTCGTCGAGCGAGACCCGCTCGATCGACAGCTTCTCGCGGCCCTCGTCGAGCCGCTGGAAGCTCAGTACGTTGTCCAGCAGGGTGGTCATCCGCGAGTAGCCGGCGGCGAGATGGTGCAGCACCTGGTTGGCCTCGGGCCACAGCTGTCCCGCCGAGTCGGCGGCCAACGAGCCGAGTTCGCCGCGCAGCTGGTCAAGCGGCCCGCGCAGGCTCTCACCGAGCACCGAGACCAGCTGGGCGTGTCGGGCCGCCAGCGCGTCGTACTTCCGCCGGTCGCTGAACGCCAGTACGGCGCCCACGAGTTGGTCGCCGTCCCGGACCGGCGCCGTGGTCAGGTCCACCGGCACCGGGCGGCCGTCCTTGGTCCACAGCACCTGGCCGCGTACCCGGTGCTTGCGGCCCGAGGTCAGGGTGTCGTGGAGCGGGGTCTCCTCGAACGCCAACGGCGTGCCGTCGATCCGCGAGTGCTGCACCAGCGGGTGCAGCTCCTGGCCGCCGAGCTGGCTGGCCCGATGGCCGAGGATCTGCGCGGCCGCCGGGTTCACCAGCACGATCCGGCCCGCCGTGTCGACCCCTATCACGCCCTCGGAGGCGGCGCGCAGGATCATCTCCGTCTGTCGCTGCTGGCGCACCAGTTCCGCCTCGGTGTCCAGCGTGCCCGACAGGTCGCGGATGATCAGCACCAGCAGCTCCTCGCCGCCGTAGTCGTCCGCGAACGCCGCCTCTATGGCCGAGGCGTAGGGCGAGTGCGCGGAGTTGAGCCCGGCGCTCGTCACCTCGACCTGGAGCTCGACGCCGTCCGTGCGCCGGGCGACCATCCGGGTGGGCTTGGTCCTCGCGGTCGGATCGTCGTCGGGGCGACGCATCGAGCCGGGGATCCGGCGCGGGTCGAAGTCCGGGACGATGTCGAGGAGTCCACGCCCGACGAGCGGGGCGCCGGGGGCGCCCAGGGTCTCCATCGCGATGGCGTTGGCGTTGACGACGGTGCCGTTACCGTTGACGAGCAACAGCGCGTCGGGCAGCGCGTCGAGTATTGCGGCGAGGCGAGCAGCGCCTCTCGCTGGCCTGCTGCTCACGACGTCGGTTCCTCCCTCTACCCACGTGTCTTCAGTGCACGTCCCGCGCGCGTCATTAGGGGGAGTCTACGGCCCGCCGCAACAGGCGCGACGAGGCGGCGCGAAGAACCTGCTCACACACGCTCACGGCACCATCTCGGGGAGCGCCGGCACCAACGCGTCCCAGCGCGCGATCTCGCACCCGTCCGACCGGGTGAACTCCGTGGACACCGACTCGCCTTCCCACACCCCCTCGACGGTGGCGTGCGCCGGGCCGCCGTACATGTAGGTGCAGAGCGTCCCCTCGTCCGTCGTCTCGAACGGCTGCTCGCTGGCGAGCAGCGTCTCGCAGGCCGCGTCCGCCTCGGGGTGGTCGCCGCCGGCCGGGTCGCAGGTGAGGGTGTGGGTGCCGTTGGTCTCCTCGGTGGCGTCGGCGACGGTGATCACCAGTTGGTGTGTGGGGGCCACGGCCGGCTCCACCCGAGGGCCGCGCGGCCCCTGCGGCGCGGCGGCCACGATGGCTGACGCGAACAGGACGAGCGCGGCGACGAGACCGTTCTTCTTCCGCGACTTCCGCGTGCTCGGTGTGTTCGGCGTGTTCGACATGATGCGCGCTCCAGGAGGTGTGCGTTGTGTGATCGAGCCGTTACTCGACCCCCACTGCTAACGCTCCCGACCGGAGTCCGTTGCGCAACTCGACGCGGCGGCGACACCCCCGTAGGGTGGAATCCGATTGGCTGCGGCCGTTCGGGCTGTGGCATCATTTGCGAGCACGTAGCGACCACGCTGTCGTGCGAGGAGGCTTCGCCTAGTCTGGTCTATGGCGCCGCACTGCTAATGCGGTTTGGGGTTACCCCCCATCCCGGGTTCAAATCCCGGAGCCTCCGCCGTCATCCAGCCAAGCCCCGGCCCACCCGGCCGGGGCTTCGCCACGTTAATGGATCACAGTCACCGCAGGTCAGGGCCACACGACCGCCCCCGGGACAACTGATTTCACCCCTGGCCCGCAGTGCTGTAATGTTGTCCCCGCACCGGCCCCCAGGGGCCAGGGCGCTCGTAGCTTAACGGATAGAGCATCTGACTACGGATCAGAAGGTTGCAGGTTCGAATCCTGCCGAGCGCACAGGTCAAAGCCCCGTTCCGTGATTGGAACGGGGCTTTTGCGCGCCGTACAGCAGCGGAGTACCGCAACGGTCGGGTCAGGTGGTGAACCCGCCCGCGAGCCGCTGCAACGCCTCCCTGACCTGCTCCTCGGTCGCCTCGGCGTACACCTCAAGCGTCATCGCGATCTGCGAGTGCCGCAGGATGCGCTGCGCGATCTTGGGGTGAACCTTCAGCGCGACCAGGAGTGAGCTGGTGGTGTGCCGGGTGTTCCGCAGCGGGATCACCCGGCCGCCTGCCCGCCGGGCCCGCACCGCGAAGTGCCGAGTGAGGTTCCCCGGCTCGATCGGCGTGCCGTAGCGCGTGGTGAAGATCAGATCGTGCCGGTCCTGCCACAGGTCGCCGGCCGCCCGCTTGGCGTCGAGCTGCTGCTGACGCCGGAGCTTGAGCGCGGCAAGGCACAGGTCCGGCAGCGGAAGGAAGTCGTCCGAGTCCTCCGTCTTGGTCTCCCGGTGCAGGATCGCGCGGCCCGCCCGCTGGAGCTGGTGATCAACGTAGAGCTCCCCGGTGTCGAAGTTCACCGAGTCCCAGGTGAGCCCCAGCACCTCCCCACGCCGCAGCCCGAGAACGAGGGCCAGGACCCACGCCGCGTAGAGCGGGTCACCGCGGTCAATCACGGTCGCCGAGAGACGTTGAGCGGAAGGTGGATTGCCCGGGAGTTTCAGCAGGTCAGGAGCGTGTTCAGCGGAATCTATACGGTGATTCCCAAGCTCAGGTCTGTTGACCGCAGACGAGGTGGCTCTCTGGCGCATAGGGCTGTACGTTGCTCCCATGACCGACAACCGAAGGGGCAATGCCGCGTAGGCGCCCGTCAGCTCTGCGGGGTGAACTCCCTGTCCGCGTCCTGAGGCGGCGATGGTACCCGTCCATCGATCGCCTTTCAGGATCTTGCACAGCGGACCTCCGTCGGCTCGAGCGAACCCGCTTCTGGCCCGAGGCCACGGAGGAAGCGTTCTGGCATTGGAAGGCCCTTGCCCACGGCCCCCTCAGACGATTCGCAGACCCGCTCCCGAGCCCTGACTGCGGCATCCCTGAGTGCGGATGTAACGCCGGCCACTTCCGCGGTCACCTCGAAGCCGTCCTCCATGCGCTGCCCAAGAAGAGCGCGCGCGAGCTGCGCGCACTCGTGTGGGCCCTCGATAACAGGATTCTGGCGAGAGCCAAGGTCATCTCGGCCGACAGCCTGGACGTGCCATGGTGGCGACAACAGTTCTAGCACCGTGGGCCACCGTCTCAGTTTCCGTCTCATTCAGCCCCGTTCACGGCCGTGCAGACGGACCCAAGCCCAGTACGACACGGAGGCCAGCCGCCCATGAACGCAGGTGAACGCCACTGCACCACCCCAGCAACCCACCAACACAGTTGGAAAGCGTGTTGGCCTCCTTGCGCTTCAGCGGGTGGCGCGCGTCGTGATGTCAGAGTTCGCTGGAGGGCTGCCGTACCCCGGTGCATGCCAACAGCTCGCTACCGTCCTGACTGAGAAACAGCATGAAGACCCATGACCCGTCGACGGCCCTGATTTGTCCCAGGCGAACCGGCTGGCCGTGCCGCGCGAGGAGTTGCACGGCGCGATCCAGACCCGTCGTGTCGATGCTCTTCCGGACGGTGTGCCGGAGTCGACGTCCGTAGATCTTGGCGAGCGAGTCGGCGGACGCGGTGCCGTCCCAGACAACGTAGGAAGCGCCGCCGCGCAGAGCGGCCAGGGCAGCCGGGGACGCCTCGTCATCACCGGTCAGTAGTCGTTCGAGCTGTTTCCGCTCCATCGATCAGCCCCCGGTCAGGATCGTGCTGTACAGCAGCCGGATACAGCAACCCCAGCAACCGCCCCCGCTCAGTAGTGTCCTCTGGAGGCCCCGGAGCGACCGGTATGCCCCTCACCGACCGATCGATTTTGAGCTACGGATCAGAAGGTTGCGGGTTCGAATCCTGCCGAGCGCACAGCAGGCCAGAGCCCCTGTCGAGTGATCGACAGGGGCTTTCGCGTGCCCGCTGACGGCAGCGTTTGACGGCAACGACCAGGCCCGCTGATCACACGGCCGCGGGGACGCTCCCGGGTCCGCCGTCATCCTCGGCGCCGTCGCCGTCACCCCTGAGAGCGTCGCCGACCTGGCCGAAGGCGGAGCGCTGGGCGTCGAGACGGACGAAGGTGCAGACGTCCATGGTCACGCGGATGGAGCTGTGCCCGAGGACTTCCATGATCATCCAAGCGTCTGCCCCCTGTTCGGAAGCGGACATTGCACATACGGGCGCGGACCTTCCTCCCAGGTGCGGAGCGCAAGCCCGTCGACACCTGATCTGCGCAGGTACTCGTCCGTGAAGTCGGTCGCTTCCTGCTCCGACATGCGATCCGTCGCCATCCAACCCCGGATCAGCTCATGTCGCGCGCTCGCAACGAAGCTATCCACGTAGGTCAGGAGCTCTTCCACCGAGCCCTCGGGGTTCTCCTCGCGCCATCGGGCAATGCGCGCCTGCCACTCCAACGCGTACAGGGCTTGATCTTGTAGCACTTGCCGAAGCATGACGGCTCTCATGTGCGGAGTCTGCCTTCCACCCCGCGAGGCGCTGAGGTAGTACCAGAAGCGGCAACAACCACCCTGCTGATACGCAGCGGACTACAAACCACCAGCCTCATGAGCAGTCCGACAGACCTAAGCAACCGGCTCCACCATGCCCCTCGCGTGCCCCATCGGGCGGGAATGGCGGGGAGCCACGGTCGCCGGCGGGGTGCCGGACACAGCGACGGCCCCCGCACCAGACGTGCTGGTCGGGGGCCGTTCGCTGGGCTCAGGTGGCGGAGGCGGTGAGATTCGAACTCACGGTGACGTTGCCGCCACGACGGTTTTCAAGACCGTTCCCTTCGGCCGCTCGGGCACGCCTCCTCGTGCGCCGGTGGCGGCGCACTCGGACAGCGTAGCGGCTGTGGGTCACTGGTCTCCCACGCGTTCGCCCAACACCAGGGTGGTGGTGCGCTCCTGGCCGTCTCGCTCGTAGGTGATCTCGACTGAGTCGCCCGGCTGGCGGGCCCAGATCTGGCTGATCAGGGTGGGGCCGCTGTCGATGATGCGGTCGTCGAAGCGGGTGATCACGTCGCCGGGCTGGAGGCCGGCCTCGTCGGCGGGGCCGCCGGGGGTGACGGGCTCGCTGCCGTTGTTGGTCGACTCGACGATCTGCGCACCGTTGGTGACCATGCCGCCGGACTCCACCGAGGCGCCGATGATCGGGTAGATCGGCTCGCCGCCGTCCATCAGGTCCTGGGCGACGCGCTCCGCCTGGTTGATCGGGATGGCGAAGCCGAGGCCGATGCTGCCCGCCTCGCCCCCGCTCGGGTTGGGCTGGATCGCCGAGTTAACGCCGATGACCTCGCCGTCCGCGTTCAGCAGGGGGCCGCCCGAGTTGCCCGGGTTGATGGAGGCGTCGGTCTGCAGCGCGTTCATGTAGGAGGCGCTGCCGCCCTGGCCGTCACTCGAGGCGACGGGGCGGTCCTCGGCGCTGATGATGCCGGTGGTGACCGTGCCGGAGAGGCCGAAGGGTGCGCCGATGGCGATGGTCGCGTCGCCGACGGCCACCTGGTCCGAGTCGCCCATGGGCAGCGGCGACAGGTCGCGCCCCTGGAGGTTGGTGATGCGGATCACCGCCACGTCGTAGCCCTCGGCGCGGCCGACGACCTCGGCGTCGTAGCTCTCCCCGTCGGAGAAGGTGACGGTGAGGGAGCCGCCGTTGGCCGCGCTGGCCACCACGTGGTTGTTCGTCATGATGTGGCCCTCCTCGTCGTAGACGAAGCCGGTGCCCGTGCTGCCCTCGGCGGCGCTGCCCGCCTCGATGGTCACCACGCTGGGCAGGGCCGCCTCCGCTATCCCGGCGACGGAGTCCGGCGGCCTGGCCACCGTCTCGCTGCCGCGGTCGGCGGAGACCGAGGCCGAGTCGCTGTCGCCGCCGGCCACCAGGTAGCCGATCCCGCCGCCGACGCCGCCGGCGAGGAGCGTGGCCGCGACGATGGCGGCGATCAGCCCGGTGCGGCGCTTCTTCGGCGGGGGCGGCGGCGGGAACGCGGCCCAGGTCTCGGAGACGGGACCGGCGCCCGGCGGCTCGCTCGGGAGCGGGGCGGGGGCGGAGG
>NZ_SMKC01000032.1 GCF_004348315.1 Streptomyces sp. 8K308 | reverse complement strand
GCGAGGGGGTCGGGGGCCGGCTCAGGCATGGCGGTCGCGGTGGTCGGCGTCGAGCCCGTCGAGCTGGGCGCGCACCCAGGTCTCCAGGGTCCAGGGGCGGGCGGCGGCGCGCCTGCGGTGGGCGGCCTGGCGCCGCTCGTGGGGCTGCGCGGTGAGCCCGGCGGCGATGGCCTCGGCCTGTTCTCGCAGGTCGTAGGGGTTGACGGTGCGGCAGACCGGGGCCAGCACCTCGGCGGCGCCGCACATCTCGGAGAGGATGACGTCGGCGTCGCGGGTGTTGACCAGGGGGGCCTCGAAGGTGGAGAGGTTCTGGCCGTCGACCGTGGAGTTGAACATCAGCAGGTCGGCGCGTTGGAAGCAGGCGATAGTGTGGTCGACCTCGTTGTCGCAGTGCAGCCGCACGGTGTCGGCGCCGAGGCGGGCGTTGGCGTCGGCGACGGCCTCCTCGACGCGGCGCACGTAGTCGGCGTTGGCCTCGACGTAGAGCCGGTTGGGGTTCATCCGGACCAGCATCCGGGTGCCGCGCAGCCGTGGGTCGTCGCGCAGGGCGAGGACGAAGGCGCGGACGGCGCGTTCGGCGTTCTTCATGGGGTCGGTGCGGCCGCTGTGCACGACGAGGGGAGCGTCGCCGGCCCAGTCGGCGATGCCGTCGGGAAGCTTGGGGTCGCGGCCCTCCAGGGTGAGGGGGCTGTAGCCGAGCGGCATGGTGCGGACCCGGCTGCGGTGGCCGCGCCAGTGGACGGTGCCGGCCTCGCGGTCGACGCGGGCGTCGGGCATCAAGTCAGCGACGCAGTCGAGGAAGTTGCGGCACCAGCGGTCGGCGAAGAAGCCGATGGTGGTGGCCGGCAGCATGCCCTCCAGCAGGCCGGTGCGCACGCGCCTGGGCAGGATGCGCCAGTAGTCGGGGGACGGCCAGGGTATGTGGACGAACAGCAGGATCGGCGCGTCGGGGCGTGCCTGGCGTAACCGGGCGGGGACACCGACGAGTTGGTAGTCGTGGACCAGGTAGGCCGGGTCGGCGGTGTCGGCCGAGGCGTCGAGCAGGGCGCGGGCGAAGTCGTCGGTGAACTCGGCGAACCGGTCCATCGCCTCATGGGTGGCGTCGTCGAAGGTGGGGGTGGTCCAGCGGTCCCAGCCGTAGTTGTTGGCGGCCCACAGCAGTTCGGCGGTGAGGTGGTTCTGCACGATCTCGAAGGTCCGGCGGTCGTGGCGCAGCAGCCGGATCGTGATGTCGCGGCCCGAGGGGAGGCCGAGGGTGAGCCCGGCCGGGTTTTCGCTGGCGGCGCGGTGGTCGTCGTCGGTGTCGGCGCTGGCGATCCAGGACACGTCGAGCACACCGGCCTGTTCGGCGACGACGTTGCCGGTGCCGCCGGGGGCGATCCAGGGGCGTAGCCGGCCGGTGTCCGGGTCGGGCGCGTAGGTGACGGCGGCCCGCTTGCTCGCCAGGAACAGGTGTCGGTCGGTCATGGTGGCTGCTCCTCTCCCTCGGCTATCAGCCGGGTGCTGGCCTCGTGGACGTCGGCGGGGGCGAGTCCCTCGAGTTCTGGGATGGTGGCGGCACGTTCACTGTGCAGGCAGGCGTTGCGTGGGCGGCAGGCGTAGGTGGTGTCGTCGCGGGGCGCGGCGCGGGCCAGGGCGGGGTCGGCGCCCTGGGCGCGGGCGATGTGGCGGGCCCAGTCGAGGCGGCTGAGCCGGGTGGGCCCGCCCAGGTGGAGCACGCCGGTGACGTCGGAGGTCAGCAGGGCGGCGGTCCAGGCGGCGACGTCGTCGGCGAGGACGGGGGTGTTCCAGTGGTCGTCGGGGACGGCGACGGGTTGTCCGGCGGCGAGCCTGAGGGCGCAGGTGGTGAAGAAGTTGGGGCGCAGCCCCGCCGTGTCCCAGCCGTAGACGAGGCTGACGCGCAGGGCGAGGGCGTCGCCGGTAGCAAGCAGGGCGCGCTCGGCGGCGAGCTTGGCACGGCCGTAGGCGTTGGCGGGCGTGGTCGGGTCGGACTCGCCGTAGCTCGGGCGGTCGCCGGGGAAGACGTTGTCCGTGGAGATCATCAGGGCCCGGCGGCCGTCGAGGAGGGCGGCGAGGCGGCGGGCGCCACCGTGGTGGGCGGCGTCGGCGGCGTCCGGGTTGGCCTCGCACCAGGTGATGTCGGACGGGCCGTGGACGGTGACGACAGCGTCGGGGCGCGCGGCGGCGAACAGCCGGTCGAGGGAGTCGGGGTCGAGGACGTCGGCGGGCAGCCAGTCGAGGCCGCGGGTGCCGGGGGTGGCGGGCCGGTGTCGGGAGCTGAGCACCGGGTGGTGGCCGAGGGCGGCGAGGCGCCGGCCGACAAGGCCTGCGATGTACCCGGCGCCCACGACGAGGACCCTACTCCCGCCGCTCATACCAGGGCTCCGGTCCTGGACTCGCTGGCCCGGGGGTCGAGGAGCCGGTTGGCGCGGGATCCGGCGATGACGAGCAGCCCGCCGAGGGCGACCAGGCCGAGCGCGGTGGGCAGGCTGAGCCAGCCGGCGAGGGTGCCAACCAGCGGTGGGCTGGAGAGGAAGCCGGCGTAGGAGGCGGTGGTGACCGCGGAGACGGCGGTGGCGCGCTGGCCGGGGCCCGCCGCCCGGCCGGCGGCGCCGAGCAGGGTGGGCAGCACGGGGGCGAGGCCGATGCCGGCGACGGCGAAGCCGGCCAGCGCGAGCCAGGCGGTGTCGGCCAGGGCGGCGACGGCGATGCCGAGGCCGCCGAGGGTGCCGCCGAGGGTGGCGAGGGAGCGGTCGCCGAGGCGGGCGCCGCGCCACTGGGCGAGCATCCGGCCGCCGGAGAGGCCGGCCATGTAGGCGGCGGGCCCGAGGCTGGCGAGCAGCGGTCCGGTGCCGAGCTCCTCCTCCAGGAGGATGGCACCCCACTGTTCGACGGCGTTCTCCATGAACAGGACGGCGGCGCCCACGATGCCGACCAGCAGCAGCGGCCCGGTGAGCAGCCGGGGGCCGCGAGCCTGTGCCGGCCGCCGGGCCGGGTGTTGCTCGGCCGGCTCCTGCCAGCCGCGCGGGTCGATGGCGAGGGCGGCGCTGGCGGCGACCAGCAGGGCGATCAGCGTCAGCACCGTGAGCTTGGAGGCGCCGAGTTCGCGGCCGAGGCCGACGGCCGGCGCGGCGAGGACCATCACCAGCGGGGTGACGGCGTGCACCTTGTTGAAGAGCCGGGAGCCGTCGCGTGCCTCGTGGGCGGCCGTGGTGGCGTTGAGCGCGACCTCGATGCCGCCGCTGGTGGCGCCGACGAGCAGCAGGGCGGCGGTGAAGGTCCACCGGTCGGGTGCCAGGCCGACGACGAGGACGCTGCCGGCGAAGAGCGCGGTCACCGCGGGCAGCACCCGGTGGCCGAGTCGTCTGGCGAGCCGCCCGGTGAGCAGCATGGCCGGCACGGCGCCGACCGGTACCGCGAAGAGGGCGAGACCCAACTGTTGGTCGCTGAGGTCGAGATCGGACTTGATCTGGGGGATGAGCGGTGCCCAGCCGCCCCAGAAGAGACCCCAACTGCCGGCTACCGCGAGGAGCCCTAAGACCCCGCCGTTCCCAAGCCGCACTCCATGCTCCGTTCACCCCGTTGTGATCCAGGTCGCACACCACTATCGCGCAGCCCCTGGTACAAAGCCAGGCCGCCTCGTAGCGTGGGGTAATGGACATGCCACCGACAGCGGCGGAGGCACCATGGACGATCGGGATGACGAACGGTTCTGGGCGATCGACGCGGGGGGCAGCTCCACCACCGCGGCGCTCGACGACGGGTCACGGCTCAGACGTGGCTCCGTGAACCCCGCCTCGGTGGGGGCGGTGGCCGCGGAGCGCGTGCTGCGCGAGCTGCTGGGCGAGGTGGCGGCGCGGCTCGGCCCCGAGGGGGCCCGCACGGCGCGCGGCTGGCTGGCCACCGCGGCGCTCGACGCGGGCGCGGCGGCCGCGGACGTGGCGCGGATCGCCACCCTGGCGCGGGCCAGCGGCCTGCTCGGCCCGCTGGTGGTCTCGCGGGACGTGCTGCCGCTGCTGCTCGCTCCCCCGCTGGCCGGTCGCGGCGTGGCGGTGGTGTGCGGCACGGGCTCCGGTTTCCTCGCCTCGGACGGTTCCGGGCCGCCGGTTTCGGTGGGCGGCTGCGAGTACCTGGGCAGCGACGAGGGCAGCGCGTTCCAGCTCGGCCTCGACGGGCTGCGGGCCGCCGTGCGCGGCCTCGACGGGCGGGGCGCGCCCACGACGCTCGGCGCCGAGCTGGCGGCCGAGTTCGGCTCGCCGGTACGGGAGCTGGCCAGGGACCTGGCGGCACGGCCGTTCCCGAAGGCGGCGGTGGCGGCGCTCGCCCCCGTGGTGTCCCGCTGCTGGCTGGCCGGGGACGAGGTGGCCGGCGGGGTGGTGACGCGGGCGCTCGACGACCTGGTGGCCGGGGTGCGGGCGGCCCGCGACCTGGCCGGTCTGCGGGGCGGCTGGCCGGTGGTGCTGAACGGCGGGGTGTTCCGGGGCTCCCCCGAGTTCGCCGAGACCCTGGGGCGACGCCTGGTGGCCGAGTTGGGCGCCGAGGCGCCGCCCGAGCGGGTGGCCGATCCGGCCGGGCGGGTACTCGCGGCGCTGCGCGCGCGACCGGCCGGGCCGCCGGCGGCGCTGGCCGGCTGGGCCTGGACCATCGCACGGGAGGCCGGGGAAGGGGTGCGCGGATGACCGCGGATGGGGGAACGACGGCGGGGCCGATCGAACTCGGCCTGTGCCTAGCCGCGTTGGCGCCGGCCGGGCTCGACGGCGCGCTGGCGACGGCCGGCCGGGCCGGGGTGCGGGTGGTCGACCTGCCGGCCGACTCGACCTTCGGCCTGGTGGCCGCCGACCGGGCGGAGGAGCCCGGCTACCACGCGGAGCTGCGCGCGCGGCTGGACGCGGCCGGACTCGAGGTGGGCTGCGTCAGCAACAGCCGGGACACCCAACTGCTGCTCGGCCCGCACGGCTCGCACACCGACCCGGTGCTGGCCGGCCCGCCGGAGGCGAAGCGGGCGCACGGGCTGCGGGCCGCGCTGGCCACGGTGCGGCTCGCGGCCGGGCTCGGGGCGCCGCTGGCCCGGCTGATGCTGGGCGTGCCCGACCTGTCGCGGTGGCTCTCCTGGTGGGGCAGCGACGTGAGTTGGCAGGACAACGTGGACGCCTGGGCGCGGGCCGCCGAGCCGATCCTGGCGCTGGCCGCCGCCTCAGGCGTGCGGGTGGTGGTGGAGCCGCACCCCAAGCAGGTGGCCTACGACCCGGCCAGCGCGCGGGCGTTGCTGGCGGCGGCGGAGGGCGTGGGGCTCTGCGTCGACCCGGCGAACCTGGCGGCCACGGGGCACGACCCCGTGCGGGCGGTGCGCGGCTGGGGCGAGCGGCTCGCCGCCGTGCACGCCAAGGACCTCCAGCGGTGGCGCGATCCCGGCGACCCGACGGGCGCCGGCTGGTCACGGTACGGCCCTGGCCCGGCGATCCGCTTCCGGGCGCTCGGCGCCGGCGAACTGCCCTGGCCGGCGATCGTGGCGGCGCTGCTCGACGAGGGCTACCGGGGGGTGCTGTACGTGGAGCACGAGGACGCGCTGCTGCCGACCGAGCAGGGGGTGGCCAACTCGCTCGCCACGCTGCGGGGGTTGCTGCCGCAGGGCACCGCCCAGGGGAGGACGTGGTGAGCCTTCCCGGGGTGCGCGGGGCGCTGCTCGCCGGTGGCCTCGGGCAGCGGATGGGACCCCTGACGGCCCGGGCGTGCAAGCCGCTGGTGCCGTACGCGGCGGCCTGCCGGCTCGTCGACTTCAGCGTGGCCAACGCGGTGCGCTCGGGTCTGGGCGAGCTGGTGCTGCTCTCGCTGCACCGGGAGTCGGACCTGGTGGACCACCTGCTGCGGCACTGGGACCACCACCCCCGCACCCGGCTGCACTTCGGGCCGCACGACGCGCTGTTGCGCGCCAGCGGCGGCCCGTGGCCCGGCGGGCGGCTGCCGGCGCGGCCGCCGGAGCGCGGCACGGCGGACGCGCTGCTGGCCAACGCGGAGTGGCTGTTCGCGCCGGGAGCGAGCGACCTGCTGGTGCAACACGCCGATCACGTCTACCTGTTCGACTACGCGCCGATGCTGGCAGCGCACCGGGAGTCCGGCGCGGACTGCACGATCGGGGTGCAGCGCATCGAGCGACGCTACGTCCGGCTCTTCGGCATGGTGGAGGTCGACGAGCGGTGGCGGGTGCGGGCACTGGTCGAGAAGCCCGAAGACCCCACCTCTGACCTGGTGTTCACGGCCTTCTGCCTGTTCAGGATCGAGGCGCTGCGCGAGGTGCTCGACGAGCTGGCGGCGCGCGGCGAGGACGGGTGGCAGCACGACATCAGCCGGGACGTGCTGCCGGAGATGATCGCGGCCGGGCGGCCGGTGACGGCGTTCCAGGTCGCCGACTACTGGGCCGACATCGGCACCGTCGAGCGCTACCACTCCGAGCAGCTGCGGCTGCTTGACCGGCCGCATCCGCTGCCGCCGGCGCTGCTGCCGCGCACCCTGCCGGGCGCGGCGCCGCGCTACGCGCCGGAGACGGACAGCCTGTTCGGCGGGGAGCCGCCGGCGGGCGCCACGGTGCTCGGCAGCGTGCTGCACCCGGGCGGCCGGGTGGAGCCGGGCGCCCGGGTTGAGCGTTCCGTGGTGCTGCCGGGTGCCACGGTGGCGGCCGGGGTGAGCGTGCTGGACAGCGTCGTGCTGGCCGGCGAGCGGCTGACGGCCGACCGTCACGGGCTCGACGGGCTGCCGGGCTGACTCAGAGCGAAGCGCTGGCGCTCCGCCGAGAGCCATGACAACCCACGTCCGGCAGGCCGGTGGCGAGGGCCAGCGGGCTGCGCCGGCCCTCGCCACCGGCGGCCGGCTCAGAGCAGAGCGACAGGCCGCAGCAGCCTCGCGGCGAACTCCTCGAAGGCGCCGGGGAGTTCGTCCAGCGGGACGCTCGGTGGGTAGACCAGGGCGCGGGTGACGCCGAGCGCGGCGAGCTCCGCGACCCGTTCCGGGGTGGCCGGCGCCGCCTCGGCGATCAGCTCGATGGCGTCCGGGTCGCGGCCGGCCGCCTCGGCCGCGACCCGGCACTCGGCGAACAGCGGCACCGGGTCGGCCACGGCCGGGAAGTAGCCGTCGGCGAGCCGGCCGGCGCGGCGGGCCCCGGCCCTGGTGTGGCCGCCGAGGATCAGCGGGATCCGCCCGGCCGGCTTGGGATGGCAGCGGGCCCTGGTGAAGCGGTGGTAGTAACCGGCGAAGGTCTCGTCCCCGCTCCACAGGGCGCGCAGCACCGCCACGTACTCCTCGAACCTGGCCGCCCGGTCGTCGAAGTCGACGCCCACGGCGGCGAACTCCTCGCGGAACCAGCCCATGCCGAGGCCGAGGTCGAGCCGCCCGCCGGAGAGGAAGTCGAGCGTCGCCGTCTCCTTGGCGAGCACCACCGGGTTGCGCTGGGGCAGGATGAGCATGCCGGTCACCAGCCGCACCCGGTCGGTGACCGCGGCGGCGAAGGAGAGCCAGGTCAGCGGGTCGGGGTAGGGCCACTCGGCGGGCACCGGCAGCCGGCCGTCGTCCGCGTAGGGGTAGCGGGTGGTGTGGTCGGCGGGCAGCACCACGTGTTCCGGTACCCACAGCGACTCGACGCCGTGCCGCTCGGCCAGGACCGGGAGCAGGCGCGCGGCCTCGGGCGAGTCGTGCGGCGGCATGTTCGGCGAGAGCAGTCCGATCCTCATGCGGCGCTCACCCCGGCCGTCATGTGTCGCGCCAGCAGCGAGGCCGCCGCCACGGTGGTCAGGTGGGTGTTGGCCCGGGGGATCACCGGCATCAGCGAGGCGTCGGCGATGTGCACGTTGGTCAGGCCGTGCACCCGGCCGTCGGGCCCGGCCACCGCCATCGGGTCGTCCTCGGGGCCCATCGCGCAGGTGCCGACGGCGTGCCAGTAGCCGCTGGCGGCGGCCCGGACGGCGGCCGGCTCGCGGTCGGCCTCGGCGGCGGGCGGGGCGGCGGCGAGCGTGGTGAGGCGCGCGGTGGCGGCCAGCTCGCGGGCGAGGTCGAGGCCGTCGAGGACGACCCGGACGTCGTGGCCCTCGGGGTCGGTGAAGAAGCCGTGGTCTATCTCCGGCGACGCGGCCGGGTCGAGGGCGGCGGCGCGCACCCGGCCCCGGGATCTGGGCGCCATCACGAAGACGTAGAGGCCGGCGTTGAGCGGCCCGTTGTAGAAGCCCTGGGCGTCCTCGGCCGGCCCCGCCGAGGGCACGATGTGCACGTCCCAGGCCTCGTCGGCGGCCTGGCTTGAGCGCGCCTTGACGAGGCTCTGCGCGAAGTAGCACTCGGCCGCGTCCGGCATCAGCTCGGCGAGGGCGTCCGCGGGGGCGAGCATGAGCCCGAGCGATGAGTGGTCGGTGAGGTTCTCCCCCACGCCGGGCAGCGGCAGCGCGACGGGCACGCCGAGCCTGCGCAGTTCGGGCTCCGGGCCGACGCCGCTGCGCACCAGCAGCGGCGGGGTGCCGTAGGCGCCGCAGGCGAGCACCACCCGGCCGGCGTGCACGGTGAGCGGGCGGCCACCGTGCACGGTGGCCACGCCGGTGGCCCGGTCGCCGTCCAGGATCAGCCGGTCGGCCAGGGTGTCGGGCAGGACCCGGAGGTTGGGGCGGTCGCGGGCTGGGTCGAGGTAGGCGAACGCCGTGTGCCAGCGGGTGCGGTCGACGGCGTTGAGCGGCACCCAGCCGATGCCCTCGCGGGCGTCCTCGGCGTTGATGTCGGGGAGGAACGGCAGGCCGAGCGCGCCGGCCGCCTCGATCACGGCGTGGTGCCAGGCGGTCTGGTCCCGCTCGGGCACCGTCCGCACCCGCAGGGTGGCCACCGCCTCGTCCAGGTGGGGCCGCAGCGCCGAGTGGTCCCAGGCACCGCCCGAAGGCGGCCCCCAGGCGTCGTAGTCGGCGGGCGCGCCGATCGTGGCCCAACAGCCGTTGTGGGCCGAGGAGCCGCCGACGACGCGGGCGCGGGCGCAGCAGGGCGGGGCGGTGAGGTCCCAGTCGTGGCCGCGGGCGGCCGAGCGGGCGTCGAGCAGCTCGGCCGGCCAGCGTGCCGGGTCGAACGGGCCGTAGTCGGGGCCGGCTTCGAGGAGCAGCACCCGGTGCTCCGGGTCCTCGCTGAGCCGGGCGGCGATGACGCAGCCGGCGGCGCCGGCGCCGACGACCACGGTGTCGGCGGTCAGGGTGTCGGGGGGCTCTGGGGTTTCGGTGGGAGTGTCGGTGCCGTGCATCGGGGCTCCCTTCCGGGTCGGGGTCAGGACAGTGCGCGGATCAGCTCCTCCTCGTCGATGAAGGAGACGTGGGTGCCGGCGGTGGCGACGGCGTGGGCGCCGGCCGCCGCGCCGGCCCGCATGGCGGTGTGCCAGTCGGCGCCGCCGAGCCGTGCGTAGAGGAAGCCGGCGACGTAACTGTCGCCGGCGCCGTTGGTGTCGACCGCCCGGCCGCCGGGAACGGGCGCGGCGGGTAGCCGGCGCAGTGGCTGCCCGGGCAGCGCCAGGTGGCTGCCGTCGCCGCCGGCCATGGCGACCACGGCGGCGGCCCGGCCCTTGGCCAGGATGTCGCGGGCGACGTCCTCGACGCGGTCGCCGAGCGCGGCCGTGGAGACGAAGACGAGGTCGGCGCCGTAGGCGAAGTCGCGGTGGTGCTCGCTCTCGCCGTCCCAGTCGTGCAGGTCGGTCGAGGTGGGGACGCCGGCCGCGACGGCGTCGGCGAGGGCGTGCCTGGCCCAGTCCATGATCGAGACGTGGACGTGCCGGGCGCGGCCGAGCGCGGGCCGGTAGAGGGCGGGGTCGACGGCCATGCCGACGGGCTGCCTGGCGTCGTAGAGGGAGAGCCGGTGGCCGTGCCGGTCGACGAGGTTGACGCTGCGCCGGGTGCCGGCCGGGTGGATCCGGTGATCGAAGGAGAGTCCCGCCTTGGCGTAGTGCGCGGTGATCAGCTCGCCCTCGAGGTCGGCGCCGATCACGTCGGCGAGACGGGTGCGCAGGCCGAGCCGGTGGCAGCCGAGCGCGACCCCGTTACCGGTGTGCGCGACGTACCGCTCGATGGGCGGCACCATGATGGAGTCCCGCTGCGGCAACGGGAGTTCGGGGACGCGGACGATGGTGTCCACGCCCACTCCCCCGATCACGAACACGTCGAACGGCGTCTGGTCGTCCCGTCGGGTCACGCGGTGTCCCTCTCCTCCTCGCGTGCGGCGTACTCGCCTGCCGCGAACGGCGTGTCAAGACCTTCCCAGCCGATCCGGCCGTCGGCGCCAGTGATCAGCAGCGCGACGGTCGGTTCGGCGGCTGCCGGCACCGTACCGGTGAACGCGCCGGTGGCGTCGGCGGTCAACGGCCATGTCGTGGTGGCGCGCACCACGTCCACCGTCCTGGCGTCGGGGGCGCGGTACTCGACGCGCCAGCCGGCGGCGCCGGCCGGCCGCACGGTGCCGGTGCCCGGCCGGGGCGGGACGGGCGCGGGACCGGGGCGGTGGGGCGTCAGGGTGCCGTCGCGGACGCCGGCGAAGACGGCGTGGAAGGTGGCCGCGACCCGCTCCCAGGTGAAGGCGCGCGCGGTGCGGATCGCGTTGGCCCGCAGCCGGGCCAGCTCCTCGGGCGGCGCCGCGAGCAGCCGGGTGACCTCGGTCCTGATGGCGGCCACCAGCGCGGGGTCGTCGGCGCGGAAGGAACGGGGCAGCGCGGCGCCGGTTGCCTCGGGGTCCTCGGAGGGCCTGGTGTGGCCGAAGTGGGCCATGCCGAGCTGGGCGGTGGCGACGGGCACGGCGCCGCAGGCCATGGCCTCGCCCATGGCGAGCAGGAAGGTGTCCATCTCGAACTTGGAGGGGAAGAGGCAGAGTTCGGCGGCGCAGGCCAGTTCGATCAGCTCGGCCTCGGGGATCGGCTCGGTGCTGAGCCAGACGGCGTCGGGGTGGGCGGCGGCGAGCCCGGTCAACTCTGGGTCGGTCAGCGGCAGTGGGCTGAGGCAGTGCAGCACGGCGTTGAACCGCTGTCCCTCGTCGAGGAGTTGGCGCAGCGCGCGGGCGAGCTCGCGCTGCCCCTTGTGGTGGATGGCGTAGCGGGCGTTGTGGTAGATCGTGGGCCGCGCGGGGTCGAGGCCGCGGCGGCGCAGCACCGCGTCGCGGTCGACGTGGGCGCGGTCAGCGGCCAGCCAGGCGGGGCCGATGGCGCAGCCGCCGACGACCAACCGGTCCCGCGCGGCGGCCAGTTCACGGCGTACCCGGAGTCGCCCGAAGAGGGCCTGGGCCGGGGTGTCACGCTGGGTGGTGACGTGTTCCAGCTGCCCAGGGGAGAGGAAGTCGAGGGCCGAGGCGGTCCTGGCGACCAGGGCGAGGCCGCTGACGTAGTCGTGCCCGGGGCGCTCGGGGTACTCGTTGTAGAGGTGGGTGACGGGCAGGTAGGCGCGCATGGCGCGCTCCAACGGGCCGTCCAGCGGCGGGTCCTCGAGTCCGGCCGCCGGCTCGGGTGCCGAGCCCAGGTAGCGCAGGAGGGCGCGCACCTCCGGGCCGTAGACCTTCTTGTTGACCGGCATGTTGCTCTGCACGGTGCAGACGGTCTCGGCGCCGGCGCGGCGTAACGGGGCCGGCATCAGGTAGTGGTAGTAGGGCTCGTGGAGGTGGACGACGGTGCCGGGCCGCACCGTCCTGGCCAGGTAGCGGGTGGCGGCGAGCTGGAAGAGCAGCGGCTTGAGGAAGCCGAGGTCGCGGCCCTTGGACTCGTAGGGCGGGTAGAAGGTCTCGGGGTGGGCGTCGAGGAGGCCGCCGGCGAGCAGCACCACGTCGATGCCGTCCACGGTGATCCGGTGGGCGGTGACGTCGGCGGTGAGCCGGGCGGCGGGGCCGTGGTCCGGCCAGACGGCGGGGTCGAGCGGCACCGCCACGTCGACCGTGTCGGCGAAGTCGAGGTCGACGACGCGGTGGTGGCGGCGCAACTCGGGGAGGGTGCCGTGGGCGGCGGTGAGTCCGCTGACGGCCACGCCACGGTCGCGCAGGGCGCGGCTGAGGTTCCATAGGTAGACGGAGATGCCGCCCTTGACGAACCGGTGGTCGAAGCCGCCGAACTCGAAGTGGCACTCGACGACGTCGAACGGTTCGGCGGCTATGGGGTCGGCGGCCATGGGGTCGGTCACGCGCGCGGGCTCCCTTCCTTGGCGGTGACGAACGCCCGGAGCGATATCCAGGTGAGGTCGGCGTAGTAGTCGGCGTCCGGGTCGCCGGCGCGTTCGCCGTGGTGGCGCAGTTCGTGCAGGGCGCGCAGCAGGTAGGGGACGCACAGCGCGCCCGGTGCGGTGCCGGCGGTGAGCGGGGCGACGGCGCGGGCCGCCCAGTCGGCCGCCGGCGGGGGCAGTGGCCGGGCGGCGGTGGCGGGCGCGAGGGCGGCGCGGCGCAGCGCGGTGGCGTAGCGGTGCTTGTGGTAGGCGCGTTGCTGGGCGGTGCGGGCGACCTGCTCGTCGGCGGCGAAGCACTCGACGGCGCGGACCAGGGCGGCCAGGTCGTCGAGCGGGCCCGCGTCGGGCGGCGGCGCGCCCGCCGGGTCGACGAACCGCACCCGGTCGCCCGCGTCGACGAGGACATGGCCGAGGTGCAGGTCGCCGTGGACGGGCCCGGCCGGGTGGGCGGCGCCGGCGGCCCAGCGGCCCGCGAGGGCGGCGCAGCGGTCGAGCAGCCGGTGGCGTGGACCGGTGGACTCGGGCAGGGTGCGGCGGACGTCGGCGACGGCGGTGGCGAGCCGCGGCAGCCGGTCGGCGAGCGGCGTCAGCCGTGGTGGACGGAGCTCGGCGAGGGCGTGGTGCAGGTCGGCGAGGGCGGCGCGCACCCGGTCGAGCAGCGGGTCGAGGGGCGGGTCGAGGGGCGCCTGGGGTACCGCCTGAGGGGCCGCGCCCGCCCAGTGGGCGTGCAGGGCGGCGCGCAGCGGCACGTCGAGCGGGACGCCGGGGGCGACCTCGGTGACCAGGGCCAGGCAGCCGGCGGGACGGCCGTCGGGGGTGAGGTAGTCGAGGTGGCCGACGGCCTCGGGCAGCGGCGCCCGGTGGCCGGCGAGCCGGGAGAGCAGCGCGATCTCGCCGCCGCCGTCGCCGAGCGCCCGGTACACCTTGAGGACCAGGTCCCTCGGCGGCCGGCCGGCGGTGACCCGGGCGACGGCGTTGGTGGCGGTGGCGGTGAGTTGGGCGCCGAGGCGGGCGGCGGTCAGCGGCGGGCCGTGCCAGCGCACGGTGCCGCCGCGCGCGGTGGCCCAGGCGGGGCGGGCGGCCAGCACGAGGACGGCGGAGAGCAGCGCCGGGTCGTCCTCGGCGAGGACGAGCACGGTGGTATGACCGCCCCCCGTGCCGTCCACGGCGGCCCAGGTGACGGTGGCGTGGCCGGCACGCAGCTCGTCGAGGGGCCGCAGGCTGTCCGGGTCGAGGGTGGCGCGGGAGAACCAGGGGGCGCGCGCCACGGCGTCACGCAACCGCTCGGCCTCCGGGTTCACGGGCCCACCGCCTCGAAGCGACGCACGCCGAGCGCCCAGACGCGCAGCGCGAGCAGGGTGAGGGCGACGCTGATCGGCACGGCGAGCCAGCTCAAGCCGGACGGGCCGTGCAGGAGGTGGTCGGCGGGCACGAATCCGGTGAGCGCGAACGGCAGCAGGCTGGTGAGCAGCAGCCTGGCCGGCCAGGGGAAGACGTCCAGTGGGTAGCGCGCGGTGTCGGCGAGCTCGTAGACGGCGGTCATCACCTGGAGGCTGGTCGTGGTCCAGAACGCCAGCGCGGCAAGCAGGAGTTTGACGGCGGCCAGCACCAGCGTGCCGGCGACCAGCAGCACCGCGAAGACGGCGATCCGCGTCGGGTCGAGATCCAGGTCGAGACCGCCGGCCGCGTAGCCGATGACGGCCAGGCCCGCGACGGCCTCGCCGATGCCCTCCGGGTAGCAGAACCGCTCCGAGAGCAGGGAGAACAGCGGGTGCACGGGGCGCACCAGGTAGCGCACCAGCTCGCCGCGCTGCACCAGCTTGCGGCCGAGCTCCCAGAGCTGGTCGGTGAAGGCGTGGTCGAGGCCGCGCACCAGCATGGCGACGCCGAGCAGCAGCACCGCCTCTCGGAAGGTCCAGCCGGCGATGTCGGTGACGTGCCGGTAGATGACGCCGAGCAGCAGCGCGTGCAGCACCACGCGCAGCGCGAACGCGCCGACGCCGACCAGGAAGTCGGCCCGGTAGGAGACCAGCCGGCGCAGCCCAACGCCGGTGAGGAGCACGGCGAGGCCCGCGTAACGGCGTAGGGTGCCCTGGGTTCCGGCGGGCGCGCTCATCCGCCGCTCACCTCCCCCCTGCGCAGCGCGGTCCGCCAGGCGAGACCGCAGGCCAGCACGCCGAGCGCGGTCCACAGCAGCTGCAGGCCGACGGCGCCCAGGGCGGCGGCGCCCTCGACCCGGCCGAGGAGCAGCCGCACCGGGGTGGCCACCATGGCGGTGAACGGCAGCCACTCCAGGGTCTGCCGGGCGGCGTCCGGCATCAGCTCGAGCGGCACCAGCTGTCCCGAGCAGAAGGCGACGACCGTGCCCTTCAGGTAGCGCACGCCCCAGGTGCTGGTGGTGACGAAGCCGGCGAGGCCCACCAGCAGGTTCAGCAGGATGCCGAGGGCGGTGGCCAGCAGCGCGGCCGGCAGGAACCAGGCCAGGCCGGCGAGCCCGGGCGCGGCGAGCGTCACGGTGCCCAGGGCGCAGAGCAGCAGCGGCGCGACGACCAGCAGCAGCCGAACGGCCAGGTAGGGCAGGGCGATCGCCGCGTGCGTGCCGAGGAAGCCGATCGGGCGGAGCATGGCGGTCACGTGGTCGCCCCGGTAGATGTCGCCGGAGAGGGTGTCGTCGACCCGGTTGGACAGCAGCACGGCCAGCAGGTTGCCGGCGAGCAGATAGGTCGTCATGCCGGTGACGTCGTAGTCGGCGATCTCCCGCTGGTCCGCGTAGACGGCCTCCCAGACGGCGAGTTGGATCACCAGGGAGAGCGCGGTGGTGAGCGCGGTGAGCAGCAGCGCGCCCCGGTAGGCGAGGGCCGTGCGCCAGCCGGCGCCGAGCAGCGCGGCGTAGCCCCTGGCCCTCGTCCCGGTTCTCATCGGCGGCCCCGGCTCAGCTCGGGGGCGACGTACAGGGCGCGCAGCACCTCGCCCAGCGTGGGCTCGGGCGCCACCAGGTCGGTGACCGCGACGAGCCCCGAGACGGCGGCCAACACCCGCTGCGGGGTGACGAGTTCGGGCGGACCCTGGACGGTGACGCGGCGCCGACCCACCGGGGTGACGGCCACCCCGGGACCGCCGAGTTCGAGCTCCAGGAGGCCGGCGAGCGACTCGGCCCCGAGGTCCGCCGAGTACTCGAGCCGCACGGTGCGGGTGGGGGCCTGGCGCAGCAGCTCGTGCAGCCGGCCGGTGTAGACGACCCGACCGGCGTCCACGACCACGACGCGCTCGCAGATGGCGCTGATGTCCGCGACGTCGTGGCTCGTGAGCAGCACGGTGGTGCCGCGCTCCGCGGCCACCCGGTTGACCAGCTCGTGCACGGCCTCCTTGAGCAGCAGGTCGAGGCCGATGGTGGGCTCGTCGAGCAGCAGCACGGCCGGGTCGTGGAAGAGCGCGGCCGCGACCTCGGCGCGCATCCGCTGGCCGAGGCTGAGGGTGCGCACCGGCCGGTCGGCGATCTCGCCGAGGTCCAGGAGCTCGTCGAAGAGCCGCAGGTTGTCCTGGGCGACGGCCGGCGGCAGGTCGTGCAGCCGGGCCAGGATCCGGAACGAGTCGGCCACCGGCAGGTCCCACCACAGCTGGGTGCGGTGGCCGAAGACGACGCCGATGGCGCGGGCGTGGGCGTAGCGGTCCTCGCGGGGCTCGCGGCCGGCGACCAGGCAGCGCCCGGAGCCCGGGGTGAGCACCCCGGCGAGGATCTTGATGGTGGTGGACTTTCCGGCGCCGTTGACGCCGAGATAGGCCGCGCGTTCGCCCGCCGGCACGGTGAAACTGACCCCGTCCAGCGCGCGGACCTCGGTGGTCTCGGCGGCGAACAGGCCGCGCACCGCGCCCCAGAGCCCGGGCCGGGTGGCGCGCACCCGGAACACCTTGGTCAACTCGTGTGCCTCGATCATGCCGTGGTTCATGCCCTTTCGCCGTGTGTCGCCCGGTCCCGGTGTACGTCATCGATGGCCCGCCCCAACCGGCGTATGGCGTCGGTGAGTTCGTCGGGCTTGATGACGAAGGGGGGCGCGAGGCGGAGCGTCTGGCCACCGGGCATCACCCGCACCCCGAGGTCGAGCGCGCGCCGGTACACCCGGTCGGCGGCCTCCGGGTCGGGAGTCTTCGTCGCCTGGTCGGCGACGAGTTCGACGCCCCACAGCAGCCCGAGGCCGCGGACCTCGCCGACGGCGGGGTGCTCGGCGAGCTCGCCGAGCGCGTCGGCGAGGACGGCGCCGAGTTCGCGGACCCGGACGAGCAGGTCGTCGCGGCGCAGCACGGTGAGGGTGCTCGCGGCGGCGGCAAGACCTACGGCATTGCCGCCGTAGGTGCTGCCGAGGCCGCCGGCGGCCCGCCAGGTCCGCTCGTCGAGCACCCGGTGGCTGCCGGCCAGCACGGCGACCGGGTGGCCCGAGCCGAGGCCCTTGGCGAGCGTGACAAGGTCGGGGGTGAGGCCGTAGTGCTCGGCGGCGAGGAAACGGCCGGTGCGGCCGCCGCCGGTCAGCACCTCGTCGGCGACCAGCAGCACGCCGTGCTCGGCACAGGCTCGGCCGACGATCTCCCAGTAGCCGGGCGGCGGCACGATCACCCCGGCGGCGCCCTGCACCGGCTCGGCGAGCAGGGCGGCGACGTCGGGCCGCGCGACCGCCTGCCGCACGGTGAGGCGGGCGCAGAGCAGGTCGCATGAGGGGTAGGTGGCGTCGAAGGGGCAGCGGTAGCAGTAGGCGGGGTAGCCGAGCAGCGAGGGCGCCGGCGGTTCGGTGCCGACGTCCCACTGGACCGGGGCGCGGGCACCACGGGTCTTGCCGTGGAAGCCGCGGCGCAGCGCGGCGATCCTGGTGCGGCCTGGGGGCGCGGCGGCGTGCGCGGCGCGGAGCGCGGCCTCGACGACCTCGGCGCCGGTGGTGAAGAACCCCAGCGCGCCGAGGTGTTCAGGCAGCAGCCGGGCCAACGCGCGGGCGGCGGCGAGCCGCGCCGGCGTCGGATTGTCGTGCACGTTCACCAGCCGGGCCGCCTGCGCGGTGACGGCCCGCACGACCTCGGGGTGGCTGTGCCCGAGCGACTGCGTCATCGTCCCGGCCGCGAGGTCCACGTACTCGCGGCCGTCCACGTCCACGAGCGTCGCGCCGTGCCCGTAGGCGAACACCCGCCGCCCGAGTGACGTCTCCTGACTGACCGCGACGGGAAGATACGCGGCCTCGGCACCGAGGTGCGCCTCACCGACGGACCCGCCTCCGGCGGCCGAGGGCTCCGCCGCTGGGCCGTGGCCGCCAGTCCGTGCCCCGGCAGAGACGGAACCGTTGGTGGCCGCGGTGCCTGTCGGTGGCGGTCGGTCGGGGCCTTCGCCCGGCAGGGCGGACGTCATCGGGGGGTGCCCGTCAGTTCGGAGAGGAGGAGGCGGCGTTCGACGGCTTGGGCCGTCGTGGGGTCGGCGGCCGCTTTCCAGCGGCGGATGGCGATGCGGAGGGTGGCCGTGTCGGCGTGGCGGAGCGAGGCCGTGAAGCGTGGGAGGTCCTCGCCGCGGCGGGCGGCCTCCGGGGTGGGAGGCGGTCCCGCCGGCACCGGGTCGGCGACGGCGCGGCGGGGGCCGAGGAGCGCGGGGGCGAGCTCCGCGGAGAACAGCGGCGCGAGTTCGCGCCTGCGCTCCGCCGTGGCCAGGGTGCGCAGCAGCTTGACGGCCAACGCCTCCTCCGGGTGGCCCGCGACGCCGCCCCAGGCGGCGATGGCCTCGGCCGGCAGATCGCTGAACGTGGCGAGGAGCGCCACGGACGCGGCCGCCTGGTGGCCGCGCAGGGCGCGGCCCGCGCGGTCGCACCAGCCGGCGAGCCCGGCGCCGGGCCCGGCGGTGGCCTCCGGGAGGAGGCCGAGCAGGATCTCCCAGCAGTCAAGCTGCACCTCCGGCAGCTCGTCCGCCAACTCGGCCGACAGCGGGGCCGGTTGGATGTCGGCGTAGAGCAGCCGCACCAGGCGGTGCGGGGTGCGCTGGGCGCGCCAGCAGTCCTCGTGGGCGTGGTCGGCGAGCAGTTCCTCGACGGTCACCGGATCGGCGGAGAGGTCGGTGCGCACCCGGCCGTCGCCGGTGGCCTCGAAGTGGTACAGCTCGTCCGGGTGGCTCCCGCCCCGCAGCGGCGCCGCGTGCCGCTCGATCGCCGCGAGCAGCGCGTCGCCGCGCCGCAGCAGCGCACGGCGCCGGTCCCCGGTCAGCGGGCCGGCGTGCCGCTTGAGCCGCAGTAACTCCTCGGAGAACGCCTGCACCAGGAACGGGGCGGTCAGCCGGTAGCTCATGGCCAGGCCGAGGTAGGGGAAGACGGCGCAGGAGCGGCAGCCGGGGCGCCGGCCGACCTCCTCGTCGCGCACGCGGATCAGCTCGGGGTCCTCGACGAGCTCCCGGTACGGCCGGTCCCAGGGCAGCGAGGCGTCCCACTCGTGGTAGCAGGGCAGCAGCACCCGGCCGTCCGGGCCGACGGTCAGGATCCGCGAGTTGGCGCCGCAGTTGGTCTCGGTCGCCGGGTCGAGGGTCCGCAGGTGGTGCAGGAAGGCGAGGCTGACTACGGTGTACGGCTCGTAACGCAACTCCGCGACATGGCGGGCGAGTTCGGAAGTCGGCAGGCTGAGGAGCGGCGGTGGCGCCGGCTCCGCGGTCGGGTTGGCGCGGCCGTTGACGGCGGCCAGCTTCAACATCCGGACGGAACCGGCCGGTCGCAGTTCCCGCTGGGCGGCGAAGTAGCTGAACATCGGCGACAGATAGACCGGCACCCGCGCCCGCTGCGCGTAGCGGACGATCTCCGGCAGCTCCTCCGCGTTCTGCCCGGAGACCACGCAGATCAGCTTGAGGTTGGTGGCGCCCGCCGCGCCGAGGTCCCGGACCAGACCCAGCGTGCGGTCGAGCGTGTCGGTGCCGCGGATGCCGTGGTAGCGCTCCGCGTCGAGGGTGTCGAGCGAGACGTTGATGGTGCCGAGCAGCGGCACGATCTCGCGGGCGGCGGGCGGGAAGCGGATGGCGTTGGTGGTGATGTCGACGGACATGCCGAGCTCGTGGGCGTGGCGGACGGCGGCCGTGAGCTCCCGGTGCAGCGCCGGCTCGCCACCGGTGATGTCCAGGTAGGTGACGCCGAGTTCGGCGAGCTGGTCGAGGCAGCGGCGCAGCCCGTCGGCGGTGAGCTCCTGGTGGCCGTCGAAGACGGGGTCCTGCCAGACGTTGCAGTAGCCGCAGCGCGCGTTGCAGCGGAAGGTGATGTAGAGCCGGGCGTGCCGGAACCGGCTGATGGATGGCACCATGCGGACCTCCCAGGTGTGCGGCGCCCGGCGAACGGGCACGGACGCGGTGCGGCGGTGTTCGCGGAGGTCAGCGCGGCTCGGCGGTCAGCGCCGCGTGGATCTCGGCGTCGCTGACGTCGTCGGCGATCACCGTCTCCCCCAGGCCGACCGGGAGGACGAAGCGCAGCCGGCCGTCGCGGATCTTGCGTATCTGGCCGAGCGCCGCGACGGTGGCGGCCGGGTCCAGGGACGCGGGCAGCGCGCGCAGCGTGACGGGCAGGCCGACGGTGACCAGCAGGGCGGTGATCCGCCGCAGGGTCGCAGGGTCGAGCAGGCCACGCAGCTCGGCGATGCGGGCGGCGCAGGCCATCCCGAAGGCGACGGCCTCGCCGTGCAGGACCGGGCCGTAGCCGGTGACGGTCTCGACGGCGTGGCCGATGGTGTGCCCGAAGTTCAGGGGGCGGCGCAGGTCGTTCTCGTAGGGATCCTTGGCGATCAGCCGGCACTTGACGGCGCTGGCGCCGTGCACCAGCGCGGCGCTCGCGGCCGGATCGGCGGCCAGGAGCTCCCGGTGCCGGGTCTCGATCAGCTCGAAGAGGGCGGGCGAGGCGATGACGCCCTTCTTGATGGCCTCTGCCAGGCCGGCCCGCAGCTCGCGCTCGCTCAGCGTGGCGAGGTAACCGACGTGCGACACCACGGCCTTGGGCTGGTGGAAGGCGCCGATCAGGTTCTTCGCGGTGGCGTGGTCCACCGCGACCTTGCCGCCGAGCGCGGCGTCGACCTGGGCGAGGAGGGTGGTCGGCACGTTGACGTACGGGAGGCCGCGCATGTAGGCGCTGGCCACCCAGCCGACGGTGTCGATGACCACCCCGCCGCCGACGGCGAGGATCACGTCGCGCCTGGCGAGGCGGGTGCCGGCCAGCCAGTCGAGCAGCGCGGCGGCCGTCGGCAGGGTCTTGCTCGCCTCGCCGGCCGGGATACTGGTCGACGCGACGTCGAGACCGGCGGCGGCGAGGAGACCGGCGAGCCGGTCGGCGTGCAGCGCGGCCACGGTGTCGTCGGTGATCAGGGCGACGCGGCGGCCGTCGATCTCGGTGCGTAAGCGGTGCACGGCCGCGGCCTCGTCCTGACACACGTGGACGGGATAGGTGTCGTGTCGGGTGGCCGCGCCGATGATCGGGTCATCCGGGTCGGTGGGCAGGTCGAGCCGCTCGGATACGCGGACGTACGTTGTCATGTATCCCCCAGACTCGGTGGTCAGGACCGCCTCATCGCAGCCACCAATTCTCACCTGAGAATGATCCGGGGGCAACACTGCGGTCGCGAGCGCGCCTGTTCGATGCTGACCGAACGTCAACTTGCCTGGCCGTCGGGGTCCTCGGCGGGTTCTTGGACTCGGGCGAGTTCGGCGAGCGGGACGGGGACGGCCAGCGGGCGGGCGGCGGTCGCGCGCAGGTCGCCCTCGCCGGGCGGCCGGCCGTCGAGGGCGGCGGTCAGGCAGGCCGTGGCGAAACCGCAGACCCGGCCCTGGCACCAGCCCATGCCGACGCGCGTCAGCATCTTGACGGTCCTGGCGTCCGTCGCGCCGAGCTCGGCGTGCGCGGCGCGCACCGCCGCGTGCGGCACCTCCTCGCAGCGGCACAGCAGCGTGTCGTCCGTGAGCCAGCGATGCCAGCCGGCGGGGACGGGGTGGGCGCGGTGCATCGCGACGGCGAACGCGCGGTGCGCGCGAACGGTGGCGCGCAACCGGCGGACGCCGGGCTCGTCCTGGCCGGCGCCGGCCAGGACGAGCCCGGCGAGCCGGCCCTCGGCGAGGCTGAGGGCGGCGCCGCCGACGCCGGTGGCCTCGCCGGCGACCAGGACCCCCGGCACGTCAGTGCGCTGGCCATCGTCGACGGCCACCACGAGCGAGCCGTCGACGTCGACGCGGGTGGCGACACCGAGTTGCAGCGGGAGTTCGAGGGCCGGGGTGAAGCCCCAGCCGAGGGCGACCAGGTCGACCTCGACCTCACCTGGGACGGCGCGCGGCACGCCGTCGCGGCCCACGACGGCGCGCCGGACGGCGCGCACCCGGTCCGTGCCGAGGATCTCCGCGACGGCGGTGCGGGGGCGGTAGGGGACGCGGTGCCTGGCGAGGGCGGCGGCGTAGCCGGCGGCCTCGGCGAGCTTGCCGGGAACGGGGAGCACGGCGCGGGCGTGCCGGGCCCAGCGGAGCGGCGAGTTGGCCTCCCAGACGCCGACGACGCGGGCGCCGGCGCGCGCCAGGCCGGTGGCCACCGGCAGCAGGAAGGGGCCGGTGCCGGCGACGAGCACCCGCCGGCCGGCGACCGTGCGGTGTCCCTTGAGCAGCGCCTGGGCGCCTCCGGCGGCCACCACCCCGGGCAACGTCCAGCCGGGGACCGGTAGTTGCCGGTCGGCCCCGCCGGGGCACAGCACGAGGGACCTGGCCTCGAAGGGCCCCGGCGGCGGCTGGACGCCGTCGTGCACGGGCGTGGCCTCGAGCCGGAGGCGGTCGTCGTCCTCCCTGGTGACCAGCCACACCTGCTGCCCGGGCCGGTAGTCGATCCGCCCGGCGGCCTCCAGCGCACGCAACCGCCGCCACCAGCCGGCGAACCGGCCGTGGACGTCGGCGTCCGCCACGTGCCGCCAGTACTGCCCGCCTGGCCGCTCCCCCGCGTCCAGCAACAGCACCGACACCCCACGCTCCGCGGCCGTCACCGCCGCCGCCAGCCCCGCCGGCCCGGCCCCGACGACGGCGACGTCGACAAGCGGTGATGCCTGCGGCGCGAAAGCATCGGGCGCTTGAGCGACCGAGCGGCGGCCGCCCGGCGCCGCGCCTACGGCTCGCGCGCCGACCGCCGGCCGCCCGAGCCGCCCCGCGGCCGACGCCTGCGGCGCCTCCGCGGAAACTCCCGGCGCCGTTCCGGACACGGGGCGAACACCGGGCACCGGTCGTTCGGCGGCTCCCGCCGACGCCGACGCCTGCGGCGCCTCAGCAGAAGCCCGCGCCACCGCCCCAGGCACGGAACCAACGCCGGGCACCGGCCGTTCGGCAGCGGCGCCGCCACCCACAGAACCCACTTCCGGCGACGCCGACGCCTGCGGCGCTTGGGCCGGACGGCGGCCTTCTGGCGGCGCCGCGCCCTTCGCGTCGGCCGAGTGTCTCCCCGGCCCGGCAGCGCCGGCAGGCGTCGGTGCCGGCGGTGCGGAACAGATGCCCGTGTCCGCCGCGGACGCGGCCGCGCCCTCGGCGCCGGGCGCGGCCGGCGCGTCAGCGCCCGTGGGCGGGGCTGCCCGGGTCGCACTGACCGCGGGAGCAGTCGCGCTGTCCGCCGCCCGGGCCGGAGGCCCCGGCGGATGTGTGACGGAGGTTGGCGAAACCCGCATGCCGTCCCGCACAGGGACCACGCAGGTGCGTTGGGGTGGGGCGTCGTCAATAGTGGCGAGGCAGTCGTGGCAGGAGCCGATCCCGCAGAAGAGGCCGCGCGGGCGGCCCGCCTGGCGGGTGGTGCGCCAGGCGGGGATGCCGGCGGCGATGAGGGCCGCGGCGACGGACTGGCCTGAGTGGGCCGGCAGTTCACGGCCTTCGAAGAAGATCCTCACGCGGCGGGCTCCCAGCGTTCGGGCGCGAAGGGCGCCAGGTCGAGGGTGGGTTCGGCCCCGGTCAGGGCCTGGGCGAGCAGGTGGCCCGTGCCGGCGGAGAGGCCGATGCCGGCGCCCTCGTGGCCGCAGGCGTGCCAGAGTCCCGGGAGTCGCGGATCGGGGCCGATGACCGGCAAGTGGTCGGGGCAGTAGGGCCGGAAGCCGTGGTAGGCACGCAGTGCGCGGACGCCGGCGAGGGCCGGGAAGAGGCCGACCGCGCCACGCGCGAGCAGCGCGAGCGCCTGGCGCGAGGGGCGGCGGTCGAAGCCGACCCGCTCCCGGGTGGAGCCGATCAGCACCGTGCCGGCCGGGGTGCCCTCGACGACCGGCGAGGACTGGAGCGCCGCGTCGGAACTGCCCACGTCCCCCACGTACTCGGCCGCGTAGACCTTGTGCCGGATGACGAGCGGCAGCGGCTCGGTGACCAGCACGAAGCCGCGGCGCGGCAGCACCGGGAGGCGGACTCCGGCGAGCGCCGCGACCTCGCCGGCCAAGGTGCCGGCCGCGTTGACCACGGCGGGCGCGTCCACCCGCCCGGCCGGGGTGGTGACGCCGACCACGCGGCCCCGGGCGCCGCGGATCGCGGTGACCGGGGCGCCCGTCAGCACCCGGGCTCCCGCGGCGCGGGCGAGCCGCAGCAGGTGGGCGACCAGCAGTACGGGCTGGACCTGGGCGTCCTCCGGGTAGTACGCCCCGCCGGCCAGGTCGGGACGCAACAACGGCTCCACGGTACCGAGTTCGCCGGCCGGCACCTCGTCGACGCGGATCCCGGCGGCCCGTTGGCGGTGGGCCAGGGCGCGCAACGCGGTCAGCGAGGTGTCGGTGGCGGCCACCACCAGGCCGCCCTTGGACTCGAACTCCCAGTGGTGGCCGTGTTCGGCGAGCTCCTCGCGCCAGACCCACTGGGAGTGGCGGGCGAGGTCGAGCTCGGGTCCGGTGTCCTTGTCGGAGACCAGCACGTTGCCCTCGCCGGCGCTCGACGTGCCGCCGCCGGCGGGGCCGCGGTCGACGACCAGCACGCGCAGCCCGGCACGCGCGGCGAAGTAGGCGGTGGCGGCGCCCACCGCGCCCGCGCCCACGACGATGACGTCATACGACGAAGCGGAGGATGTCACGTGCCGCGGGCCCACTTTCCTCTGACGTGGCCGATGTGCCGTTCCATCAGGGCCTGCGCGCCCGCCGCGTCGCCCGCCTCGATCAGGTCGAGCAGCTGGTGGTGTTCGAGCGCCGACTCCTCGAGGCGGCCGGACTCGAGCAGCGGGGTGAGGCCGAGCAGGCGGGTGCGGGAGCGTAGTTCGGAGACGATGGTGGACAGTTGGGTGTTGCCGGCGTAGGCGAGCAGCGCCAGGTGGAAGTCGCGGTCGGCGTTGATGTAGGCGACCAGGTCGCCGTCCCTGACGGCGTCCACGATGGCCTGGGCGAGTTCGCGCAGCCGCGGGAAGTCGGCCGCGGGGATGGCCGGCACCACGTCCCGTACGGTGGGTGGTTCGAGGAGGAGCCGCACGTGGGTGACCTCGTCAAGCTCCTCGTCCGGCACCACGCGGACCCGGTAGCCCTTGTTGGGCAGGGCCTCCACCATGCCCTCGCGGACCAGGTCGAGCATGGCCTCACGCACCGGGGTCGCGGAGATGCCGAACATGGTGCCGAGCGTCGGCGCTGAGTAGACCGCGCCCGGCTTCATTTCTCCGGAGATGACGGCGGCACGCAACGCGTCGGCCACCATCTCGCGCAGCCGCTCGCGCTTGTTCAGTGGTTGCAGGCCGGCGATGGGCGCCGTCTCCATGTCTCGTCTCCTCGTCGGACCGTGATCGGTTGTGCCGCTCGCCCGCGGGGCGAGGTCGCGAAATCGCGTACTGCCGTTCTTACATGAGGAACCCCGCGGGGAACGGATCGGTCGGGTCCAGAAGGTACTGTGCGGTGCCGGTTATCCAGGCGCGGCCGGTGATGGTGGGCACCACGGCCGGCCGGCCGGCGACGGTGGTGGCTGCCACGAGCCGGCCGGTGAACCTGGTGCCGATGAAGGACTCGTTGACGAAGTCGGTGTCGAGCGGCAGCTCGCCGCGGGCGTGCAGCTGGGCCATCCGGGCGCTGGTGCCGGTGCCGCAGGGTGAGCGGTCGAACCAGCCGGGGTGGATGGCCATGGCGTGCCGGGAGTGCCGGGCGGTGGAGCCCGGCGCCTCCAGGTAGACGTGGTGGCAGCCGACGATGTCGGGGCGCTCGGGGTGGCTCGGCGGGGCCTCGGCGTTGATGGCGGCCATCAGGGCGAGCGCGGTGTCGATCATGCGGCCGCCGGCGGCCCGTTCGAAGGGGATGCCGAGGTCGTCGAGGCGGACGATGGCGTAGAAGTTGCCGCCGAAGGCCAGGTCGTGGCGGACCGGGCCGAGGCCCGGCACGTCGACGACCCGGTCGAGGGCGACGGCGAAGGAGGGCACGTTGCGGATGGTGACCGCGGTGGCGACGCCGTCCGCCACCGCGACCTCGGCGACGACGAGGCCGGCGGGGGTGTCGAGGCGGACGGTGGTGATTGGCTCGGTCACCGGCACCATGCCGGTCTCGACCAGCACGGTGGCCACCCCGATGGTGCCGTGCCCGCACATCGGCAGCACCCCGCTGACCTCGATGAAGAGCACGCCCATGTCCGCGTCGGGTCGGGTGGGCGGTTGCAGTATGGCGCCGCTCATCGCGGCGTGGCCGCGCGGCTCGTACATCAGGAAGGTGCGCAGCTCGTCGCGGTGTTCGATGAACCAGGTGCGCCGCTCGGCCATGGTGGCGCCGGGGAGCACGCCCACGCCGCCGGTGATGACGCGGGTGGGCATGCCCTCGGTGTGCGAGTCGACGGCGTGCAGGACGCGGCTGCTCCTCACCGGTGCCCCTGGGCGAGCAGGGTCTCGGTCAGGCTGGTGATGGCGGCCACGTCGGCGGCGGGCAGCGGGCTCCTCGGCGGCCGGCAGGCGCCGCCCTTGCGGCCTGCCGCGTCCATGGCGACCTTGATGGCCTGCACGAACTCGGTCTTGGAGTCCCAGCGCAGCAGCGGGTGCAGGGCCCGGTAGAGGGGAAGTGCCTTAGCCAGGTCGGCGGGGTCGCCCGAGGTGGCCAGGCGGTAGAGCTCGACGGTGCTGGCGGGCAGGGCGTTGGTGACGCCGGCGATCCAGCCGACGGCGCCGGCGAGGCCGAGTTCGAGGACGACGTCGTCGGAGCCGATCACCAGGTCGAGCTCGGGGGCGAGCTCGCGCAGCTCGTAGGCGCGCCGCACGTCGCCGCTGAACTCCTTGACGGCGACGATGAGTCTCTCCTCGTGGAGCCGGGCGAGCAGCCGTGGCGTGAGGTCAACCTTGGTGTCGATCGGGTTGTTGTAGGCGACGACGGGCAGGCCGACCGCGGCGACCTCGCGGAAGTGGTGGACGACGGTGTCCTCGTCGGCGCGGTAGGAGTTGGGGGGCAGCAGCAGCACGGAGGTGGCGCCGGCGGCGGCGGCGGCCTCGGCCCAGCGCGCCGACTCCAGGGCGCCGTAGGCGCTGACGCCCGGCATCACGCCGAAGCCCTCGGGGGCGGCGGCGACGGCGGTGGCCACGACGGCGGCGCGCTCGGAGTCGGTGAGCGTCTGGTACTCGCCGAGCGAGCCGTTGGGGCAGACGCCGTCGCAGCCGCCTGCCGCGAGGAAGGCGATGTGGTCGGCGTAGGCGTCGTGGTCCACGTCGCCGGCCGCGGTGAACGGAAGGGCGGCGGCGACGTGGACGCCGCGCCATGCCTCGCGCGGGGTGGTGGGCACGGGGTGGTCTCCTGTCGGGTCGGGGAGCCTTCCCCATCAGGGTGGCTCAGTACAATGTCACATGTCAAAAGTGATTCGAGGAGCGGGCGGTTGGGCCCCCGACGGGGTCACAGCGTCGCCTCGTTCGCCTCTCCGCCCGAGCGGCGAGGCGTACGGGAGGTGGGCATCCGCAGCCCGGCAGCCGCCCGCGCGTCGTTCACAGCAGGCCCCGCACCCACTCCTCCACGCCGCCGGCCGAGATCGGCAGCGCGTCGGACAGGACCTCGGCGCCGGCCCCGGTCACCAGCAGGTCGTCCTCCAACCGGACGCCGATGCCGCGCAGTTCGGGCGGCAGCGTCAGGTCGTGGGCGTGGAAGTAGAGGCCGGGCTCCACGGTGAGCACCATGCCGGGCGCCAACCGCGCGCCCTGGTAGGACGCGTAGTCCGAGCGGGCGCAGTCGTGCACGTCGAGACCGAGGTGGTGGCCGATGCCACAGACCAGGTAGCGGCGGTGTTGCTGCCCGGCGGGTGACAGGGCCTCGTCGACGGAGACCGGCAGCAGCCCCCAGTCGTGCAGGCCCCGGGCGATGACCTCCATGGCGGCGAAGTGGAAGTCGGTGTAGGCGCGTCCCGGGGCGACCTGGGCGAGCCCCGCCAGGTGCGCGGCCTCGACCAGGTCGTGCACCCGCCGCTGCGTCTCGGTGAACCGGCCGTCGGGCGGCACGGTCCTGGTGACGTCGGCGGTGTAGAGCGACCTGGTCTCCACGCCCATGTCGAGCAGCAGCGGCTGGTCGGGCAGCACGGGGCCGTCGCAGCGCACCCAGTGCAGGGTGGCGGCGTGCGGGCCGGAGCCCACGATGCTGGCGTAGCCGGGGCCGTTGCCGACGGTGCGGGCGTGCCGGTCGAAGGTGCCCTGGAGCCACCGCTCGCCGCCGGCGGCGACGGCGGTGGGGATCTCACGGACGACGGCGGCGAAGCCGGTCACGGTGTGGTCGACGGCCTGCCGCAGCTGTTCGACCTCCCAGGCGTCCTTGATCATGCGCAGGTCGGAGAGCGCGGCGGCGAGTTCGGGATCGCTCTTGAGGCCGTGTCGGCGGACGAGTTCGGGTTCGGTGCCCGGGGTGGCGCCGGCCCCGGGCAGCCGGCCGAGTGCGGCGTCGAGGTCGGCCAGCGGGCGGACGTCGATGCCGAGCGCCAGGGCCCAGTCGGCGACTCCGGGGGCGGGGCCCACCCACAGCTCGCCGTGGGCGGCGTCGGAGAAGAATCCGGGCTCGCCCGGCCTGGCCGGCGGCGGCAGGTAGAGGGTGGCGGCGTGGTCACCTGGGTCGCCGCCCGCGGTGAGGACCAGCACGGCGTCCTCGACGGCGCAGCCGGTCAGCCAGACGAAGTCGCTGTCGGCGCGGAAGTCGTAGTCGGTGTCGTTGCTGCGGACCGGGGCGCGGCCGGCGCCCGCGACCACGGTGCCGGGGCCGCGGCGTTCGACGAGGCGGGCGCGGTGCACGGCGGCGGCCTCGGCGGCGCCGGCCGGCAGCGGCACGGGGACGTCGGCCTCGGCCCAGCCGGTGCCGACGGCGGCGGTGAAGGCGGGCACCTCGGCGAGGCGTGGCGGCCGGGTGCCGGCGTAGGGGGGGCGGATCGTGGTCGGTTCCGTCATCGCCGTTCTCCTCCTCGGTCGCGGATCAGCTCGCGCAGCCGGGAGAGGACCCGGCCCGAGGCGAGCCCGTCGTGCTCGTGTTCGTTGGTGATCAGGACCTGGGTGTTGCCGACCCGGGCCGCGGTGGCCAGGGAGAGGCCCGCGTCCACGTACATGTCGTCGTGGTAGACGGCGGCGGCCAGCGGCACCTCGTTGGCGGCGAGTCGGTCCAGGTCGTAGAGCGGCGGCCAGTCGGTGCGGGCGGCCAGCGCCTCGCAGGCGGCGTGGAACGGGCGCAGCGCCCTGATCTCGGTGGTCATCCAGGGGTAGGCCATCTCCCCGGTGAAGAACAGCGGCCTGGCGTCCGGGGCGAACTCGGGGTGGTCGGCGCGCTCGCGCTGGGCTGCCCAGCCGGTGGGGCTGTTCGCGCCGTGGCCGTAGATGGACTCCTGGAGGGTCCAGAACAGCGGGTTGGCGGCGCTCGACGTCCGCGTCATGACCTGTTCGAGGAAGGTGTCGGAGAGCCGGCCCGGCGCGGCGAAGGCGTCCTCGAGCAGCCAGTGCAGCCGTTCCATGCCGGGCTTCATGCCGAGGTCGAGGCCGAGCGACTGGAAGCGGTGGACGGTGAGCCGGTCGCCGTCCGGCAGCCGGACGTCGCGCTCGGCGAGCAGGTCGGCGACGGCCGCCGCGATGTCCGCGTCGCCCGGGTAACGCCGGTAGAACTCGCGGTTCTTGCCGGCCACCCTGGGATAGGTGCGGCGGTAGACCTCGGCCGCGTCGGGCGGCAGCCCGGGCAGCCCGCCGGTGACGTAGCAGGCGGTCAACGCCTCGGGGGCGCGGGAGAGATAGGTGAGGGTGAGGAAGCCGCCGTAGCTCTGGCCGAGGGTGGCCCAGCGCCGGCCGCCGTAGATCGTGCGCCGCAGGTGTTCGGCGTCCGCGACGATCGAGTCGGCCCGGTGGTGGGCGAGGAGTTCGGCGCCGGCCTCGCCCGAGCCGAGTGCCGCCATGACGGTGCCGTCGATCGGGCTCGAGCGGCCGGTGCCGCGCTGGTCGAGCAGCACCACCCGGTAGTGGTCGAGCGCCTCGCCGAGCCATCCTGACCGGTCGAGGGGGCGGGGCGAGCGCCCGCCGGGGCCGCCCTGGAGGTACAGGAGCAGCGGCAGGTCCTCGGCGCGCCGCTCGGGGTCGACGGCCTCGCGGGCGAAGACCTCGACGACGCGCTCGTCGGGGGCCGCCCAGTCGAGCGGGGCGGTGACGCGGTGCTCGCGGATCCACAGGCCGCGCAGCGGGTAGCCGGGGTCGGGGTCAGGGGCGGCCGTCATGCGCTGTCTCCTCCGCTGTCGCCTCGTTCGCGTGCGCGGGCCCGGCGGGCGGCCTCCCACTCGGCGCGTATCCGGGGCACGGCGGCCAGCAGGGTGCGGGTGTACTCGTGCTGGGGCGCGCCGAAGACGGCGTCGCGGTCGCCGCTCTCGACGACCCGGCCCTGGTGCATCACGGCGACGCGGTCGGCGAGTTGGCGGACCACGGCGAGGTCGTGGGCGATGAACAGGTAGCTGAGCCCCTCCTCACGTTGCAGTCGGCGCAGCAGGTTGATCACCTGGGCCTGCACGGACACGTCGAGCGCGGAGACGGCCTCGTCGCAGATCACCACCTTCGGCCGGGCGGCCAACGCGCGGGCGATGCCGATGCGTTGGGCCTGCCCGCCGGAGAACTGGGCCGGGTAGCGGGTGGAGTGGTCGGGGTCGAGGCCGACGCGTTCCATCAGGGCCCGGGTGAACGCGCGGGCGCCGCCGGGGACTTCGCGGCCCTGGTAGGTGAGGGGCGCGGTCACGATGCGTTCGACGGTGTGCCGGGGGTTGAGGGAGGAGTAGGGGTCCTGGAAGACCACCTGGACTCCGGAGCGGAAGTGGTGCAGGGCCGCGCCGGTGCGGCGGGTGACGTCCTCGCCCTCGAACTCGACGGTGCCGGCCGTGGTGTCGAGGAGCCGGGCGACGAGCCGGGCGGTGGTGGACTTGCCGGAGCCCGACTCGCCGACCAGCGCCAGGGTCTCGCCCGGGCGCAGGTCGAGGTCGACGCCGTCGACGGCGCGCAACACGGGCCGCCGGGCGAAGGGGGCGCCGCCGCGCAGGGTGAATTCGCGGACCAGGCCGCGGGCGGTGAGCAGGGGTGCGGTGCCGGTCATCGTTCGCCTTCCCGCGGGGTGTCGGGCGCCGCCGTCTCGACGGTGCGCAGCTCGCCGACCTCGTCGTCGAGCCGGGGCACGGCGTCCAGCAGGGCGCGGGTGTAGGGGTGCCGGGGGTCGGAGAACAGCCGGGCGACCGGGGCGTGTTCGACGCAGCGTCCGGCGCGCATCACGACCACGTCGTCGACCATCTCGCTGACCACGGCCAGGTCGTGGGTGATGAGCACGAGCCCGGTCCCGGTGTCCCGCTGGATCTCCTTGAGCAGCGCGAGGATCTGTGCCTGGACGGTGACGTCGAGCGCGGTGGTGGGCTCGTCGGCGATCAGCAGGTCGGGTTCCGTGGAGAGCGCGATGGCGATCATGACGCGCTGTCGCATGCCGCCGGAGAACTGGTGCGGGTAGTGGCCGGCGCGGCGGGCCGCCTCGGGGATCCGCACGCGATCCATGGCCTCGACGGCGACCCGGCGCGCCTCGCGGCGGGTCACCTTGGGGCGGTGGGCGCGGTAGGCCTCCTCGATCTGGAAGCCGACGGTGTAGTAGGGGTTGAGCGAGGAGAGCGGGTCCTGGAAGACCATCGCGATCCGGTCGCCGCGGATCCGCCGCATGCGGCGGTCCGGCAGTCCCGCGATCTCCTCGCCGGCCAGCCTGATGTGGCCGGTGAGCCGGGCGTTGGTCGGCAGCAGGCCCATGACGGCCAGGCTGGTCATGGACTTGCCGGAGCCCGACTCGCCGACGATGCCGAGCGAGCCGCCGGGTTCCAGGGCGAAGTCGAGGCCGCTGACCACCTCGGTGCTGCCGCCGCCCGGGGTGGGGAAGGCGATGGTGAGGTCCTGGACCTCCAACAGGGGCGTGGTCATGCGACGGTCAGCCTCACCCTCGGGTCGAGTGCCGTGTAGACGAGGTCGACGACGACGTTGCCGACGACGACGAAGGCGGCGGCCAGCAGGGTGACGCCCATGATCACCGGTTGGTCGTTGCGGCCGATGGCGTCGGCGGTCATCTTGCCGATGCCGTTGAGGCCGAAGACGGTCTCGGTGATGAGGGCGCCGCCGAGCAGCCCGGCGAAGTCCATGCCGAAGATGGTGGCGATCGGGGTGAGCGCGGGCCGCAGCGCGTGCCGGCGGATCACCTGTTGCCTTGGCAGGCCCTTGGCGCGGGCGGTGCGCACGAAGTTCTCCGCGAGGGTGTCGATGACGTTGGCCCGGGTGAGCCTGGCGTAGACGGACGCGTAGGCGAAGGCGAGCACGATCCAGGGCATCAGGTAGCTCTGGAACCAGAGCGCCGGGTCGTCGCCGAAGGCGACGGCCTGTGGGAAGGGCAGCCATTCGAGCTCGACCACCAGCACGTACTGGAGGAGGAGGGCGAAGACGTAGTTGGGGACGGAGAGCCCGGCCAGGGCCACCACCATGGCGCTCCGGTCCCACCAGGTGCCCTGCTTGAGGGCGCCGATCAGGCCGCCGACGACGCCGGCGAGCAGCCACAGCACGGCGGCGCCGGTGGCGAGGGTGACGGAGACCGGGAGGCGGTCGCTGATCATCTCCCAGACGGGCTGGCTGGACTGGAACGAGTAGCCGAAGCAGGGCGCGGCGCAGTGCACGGCGCTCTCGCCGACGCCGTAGGTGCGGCCGGCGAAGAGGCCGCCGACGAAGCTGGTGAACTGGGCGAACAGCGGCTCGTCGAGGCCGAGGTTGGTGCGGATGCGGTCGATCAGCTCGGGCGTGCAGTTCTTGCCGCAGATCTGCACGGCGGGGTCGGGCGAGAGGACGAAGAAGATGCTGAAGGTGAACAGGCAGACGAGCAGCAGGATCAGCAGGACGCCGGAGAGGCGCACGAGCAGGTAGCGGGCCATCAGCGCGGCCCTCCCGGGTCGAGGACGGCGCGCAGCCGGTCGCCGAGGACGGTGAAGGAGAGCACCAGGAGGAAGAGGAAGGCGCCGGGGATGGCGAAGTAGGTGGGCACGACGGTGTACCAGTTGACGGAGGAGGCGATCATCTGGCCCCAGGAGGGGGTGGGCGGCACGACGCCGACGCCGAGGAACGACAGGCCGGCCTCGGTGCCGATGTAGCCGGGGATGGCCAGCGTGGTCAGCACGATGATGGTGGAGCGCAGGTTGGGCAGGATCTCGCGGAACACGATGGTGGCGCTGCCTGCGCCCGAGGCGCGGGCGGCCTCCACGAACTCGCGCTGGGCGAGCGACATGGTCTGCCCGCGCACGACGCGCGCCAGGTAGGGCCAGCCGAACAGCGAGATGACGACGACCAGCGTCACCGAGCGGCTGCCGACCGGGAGCGCCGAGAGAATGGCGATCATGAAGATCAGCGCGGGGAAGGCCATCAGGAAGTCCATGACACGGGAGATCACCCAGTCGACGCGGCCGCCGAGGTAGCCGGCGAGCATGCCGAGGACGACGCCGAGCAGGGTGGTCAGCGCGGTGGCGGAGAGCGCGATCAGCATGGAGACGCGGGCGCCGTAGACGATGCGGGCGAAGATGTCGCGGCCGCTGCCGGGTTCGACGCCGAACCAGTGGTCGCCACCGGCGCCGCCCCAGCCGCCCAGCGGCATGCCGGCGAGGTCGGGGTCGATGGCCTGCTGGTCGAAGTCGTAGGGGCCCCAGCCGCTGAGCCTGACGATCAGCGGCGCGAACAGGGCCATCAGCACGATCAGCAGGATGTAGCCGCCGGCGAGCAGGGCTCCGGGGTCGCGGGTGAGCACGCGCAGCGGGCGGGCGCCGGGGGCGCCGCCGGCCTTCGCCGGCGGCGCGCCCTGCTCCACGACCTCCAACTCGGTGGGGAGGACGGTCATCTCAGCCCCGCTCTGGGTCCCGCAGGCCGACGAGGACGAAGTCGATGCCGCCGCTGGCCGAGCCGGGGTTGGGGTAGA
Organism: Streptomyces sp. 8K308; assembly: GCF_004348315.1. Lineage (GTDB taxonomy): Bacteria > Actinomycetota > Actinomycetes > Streptomycetales > Streptomycetaceae > Streptomyces. Next base: position 4,453 of record NZ_SMKC01000032.1, on the reverse strand, counting down.
TGCCGGTGATGTTCTCGCCGGGCAGGGTGATCCCGGACTCGACCGCGAGCGGCACGATCGGGGCGAGTTCCATGATCTCCTCGTCGAGCAGGCCCCACTGCTCGTTGGCGGCCTCCAGGTCGGTCATGGCGCGGATCTCGTCGATCCGGGCGTTGATGGTCTCGTCGTTCAGCTGGGCGAGGTTGGGGTTGCCGATCTCGGTGATGCCGCGGCCGTCGAAGAGCGGCGGCAGGAAGGTGCTCGCGGAGGAGGCCCAGTCGGGGCACCAGCCGGTGATGGCGGCGTCGTGCTGGAGCTCCGGGGTGCCGATGGTCTGGTAGTAGGAGGAGACGTCGATGACGTTGAGCTCGATGTCGATGCCGAGGGGTTCGAGCGACTGCTGGATGGCCTCGGCCTGGGCCCGCATCTTGGGCTGGGAGCGGATGTCGAGGGTCATCTGGAAGCCGTCGCCGTAGCCGGCCTCTTCCAGCAGGGCCCGGGCGGCGTCCAGGTCGCCCCGGTGTCCCTCGCTGGGGTAGAGGTCGTAGTCGCGGTGGCCGGAGACGGTCTCGGGCAGGATGGTGGTGGAGATGTCGGCGAACTGGGTGCCACCGCTGGCGTTCTGCACGGCCGCGCGGTCGACGGCGTAGTTGATGGCCTGCCGGACCCGGACGTCGTTCAACGGTTCCCTGGTGGTGTTGAGGCCCATGTAGGTCTGGCAGATGCCCTCCATCCGCTGCAGCCGGTCCTGGAGTTGGGGTGTCTGGACGCGGGGCAGGGTGGCGGGCTGGATGGTGAGGGAGATGGCGTTCACGTCGGAGCCCTGGCCGGCGAGCAGCCGCTCGTCGATGGTGGCCGCGTCGAGGCCGATGACGAACTCCCAGCGGTCGGGGTAGGCCTCGCGCACGTCGTCGGTCTCGGGGTCCCACTCCTCGTTGCGGACCAGCCGGATCGAGCTGCCCGGGGTGTATGAGTCGAGGCGGTAGGGCCCGGAGGCGATGATCTCGTTGATGAACTCGTCGCCGGCGCCGGTGCCTTCGGGGAACGGCACGAAGCTGTTCTGCGCGACGACCGAGCCGAACTCGGGGAACGGCTCCCTGAGGTGGAAGACGATGGTGCGCTCGTCGGGGGTCTCGATGGTGTCCAGCGGGCCCGACCGGTAGGGGCCCTCGTAGCCCTCGGGCGCGTCGATGACCTGCCGGGCGTAGGGCGAGCCGATGCCGATCTCCGGGTCCCAGGCGCGGGATACGCCGAACTTGACGTCGGCGGAGGTGATGGGGGTGCCGTCCTGGAAGCGGACACCCTCCTTGAGGGTGAAGGTCCAGGTGAGGCCGTCCTCGGAGGGGGTGCCAAGGTCGGTGGCGAGGTCGGGGACGACGGCCGAGGGGTCGTCGGAGTTGCCCGGGGCCGGGGTGGTCAGGGTGCGGTAGACGAGGCGGTAGAAGTTGTTGACGCCGCCGTCGAAGCCGCGGGCCGGGTCCAGGTAGGAGAAGTCGGCGTTCTGCAGCACGTAGACCGTTCCGCCGCGCTCCGGGGTGTCCGTGTAGGAGACGGAGTCGCCGTCGGAGTCGGCGCCGCCGCCGGGGCCGCCGTTGGAACAGGCGCCGAGGGTGAGCACGGCGGCGGTGATGGCCGCGGCCGTGGCGAGGACGGTTCTCTTCACTCGGGTTCCTTTCGCAGGCCGCTGGCGCCGGGGCGTTCCAGGGCGGCGATGGGGGATGGGTCGTCTGGGGCTCTGGTTGTCGTCAGAACCGGCGCAGCCAGACGCGCATGGCGCCGGGCTCGCGGTTGCCCCACAGGAAGTAGGGGACGAGGCGGACGGGCGCGCGGGGCGCCACGGTGGGCCGGGGGTCTGGCCCGGTGTCGGGGATGAGCTCGGGGTAGAGCTCCGGGGTGGCGGGCGGCGCGGTGGCCAACTCGGCGACGAGGGTGGTGACGTCGGGGCCGAGGTGCGGGTCGCCGACGCGCTCGTGGATGGACGTGAGGTCGTCCGGGGCGAGCAGGATGTCGTCGACGGGCGCGCCCGCGTCCTGCTGTTCGAGGCAGTAGACGAGGGGGCCGCGGAGCAGGGCGAGGGTGCCGCGGGTGGCGTCGAGGTGGGGGTGGGAGGCGACGGCCCGGACCCGGGTCGGCAGGTCGAGGACGACGCGGTCACCCGGCTGCCAGGGGCGGGTGAGCCGCAGCCAGCCGGGGTCGACCGGCACGGCGGGCGCTTCGCCGATCGTGGCGGTGGCGCCGCGGGCCCAGCCGGGGACCCGCAGGGCGAGGGTGACGGGCCGGTCGGCGGCCGCCTCGACCTCGACGGTCACCCGGCCGTCCCACGGGTAGTCGGTGGCCACGGTGACGGTGAGCGGTTCGGCGCGCAGCCGGGCGGCGGCGAAGAGGCCGATGGTGAGGGTGTCGGCGTCGGCGGTGGCGAGGTGGTCCTGGAGCTGCGCGTTCCAGCGGACGATGTTGGGCGGGCAGCAGGGGCAGCCGAACCAGGCGCGGCGCAGGAGTTCGCCGCCGGACTCGGCGCCGCTGCGCTGGTCGTGGTCGGGGCGGCGCTGGAGCGGGTTGTCGTAGAAGTAGGCGCGCCCGTCGAGCGAGGTGCCGACGGCGTAGGCGTTGAACAGCACATGCTCGACGGTGTCGAGGACGTCGGCCCGGCCGGTGGCGAGGAAGAGTCGCCAGCCCCACTGCATGGTGCCGATGGCGGCGCAGGTCTCCGCGTAGGCGCGCTCGGGCGGGAGTTCGTAGCGGTCGCCGACGGCCTCGTCCGAGTGACGGCTGCCCAGGCCGCCGCTGAGATGGAGCTTGGTGGCCACCATGTCGTCCCACAGCTCCTGGAGATGGGCGAGCAGCGCGGCGTCGCCGGTCTCGATCGCGAGGTCGGTGGCGCCGGTGGCCAGGTAGGTCATGCGGACGGCATGGCCGGTGGCGGACGGCAGTTCGCGCAGCGGGAGGTCGTCCTGGAAGTAGGAGGGCGGGAAGATGGTGTGCTTCAGCCGGCCCGAGCCGCGGCGGTCGACGAAGAGCTGGGCCTGGCGCAGGTAGGCGGGCTCGCCGGTCTCCCGGTGGAGTTCGACCAGGGCCATCTCGACCTCGGGGTGGCCGCAGTAGCCGGGGTCGCCCTCGTCCCCATAGCGCCGGACGACGAGGTCGGCGAAGCGGCGGGCGACGCGCAGCAGTCGGTGGTCGTCGAGCTGGCGGGCGGCGGCGACGGCGGCCTGTATGAGGTGGCCGAGGTTGTACAGCTCGTGCCCCCAGGCGAGGTCGGACCAGGGGGTCTTGGCCGGGTTCGGCCCCTGGAAGTAGCTGCCGAGGTAGCCGTCCCCGGCCTGGGCGCGCTCGATCAGCCGGACGCTCTCGGCGTAGAACGCCTCGCTCTCGGCGTCGGCGGTGCCCCTGGCCAACTCGTAGACAAGGCCCTCGATCGTCTTGTACACGTCAGTGTCGAGGAATGGGTAACGACCGTGGTAGGGCTCGTCCTCGGCCGCCTCGCCCGCCGCGCGGCTCAGGTTGGTGAGGTTGCCGGCCCGGGTGATCTCGCGGACGGCGTGCGGCAGCGTGGCCTCGGCGTTACGGCGCTGCCACGCGGCGAGGAGGCCGCCGGTGAGCTCGGCCTCGCCGGTGCCGAGCGGCCGGCCGGCGGGCGTGGTCGCGAGCACCGCTGGAGCGGGCGGGTTGGGACGGGCGGAAACGGGCATGGGGCTCCCGTCTGAAGGAGTGGAGGGGCCGCCTCGGCGGCATGTAGCGGGTGACATTGTACTGTCACAGGCTATTTCTGCACCGGGTCGTGCGGGAAACTTCCGCGTTACGGGCGGCGGCGGGGCCGAGCGTGACAGTATGGACAACCGGACTGCGCGTTCCCACAGTTCGGCGTGGACGTGAGACCCCAGGTCACTGAAGGTTCGGAGGGGAGTTTCCGTGGGCGGTACGAGCGGCGGCGCCAGCAAGGGCATCCGCAAGGTCGAGGTGGCGGTCAGGTGGGATCCTGCCCCGCTGGGCGCCCCGGCGCTCGACGTCGACCTCATCGGCGCGACCTACCGGGCGAACGACCCCCACGGCGAGCCGGCCTATCTGGTGCACTTCGACAGCCGCTCCCCCGACGGCACCATCACCCTCAGCCGGGACAGCCGCACCGGCCAGGGCTTCGGCTACGACGAGGTGATCGTCCTGGAACTGGACCGGCTGGCGCCCGAGTTCGTCCGGGTGGTGGTGGGCGTGGCCATCCAGCAGCGAAGCGGCCGGATCACCTTCGGCGGCCTCTCGGGCGCCGGCTACCGGGCCCGCGAGGGCTACACGACGCTGGCGGAGAGCGACTTCGCGGCCGTCGCGGGCTCCACCGCCGCCACCGTCGCCGAGTTCACCAGGGACGCGCTCGGCGCCTGGTCGTTCCACTCGCGGCTGCGCGGCTTCGACGCCGACCCGACCGCCTTCACCCGGCTGATGGGCGGCGAGCCGGCGGCCGGCTGAGTCCGGTCCCTCACCC
>NZ_SMKC01000329.1 GCF_004348315.1 Streptomyces sp. 8K308 | reverse complement strand
GGCAGGTGGCGGGCGGGGGCCAGGTCGACCTCGTCGTCCAGCAGGTCGATGACGGGCAGCGCGCGGTGCACGCCGGGGCGCTCGGGGAGGTCGCCCGAGCGGTCGAAGTCGTGCCAGGCGTCGAGGACGGTGTGACGCAGCGCCGGCCAGTCCAGTCCCGCGCGGCCCTGGGCGCGGTGCGCGGTGGCGGTGTCGACGACGAGCAGCCGCGGGTTCTGGACGGCGCCGGGCTCGGCGCCTGGCCTGCGCAGCACCCACAGGTGGAGCGGCAGGGCGTGCGGCGGGGCCGCGCCGGCCGGCAGCGCGATCACGGCGCGGAGCGCGCCGCGGCGCAGCAGGGTCGCGCGGACCCGCCGCCCGGTGCGGCGCGAGGCGGCGGCGGGCGGCATCAGCAGCACGGCGGTGCCGCCGGGCCTGAGCTTGGCCAGGGCGTGCTGCACCCAGGCGAGCTCGGACTCGGCGCGGGCCGGCAGGCCGTACTCCCAGCGGGGGTCGTAGGTGAGCTCGTCGTGGCCCCAGTGGCGCTCGTTGAACGGCGGGTGGCACAGCACGGCGTCGACGGAGAGCCGGGGGAAGGCGTCGGCGAGCAGGCTGTCGCCGGCCCTGATGTGGACGGTGGCGGTGCCGCGCAGGGCGAGGCGCAGGCCGCCGAGGCGGGCGAGCGCGTGGTCGGTCTCCTGGCCGTAGAGCTCGACGGGCCAGCTGCCGTCGGCGTGGGCGCGGGCTGCGGCCAGCAGGGTGCAGGGGCCGCAGGCCGGGTCGAGCACGGAGTCCGCCGGGCCGGCGATGGCCGCCATCAGGGCGGCGGTCTCGGGCGGGGTGAGAGTGAGTTGGCGGGCGGCGGCGTCGAGGTGGCGGCCGAGCAGGAACTCGTAGGCGCCTGCCGGGCCGAGCTCGGCGGCGAGCGTGGCGGTGGCGGTGGCGAACGGCTCGCCCTCGGACGGGGCGGTCGCGCCGCGCGCCAGCAGCTGCTCGCCGGCCCGGCCGAGCGCGTCGGCCGGGCCCTCCCGGTCCGACTCGACGAGCTGCCACAGCCGCTCCCTGACCGGGACCTCGGCGAGCTTCCCCTGGTCGCGCAGCCAGCGCTCGACCTCGCGGAGCGAGAAGGTGGGACTGCTCTCGCTGCCGCCGACCGGGCGCGGGAAGTCCTCGTACCGGCGCCGCCAGTTGCTCACGGCGGCGCGCCCGACGCCGGCCAGTCTCGCGATCCCCGCGGCGGTGACCTCGTTGTTCTCCCCCACCTGTCGGCCTCCCATCGGTCCCCTGCCGTTTCCCTGACCTTACCGAGGCTCGGGGTCCACATCGAGTTTTTCGTTGCGCCAGACCGACCGACGATTCGCCTGTTGACTGGATTCACAAGCCATGGTCTGATTGCCACACCGGCCCACAGGGCCTGGTGGGGCGTCCGGCACCGGTGAGGGGTTCCGGTGCCGGCGCCTCGCCGGCGGGGCCAAGCGACCCGCCTGCGGCGCCAAGCCGCGGCGTTGCGCCGCACCGGCGCTGCGCGCCGGACGGCCAACGCGACATGCGCGGTGCCCCGGGCTCATCCCCGTACCGAGCGGGACGGGCCCGGGGCGACGCGCCTGCGGCGCGCTCAGCCACACGGCGACCCGCCCAGGCGCGGACCCGCCCGCGACATGCCTGCGGCGCTCAGCCGCGGCGTCGCCGGTCGCAGGGCACGCGGAACTGCCGCCTGGTGGGTGCCTGCCGGCCACAGCGGGTCGGCCGCACGCCGCCCGCAGCACCACCGGACCGGCCCCAACGCCGCGCGCCGGACGGCCGCGGCGCGGCGCGCAGCGCCTGCGGCGCGCACGCCCGCCAGCACGACGCCGCGGACCGCGATCACGGCGCGCCCTGGACCGGCCCCGGCGCCGCGCGGAAAGCGCGGCGCGCAGCCGCACGCACCCTTCCCGCGAGCCAACCGCGGCGCGCCCGCGAACACCCAGCCCGGCACCACCGGCGCCGCGTGGGAAGCCCGCCTCGCCGAGCCGCGCGACGGCGCGATGCGCTCGTGGCGCTCAGCCACCCGCCAGCGACGGCGCCCACGCCCGCCACGCGGAACAGCCGCAGCGCGGCGCGGGGCACCCGAGCCCACTCCGCGAGCAGAACGCAGCGTGCCCGCGACACCCAACTGGGCAGCGCCAGCGCCACACCGGCTCATACGTGCCGCGCCCGCGGTCGGGCCGGGCCGGGCCGGGACGCCAAGGGCGCGGCGCAGCCGCCCCGCATGTCACGTGATGCCGCGGAGCACACCGAGGGTGATGAGGTCCTGGGGGCGGAGGCGGAGTTCGTTCGCGGTGGGTTCGGCGGCGGCCGGACCGCGTTTGAGGATGGCGGCCGCCGACTCGGGGTTGATGACGGCGAAGTAGCTGTCGGGCGTGGCCCACGTGTTGCCCGGCGCGGCCAGCGCCAACGCTCCGCCGGAGCCGCCCTCGCCGATCAGCAAAGAGGTCACCGGCACCGGGGAGGTCGCCACGGCCGCGAAGAGGTCGGCGATGGCCGGGCCGGCGCCGGCCCGTTCGGCCGCCGCGTCGTTGGCCGCGCCCGGCGTGTCGATCAGGGTCAGGACGGGGATGCCGAGCCGGCCGGCCAAGCGGACCAGGCGGGCCGCGGTGCGGTAACCGGCCGGCGTGGTCCTCGTGCCGCACTGGGCCGCGTAGGCGATGGTCCGGCCGGCCCGGCGGCCGAAGCCGGCCAGCAGGCCGGCGTCCACGCCGCCGCAGCGGTCCCCGCTGATGGGGGCGCGCGTCTCGAAGTACGCGTCCAGGTACTGCGGCGCGCGCGGGCGCGTCGCAGCGCGCGCGCCCAGGACGGCTGCCCAGCCGGTCTCGGGCGGTGCGCCGGCGCCGAGCGCCGCGGGGGGATCGGCCGGCTCCGCCGAGGGAGAGGTGAGAAGGGTCAGGTAGCGGCCGAGCGTGGCGGCTAGTTCCTCGGGTTCGACGATCGCGTCGAGGTGGCCGGCGGCCAGCTGCGCCTCGGCCGTGTACGCCGCCGGGTCGGCGCCCGCCGGCCGCACCCGGGAACCGGCGAAGCCGATCTGCGCGCCTGGCAGCCCGAGGATGACGTCGGCGCCGGCGCCGAGCGTCGCCCAGCCGCCGCCCGTGGTCGGGTCCCTCGCCACCGCGAGCTGCGGCAGCCCGGCCGCCCTGGTGAGCGCCGACTCGTGGGCCACCCGCTGGAGTTGGGACAGCGCCCGCATGCCCTCCTGCATCCGGCTGCCGCCGGTGGCGATCAACGAGACGACCGGCAACCGCCGTCCCCTGGCCGCCGCGTGCGCGGCCGCGAGCCGGTCGCCGGTGCGTTGGCCGAGCGAGCCGCCGAGGAAGCCGAACTCGAAGGAGACGGCCACCGCCTCCCGGCCGCCGATCCTGGCGATCCCGCAGACCACCGACTCGGTCTCGCCGGTGGCGGCGGTCGCCCGCGCCCTGGCCTCGTCGTAGCCGGGCCAGCCGAGCGGTCCATCGGGCGGCGCCGGCGGCCCTTCCGGCTCGGGCAGTTCGTCGAAGGTGTCCGCGACGGCCGCCAGCGCGGCCCTGGCCGTCAGCCGCTCACTCATGGGACCCGAGGGCGCGCTTCATGATCTTGCCCATCTCGTTGCGCGGCAGGCTGTCCATGAACCGCACGGTACGCGGTCGTTTGTGCGGGGACAGTTCGCGTGCCACGTGCTCGGCGAGCGCGTCGGCGGCCGGCGGGGCCGCCGGGTCGACCGGCACCACCCAGGCGACGATCCGCTCCCCGAGGTCGGGGTCCGGCTCGCCGGTGACGGCCGCCTCCCGCACCCCCGGGTGGTCGAGGAGCGCGTTCTCGACCTCGCCGGCACCGATCTTGTAGCCGCCGCTCTTGATCAGGTCGGTGGCCCGCCGGCCCACGATCCGCACCGCGCCGTCCGGCTCCCTGGCCGCCAGGTCGCCGGTGCGGAACCAGCCGCCGGGCGCGAACGCGGCGGCCGTGGCGTCGGGCCTGCCCAGATAGCCGGTGAACAGGCTCGGCCCGCGTAGCTGGATCTCGCCGACGGTCTCGCCGTCCCACGCGCCGAGCTCGGCGCCCGACTCGTCCACGAGCCGCAGCTCCATGCCGCGCAGCGGCAGGCCGACCGTGCCGGTGCGCGGCGGCCCACCGACCGGCACGGCCGTGGTGATCAGCGTCTCGGTCATGCCGTAGCGCTCGATCACCGGCCGGCCGGCGGCCGCCTCGATCCGCCGGTGGTCGGGCAGCGGCAGCGCCGCGGAGCCCGAGACCAGCAGCCGCGCCCCGGCCAGCGCCTTGGCCAGCGGCTCGTCGCCGGCCGCCAAGGCCTCCGCGATCCGGTGGTACATGGTCGGCACCCCGAACAGCACGGTGCCGCCGGCCGCCAGCTCACGCGCCACGCCGTCGGTGGTGAAGCGGCCGAGGTGCCGCAGGGCGCCGCCACGGCGCAGCGGGCCGAGCACGCCGAGGATCAGGCCGTGCACGTGGAACAGCGGCAGGGCGTGCACCAACACGTCGGCCTCGGTCCAGCGCCAGGCTTCGGCGAGGCCGTCCAGGGTGGCGGCCACCGCGCGGCGCGGCAACACGGCGCCCTTGGGCGGTCCCGTGGTGCCCGAGGTGTAGACGATCAGCGCGGGCGCCTCGTCGTCGGTCGGCTCGGCCGGCGGCGCCACGGGCGGCGCCGTCAGGTGGACGGCGCGGTGCGGCAACGCGGCGAGCGGCGCCGGTAGCTCGACGTCGGGCGCGGCCAGCACGAGCTCCGGCGCGCAGTCGGCGACGATGTGCGCCAGCTCGCGCTCGCCGCTCCTTGGGTTGAGCGGCACGGCCTCGACGCCGGCGAGCAGCGCCGCGACCACGCCCACCGCGGTCTCGGCGGTCGGCGTGGCCCAGACGGCGGTCCGCCGCCGCCCCGCGAGCTCGGCGGCCAGCGCGCCGGCGGCGCCGGCGAGGCGGGCGTAGGTGAGGTCGGGGCCCGTGCCGAAGCGCAGCGCCGGGCGGTCGGGGCCGGCGGCCAGGGCGGGGAACAGCGGCGGCATGCGGTGGCTCCTTCTCCGGTTCTCCGGGGTTGTCAGACGAGTTCGGGGGTCGCGACGAGGGCCAGCCAGACGGCGGGCGGCACGGCGGCCACGATGACGCCGCCGTAGACCATCAGCTGGCGGAAGAAGCGGTCGCGGTCGACGTCGGGCGCGGCGGCGAGCACCAGCGCGCCGTTGGTGGAGAAGGGGCTGACGTCCACCACGGTGGCCGAGACGGCGAGCGCGGCGATCATGCCGACCGCCCCGATCTCGCCCTGTAGCAGGAACGGCACGGCCAGCGGGATCAGCGCGCCCATGATGCCGACGGACGAGGCGAAGGCCGAGACGATGGCGCCGATGTAGCAGATCAGCACGGCGGCGAGCAGCGGGACGCCGATGTCGCTGACCGCGTTGCCGGCGTACTCGATGGTGCCCATCGCCTCCAGCACACCGACGTAGGTGAGCACGCCGCAGATCAGCAGCACGGTGGGCCAGGCGATCTGGGTCACGGCCTGCCGGCCGACCGCCGGCCAGGCCACGTTGAGCAGCACGGCGAGGGTGATCGCGGAGAGGCCGGCGTCGAGTTCGAAGACCAGCACGGCGACGACCAGGGCCACCAGCGCGAGCAGGGTGGCCGCCTTGGCCGGGTCGAGGCGGGCGGCCTCCCGGTCGCGCTCGTCGTCGGCCGTGGCCGCGCCGGTGAGTTTCAGGCCGCCGAAGAGGACGAAGACGACGCCGGCGATGAGGACGTTCACGACCAGGCTGGCGAAGAACAGGCCGAGTTCGCTGCCGGGCAGCCCCTCGCGGTCGACGATGCCGTTGACGATGGTGCCGTAGATGCTGATCGGCGAGAAGCCGCCGCCCTGGGCGCCGTGCACCACCATGGCGCCCATCAGCAGCGGGCTGATGCCGTAGCGGGCGGCGAAGCTGAGCGCGATGGGCGCGACGATCGCGACGGCGGCCGGGGAGAGCGCGCCGATGCCGGTGAGGATCGCGGTGATCGCGAACATCACCCAGGGGATCAGCGATATCCGGCCGCGGACGAGGCGGATCGCGGCGTGCACCACCCAGTCCGTGGTGCCGTTGGCGCGGGCGATGGCGAACAGGTAGGTCACGCCGACCAGCACCACGAACAGGTCGCCCGGGAACCCGGCGAAGATGCCGTCCGAGTCGAGGTCGGCGACCAGTTCCCCGACGCCGAAGGCGGCGGCGAAGGAGAGCACGCCCATGTTGATCGAGCGGGTGGTGGCGATCACGAAGACCACCACCAGGACGAGGATGGAGATGAGTTCGGGGGACAACGGGGGCTCCTCCCCTTCAGCTGCGGCCGCCATTGGCCGAGTGGCTGAACCACAGTGGAGCGGCCGGAATGCACCGTCAAGGCCCCTGGCGAAATTGGTTCAGCCACTCGTCCTCTCGGCTCCTCTCGGCGGTGCGCTACCCTGCGAGCAGCAGGTGGGAGGGGCAGCGATGTCCGAGGCACTACGGCCGATGTCGAGGCCGCGTCTGTACGAGCAGGTCGTCGACCGGCTGCGGAGCTACGTCGGCGAGGCCGGCCTGCGGGCCGGCGACCGGCTGCCGGCTGAGCGCGACCTCGCGCAGCGCCTCGGGGTGAGCCGGGCGTCGGTCAAGCAGGCGATCGTCGTGCTCGAGGTGCAGGGCCTGGTCGAGGTCAGACACGGCGGCGGCACCTACCTGCGGCGCGACAGCCTGGACGCCGAGCCGGTGGAGCGCCTCGTCGAGCGGCGGCGCCGGCTGCCGGACGTGCTCGAGGCGCGGGAGGCGCTGGAGACCAAGCTGGCCGAGCTGGCCGCCGAGCGGCGCACGGCCGAGGACCTGGCGGCGCTGCGGGCGGCGCTCGACCACATGTCCGAGGAGATCGGCGCCGGCGGGGACGGCGTGGAGGGCGACCGCCGCTTCCACGAGGCGGTCACGGCGGCGGCGCACAGCGGGCTGCTGGCCGAGTTCATGCGGTCCATCGCGGAGCAGATCGCGGAGAGCCGCACCGAGTCCCTACGTCAACCGGGCCGCCCCGCACGCTCGTTGGCCCAGCACCGGGCGATCCTCGAAGCGATCGAGTCCGCCCACCCGAAGGCGGCCGCCGCGGCGATGCGCCGCCACGTCCGCACGGTCGCCAAGGTCCGCCTCCTCACCTGGGAACCGGACCGGCCTGCCGGCCTACCAGTCCGAAGGACCGGCACCCCCGACGCCTAGGTCCTGTCCTGTCGATCTTGTCGGATCAGCCCGCGGCGTCAGACGCGGTGCATCGCAAGGCGCCGGATCACAGCTCATACTTGGCCGTACTCGCGCGATTCGGTAACGCAGCGAGGTGCCGTGTATGGCGTCGCGGGCCCGGCAAGACCGGCAGGACAGGGACTAAACCCGGCAACCCGAGTGTCCGCCCTACCAGGTCGGCCTGCCGGCCGCGCACGGCGCGCCGCCGCTCGCCGCAGCCCGGGCCGCGCAGCGGTCGGGGAGCCAGCGCGTGGCCGGGCACGAAGGACCGGCCCTTCGGACCGGAAGGCCGGCAGGCCGGCCGCGCACGGCGCGCCGCCGCTCGCCGCAGCCCGGGCCGCGCAGCGGTCGGGGAGCCAGCGCGTGGCCGGGCACGAAGGACCGGCCCTTCGGACCGGAAGGCCGGGCGCGTCGGGAGGTTACCTCCGGAGGAACCACGCTGAGAGGG
>NZ_SMKC01000328.1 GCF_004348315.1 Streptomyces sp. 8K308 | reverse complement strand
TGCCGGAGCCAACCATGGCGAAGCCTTCAACCCATCATCGATACGGGCATAGAGTGCTGTCGCGAGGGTGTCCACATCTGTCTTCACACGCCGACATTGGACACCCTCGCATCATGCCCGCAGGCCACCCCTTGGACTCATTCATCTAGCCGACAGAGGGCCGCCCCAGTCACTTGCCTAAGCCCGCGCCCCGGCCCGCGCGGCGACCGCGATCAGCACCGCGGTCGAGGCCCGAAGCCACCCGGCCCATGCGGTTCCTGGCCCGCGGCGGGAGCGCGCGCCGGGCCCGGTCGCGGTGTCCCGGCGTGGTGCCGTCGACGCCTCGGCGGCCGAGGGGATGATGCTGCCATCGCGGCGCCCCCCAGCGAGGGCGCCGTTCGACGACACCGCCCGACCAGGAAAGTCTCGCTATGGCCAAGACACTGAGTGATCTCCCGATCGACGGATTCGTCGCGCAGGAGGTCGCCTTCTCACAGTTGTTCGGCCGGCTGTCCGCGAACGCGAAAAACATCATCCGAGAGGTGGTGATCGAGCCAGCGGTGAACGCCGAGCACTTCCCGTCGAACAACCAGTTCTGCCAGATCACCATCCTGGGGCACTCCGACCGGGTCGACACCGCGGGACTCAGCGCGGAGCAGCGTCGCGCGCAAGAGCTCGACGCGAGCGACAAGCGGGCCAGCAACGCTGGCGTCTGGGTCTTCGACCAGATCACCGCCGCACTCACCGCAGCCGGGGTGACCCCTCCGGCGAGTGTGAGGGACGCGCAGCGGTTCGACATCTTCACCAAGCCCTGCGGCGCGGCCGATCTCGTGCACGTGGTGCCAAGCAGCGAGGTGCAGCGTACGCGGAACCGGCGCGTCCACTTCGTGGTCTCCACCTTCGCCCCCTGACCGCCGCGGACCGGCAGACCGTGGTGCCCGCCGCTGATCAGGCGAGCGCCCACCCGTCGGCCCGCGACGCGCCGCCTGGTTTCGGGGCGCGACGACGTCATCGCGCGGCCCGGGATCTCAGGGGCGGCCTGGTGCTCACCGCAGCGAGATGTGCAGGACCTCCGAGACTCGCCGGTATCCGGCGCGGAGGGCCAGCGCGACCAGGCCGCCGCGGTCCAGCACGGCTCGCAGCCGGGCGACGTCGTGCTCGGTGGTGACCGGCTGCTCGTAGGCCTCGCCCTGGGCCTCGGCGACCTCGCGGAGTTGTGCGTCGGTCTCGATGAGCCGCCGGACCTGGTCGCTTGTCGGTTCGGCTCCGTCGTCGGGGATGGCGTAGCTGAAGAAGAGGCCGGCGTCGTGAGCGTTCATGCGGACGGTGAACGGTCCGGTGCGAACGGCGCGGACACCGGCAGCGGCGCGTAGGTAGGCGTTCGCGCGGGATGCGAAGGAGAGCACGGAAGGTCCTTCTCACTGGTCTGAAGGGGAATGCCGTGAGGAGGACCACTTCGGCCGCCGATGACGGACAGGCCGTCCGGAGCGGTAGCGCAGCGACCCGTCAGCGGGGCGCGGGCACAGGCATCGTCCTTCCGTGCTCGAACCGCCGTGGCAGGACGGTAGTTGTCCGCCTCATGGGCCGGCAACCGGTTTTGCTGACCAGGCGTTACGCATGACGGGTGACGCCCGACGGGAAGGGAGCCGCCGGATCGGGGCTCGTCGTCCGGTGCCAGCCCTCCTCCGTGCGGTCGTGACAGGGGCGATCGCCTCGGCCAGCCCGTCGGGCGGTGCTGGTGGTGTCTTCTACAACTGCCGGAGCCGCAGCACACCGGTCAGCATCGGGAGGGTGAACTCGCCGTGCGCGGTCTCCGGTCTGCTCGCCAGGAAGGCGCGGATCCGGCCGAGCCTGGCCTCGCGTTCCTGTTCCGGCATGACCAGCATCCCCGCCCTCGTGGCGAGTGTCGCCACGAGGGAGTCGGCGGTGCGGTGCTGGCCGTGCGGGAACTCGGCCTGCTCCGGGTAGCCGAAACGGGCGGCCACGCCGGTCTTGGGAAGGTGCGCGCCGGCCGTCTCGGCACGCCAGCCGGCGGGCGTGTCACGCGGGCCGATCGCCGCGCTCTCGCTGACTCGTGCCAGCCCGGCGACCCAGCCGATCCGGTCGTCCATGACGTTCCACAGGCCGGCCAGGATGCCGCCGGGTACCAGAACCCTGGCGATCTCGGGGCCCGCGACGGCCATGTCGAACCAGTGCATGGCGTTGCCCGCCACCACAGCGTCGACGGACCCGTCCGGCAGCGGAATCGCCTCGGCGCTACCCGGCAGTGCACGGATGTCCGGCAGCGCCCGGCGCAGCTCGGTCAGCATCGCCGGGTCGGGCTCGACCGCCGTGACGTCGGCGCCCGCCGCGACCAGCGTGGCGGTGAGCTTGCCGGTTCCGGCACCGAGGTCGAGCACCCGCAGGCCAGGTGCGAGCTCGAGCGCCCAGCGCACCGCGGCCCGCGCGTAGTCCGGGCGGTGCTCGGCGTACGCGGTCGCCGCCGCGCCGAACGACGAAGCGTGGCGGAGCCGTTCGTCCTCTTCCACACCCGATCACCCTTTCTCTGCCGCGCCCACCCGTACGACGGCGGCCACCGATCCGCATCGCGAGGCATACCCGGAAACCGTCGCGGCCGCCCACACGTCACCCTCCAGCTTCAGGCGCTCGCCGGCTCTTCCCCTCTCGGCCACGCCGCGCTCAGTGGCGGTTGTCGTAGGCGTGGCGGGCGGCAGCGATGGCCGGTCTGTTCTGGTCGGCCCACGCCGCCAGCGCCTCCAGCGGTTCGCGGATCTCGTCGATCAAGGGGGTGGTGGCGTACTCCACGCGCGGTGGCGCGTCGGGGTGGACGGTGCGGGTGATCAGCCCGTTCCGTTCCAGGTTGCGCAGGCTGAGCGTCAGCATCCGGCGGCTGATGCCCTCGATGGCACGTTCCAGTTCGGTGAACCGGTGCGGACCGTCGCCGAGCACGACCAGCACCTGAGCGCTCCACTTGTCGCCGATCAGGGCGAGTACCTCACGCAGCGGGCAGTCGGGGATCTCCGGCGCGCCCGCCGAGGGTGGTGGTGTGACCTGGTCTGTTATCGCGGTGTTCCGTTGCGACATAAAAGTGCCTCCTTCCGCGGAGGTCCGAGCATGCTGCACGATGACGCCCGTTACAAGTCGTAACGTTCCTGGTGACGGCCGTACGGGCGTGCTCCAGGGAGGTCCGACCATGCAGCACATCAGGAGCGAAGGTGCCGACAGCGCACAGCAACGGATTCAAGATCTGCTACGAGGTGTCCGGGGATGGGCCGGTGCTGGTTCTGCATCCGGGGATGTTCCAAACCGGTGCGAGCTGGAGCGACACCGGGTACACCGCGGCTCTGGCCGCCGACCACACGGTGGTGGCCCTCGATCCGCTCGGCCTCGGCGCCAGCGACGGACCACGTGATTCCGCCGCCTACGCCCTGGAGCGCCGAGTCGAGTACGTCACCGCCGTCCTCGACGACCTCGGCGCTCACCAAGCCACCATCTGGGGCTACTCGATGGGAGCGTTGACCGCCCTCGGCATGGCGCTGCACGCGCCAGGGCGGTGCACCCGGGTCGTCGCCGGCTCCTGGGACCCCGTGGACGGCTTCGCCTCCGCGCTCAAGCACAGCCTGCGGCGACTCGGACTGCCTGCCGACACCGACGCGTTCGACCTGCTGCGCCAGGGTGCCTACGCAGATCCCGCCCAGGCCGCCGTCATCGACGCCGCTGATCCCGCAGCACTGCGCGCCAACTACGAGGCGTTCTCCCGCGACCGGGGTCTGGACGCCGGTCTGGCGTCCACCGGTGTCCCGTTGCTGATGTACTGCGGCACAGCCGACCCCTGGCACGAGCCGATGCGCGGGGTCGCGCTACGCACCGGGGCCACCTTCTTCTCCGTGCCCGATGCCGATCACCGCGCCGGCTGGGTGCGGTCCGCCGACGTCCTGCCCCACGTTCTGCGCTTTCTTGCCGCTGCATCACGGTGATCAGCGCCGCACTCCACCTCGCCGTCGCGGCAGCGCGGCACCGGCGATGGGCACCCTCCTCTTCCTGTGTATATTAGGGTCGGCCCTAGGGAGGTTAGGAAAAGCCTATGCCCCGTGAGAGGATTACTCCGGACGCCCTGGTGTCCGCCGCCGCCGACCTCGCCGATGAGATCGGCTTCGAGAAGCTGACACTCTCGGCGCTCGCGAAGCGCCTCGGCGTCCGCGACGCCAGCCTCTACACGCACATCAGGGGCCTGGCCAACCTACGGGAGCGCGTGGCGCTGCTCGCGCTCACCGAGTGGGCCGACGCACTGGGCGCGGCCGTGGCGGGGCGTGCCCGTTACGACGCCTTGATCGCCTTCGCCGACACCTACCGGGCCCTGGCGACCGGGCATCCGGGCCGCTACGCGGCCACCCGGTACCCGGTGTCGCCCGAGGCCCTCACCGCGTCGACGGGCGTGGCGCGCATCGTCGAGGTCTGCTACGCGCTGCTGCGTGGCTACGACCTCTCAGAACCCGACGCCACCGACGCGGTCCGGTTGCTGCGCAGCACCTTGCACGGCTTCAGCGACCTGGAGGCCACCAACGGCTTCACCGCCGACCGCGGTGTCGACGCCTCATGGCGGCGGGCGGTCGACACGCTCCACCACACCCTGGCCAACTGGTCGAAGATCTAGAACCTCGACAGGAGAGACCCATCCGCACCGGAACGCTCGCCCTCGACGGCACTCCCATCGCCTACCGTGACCGCGGCGATGGCCCCCCGCTGCTGCTCCTGCCCGGCGGCGCCGGGCACGCCGGCGTCCTCGACGGGGTCGCCGCGCACCTGGCCGACCACTACCGCGTCGTCGCCATGTCCAGCCGCCTGGTCTCGGCGCGACCGGGCACCGAGCACGGCGACCAGCACCCGAAGGTCTACGCAGAGGACACCCTCGGCCTGATCGAGGCGCTCTTCGACGAGCCGCCGACCGTGTTCGCCTTCAGCGCCAGCGCCATCACCACCCTCGAACTGCTGGCCCGTCACCCCGACCGCCTCCGCCTCGCGGTCGTCCACGAGCCCCCGGTGCTCGGCCTGCTGCCGGACGCCGAACGCCACCGAAACGGGCTTGAGGCCGTCCGGGCGGCCGCGCGCACCGGGGGGATGGACGAAGCGGCTCGGCTCATGGCCGAGACCATGACGTCCCTGGAACCCGGCGCCGACCTCCCGGAGCTGCGCCATCCCGGCGACTGGCTCGACGGCTACGCCGAGACTCTCCCCGAACCGCCCACCCCGGAACTGCTGGAGCTGTTCTCCGTGCTCAGCGAGCTCCAGCCGCTGTTCCTGGAGCACGTCCTGATCCCGTTCACCACCGGCGAGGTCGACCTGGCCGCTCTCGGGGCGGTGGGCCCACGACTGGTCCCCGTAGCGGGCATCGACTCCCAGGGCCAGCTCCCCTACCGGGCCGCCGCGGCCCTCGCCACCCGGCTCAGGCTCCCGTTGAACGAGTTCCCAGGCGGCCATCTCGGGCCCGTCGAACGCCCTGCGCAGTTCGCCGGCGCGCTCAGGGCGCTCCTCGAAGGGCGCTGACGCAAGGGCCGTCCGGCCGAACGAGCTGAGTGATGGCGGAAGGCCCACCTCGCACGGCGCGGCGCCGGCCTGCGCGGCGGCGCGGCCCCGGTCCTCGCTCCGGGGCCGCGCCTCGTGCTCCTGGAGCCGCGAGGTGTCACCGGGTTCGGGGCACCGCGGCTCCCCTCCCCCGAGGAATCAGGGGATCCCACCATCAGCAGCGAAGGTGACGGGGTGACGGACGGTCGACGTCGTCGATCCGCCAGGCGGCCGTCACGGCCGGCTCATGGTCCGTCACCGAGCCGATCGCCGGGATCCGCGAACTCCTCGGCGTCCCGCGCCTGGACCACGAGCGCTTCCGCCACCGGCCTCGCGCTCTGACGGCGGGCACCTCGCGGCGGAGACGTCACGGCACACGTGAGAATCCCGACCGATCAGCCGGCCCGCCCTCCTCCCCCACGGAACGCGTCGCGGAGATCATCAGGTCGGAGTCCGCAGCGCGAATCCCCGTTCGACCGTTCGCCAGGTCTTCTGCCGCCCGCACCAGGGTTCTCATGGGGGAAACGAGATTCGAGGTGTCCAGCTTCTCGGCACGGCCGCGGTTCCAGGAGACGATCTCGCGGAGCCTTTCCACGTCCCCCAAGGTCTCGAACACCGCCTCCGGGTCGAGCGGATCCAACACCTTCCAGCGATGGCGATCCACCAACTCCTCCAGGACGGGATACGGTCCGGCCGCGACGGGCTTTCCCGCGACCATCGCCTCGGGAACCGGCTGCCCAAACCCCTCCCAGATGGAGGTGAGCACGACCAGGTCGGCGGCGGCATACATGTCACTCCGCCTGGGAGTCGACCCCACGACAAGCCCGGGGGCGACCGCAAAGCTCTCCTCGATTTCCGAGGGAAGGGACTGGTCCCATTTGGCCGAGGTATGCGTGATCCAGTATCTGACCCTGCGCAACTCCCCATAGAACCGCTGAAGGCGCCGACAGAGTTCGACCGCCGCCGGAATGTTCTTCCGTTTGGCAAGCATCGTCGGATGGAGGACGAGCAGATCCTCGTCCGCCACGTTCAGTTCCGCTCTCGTACGCGCTCGATCACCGTCCAGGAGTTCCTGACCGTCCACCGTGTTGTAGACGGTCACCAGGGAACCGCTTTCCAGCAGCTTCGGGTAGCGCTGCGCAAAGTCCCGCATGGTAATCCCGTTGATGGTTACGTGCAGCATTCGCGGATGATGGAGCGGAAGTCCGGACGCGGGATCGTAAGCGCCCCACATTCCGGACACTATCTGCCATCCGGGATCGTGGTGCCTGACAATGGTTGGAACCCCCTCCTGCAGCAGGATCTCCTGCCAGGACAGCGCGGCGTCGGGTGCAGACGGCAGAGTCCCGAGGTTGTCGAGAACAACCAGGTCGGACTGGCGCACCAGTTCCCTGGCTGCCGCCATGTCCAGCGGCGGACAAGGATGTCCTGGCAGATCGGCCCACATTCCCCTGATCAACAGGTCATCAGGCTCCTGACGCACATAGTGACTTGCGACGCGAGTCACCCTGAAGTCAAGTTGGGAGAGGACGCTCACCCAACGCTCGGCCGCAACGCTCACACCGTCCAGTCCACCCAGACGGTGGGACACCAACAACGCCTTTCGCATCCCGCCATCGTGACGACGAGAAGACGACGGCGCAAGGGTGACGGCATGAGACTTACGGAACAGTGAAACTCGCGGACTTGCGTGAAACTCGCGAGGAGACGCGGAGCAACTACCGCATTACCCTACACCGATCACCGAGGTTAAATCGTGGTGTCGTAGGGGCTGACGGCTGGCCGTCGGCCGGGAGTATCACCGGAGGCACGCGGTACCCACAAGGGGGCGGGCTGACCGCCGAACGTCAGCAGTTCTTGATCCCCGGACCGGCGTCAGGGCCCTCCATAGCATGGCCGCACTACACCGTCCTGCCTGCTGACCGGCAAACCCTGACGGCCTAGTGTCTCGTGATCCCGTTCGTATCACTTCGAGTTGTTATTGACGAGTTTCTTCACGTTGGTCCGACGAGTCTGACCTTTGCGAGGACCTCGCCGGCGGTCGCGGTCCAGGTGAACGGTTTCGCGGTCTCGTTCCAGGAGTTGATGTAGTCACGGATCTGCTTGATGAGGACGTGGACGGTGGAGAACGT
>NZ_SMKC01000327.1 GCF_004348315.1 Streptomyces sp. 8K308 | reverse complement strand
GGCCGATGCCCAGGATCACCGACACCGGGCCCGTCCCGCAGGTGCCGTCCGCCGGCTCGCCCCGGCCGCCGGCCCCCGAGCCCGAGCCGGTCGACGAGCCCGAGCCGCCCGCGCCCAAGCCCGCCGCGCCGGCCAGGCGCAAGGGTCGCTCCAAGGTGAGGCTGCTGGTCATCGGGGTGGTCGGCATCGCCGTCGTCGCCTATGGCGTCGGCCTCTTCATGAGCCCGCAGGACGTGCCGCGCGGCACCACCGTGCTCGGCATCGACATCGGCGGCCTCAGCTCCCAGGAGGCGCAGGCCAGGCTCACCAGCCAGCTGGAGGCGGCCAACGAGACCCCGCTCACGCTGCTCGTCGGCGAGCAGGAGATCGAGCTCAGGCCGAGCGTCGCCGGCCTCGCGGTGGACCCCGAGGGCACCGTGCGGGCCGTCTCCGGCCAGGACTACAGCCCCGTGGCGGTCTTCGGCTCGCTGATCGGCGCCGAGCGTGCGGAGAACGCCGTGTTCGCCATCGACCGGGAGAAGCTGACCGTGGCGCTCGAGGGCATCGCCTCCGAGTCCGGCGGCACCGGCCCCGTCGAGGGCACCGTGGTCTTCGAGAACGGCGAGGCCATCGGCCGCGCCGGCCAGCCGGGCAACGCCATCGACGTGCAGACCGCCGCGGACGCCGTCGAGGCCGCCTTCCGCGAGCGGGCCGCCACCGGCCGCAATCCGGTCGTCGAACTGCCCGTCAGCCCCCAGGAGCCCACGGTCCGCGAGGAGCAGATCCAGCAGGCGCTCGCCGAGTTCGGCGAGCCGGCGATGTCGGGCTGGGTCTGGCTGATCGCGGGCAACGCGGACCCGCTCCCCATGAGCCCCGCGACGATCGACGACTTCCTCTCCATGCAGCCGGGCGAGTCGGGCGCTCTCCAGCCCGTGATCGACACCGAGGCGCTGGCCGAGATCTACGGGAGGAACTTCGACGGCGTCATGATCGACGCCGGCGCCGGCCCGGTGCCGATGACCGCCGAGCACGCCGCGGCGGCGCTGATCCCGGCGCTGCGCGAGACGGCCACGGTGGACGACGGCCCCGGTCGCCGCGAGGCGGTCGTGGAGGGCGCGGTCGGCCCCTGACCCGGCCGGGCCTATGCCCGGTCCGGCGCCGTCCGGTAGTGGTAGTGGTGGTGGTCGGCGAAGCCCAACGCGTCGTACAGCCTGCGCGCCGGCGCGTTGTCCACCTCCACCTGGAGATAGGCGGCGCTCGCGCCCTCCGCGAGCGCCGCGCGGGCCAGCTCGCGCATCAACGCCGTGGCCAGTCCGGCCCGCCGGTGGGCCGGGTCGACGCGGATCGCGGCGAAGCCCGCCCAACGCCCGTCGACCACGCAGCGTCCCACCCCGGCGACCCGGCCGTCGGCCGCCCTGGCCACCCCGAAGAGCGGCCGCTGGCCGCCGGCCAGCACCGACCTGGCCGCCTCCGGCGCCTCCGCCGCGCGCGGGGAGCCGGCCAGCCAGTCGTCGGTCAGCTCCCGGTCCACCGTCACCCGGTCGTCCGGGGCCGCGTCGGCCAGCGGGGCGAGTGCCGCCACCCGCATCGTCGAGTGGCCGCCGGCCGCCCAGCCGAGCTCCTCGAACTCCGACGCGAGCAGCTCGCCCGAGCCGTCCGCACCCGTGGTGACCTGCAAGGCGAGCGGCAGCCCCCGGGCCGCGTACCAGGCGCCGAGCCGGTCCAGATCCGGCCGGGAACCGCCCAGTGGCACGGCCGAGTTGGCCCGCCGCGTCCAGCCGCCGCAGGCCCGGGCCAGCCAGCCGCCGACCTCCTCGACATCCGGCCCCGACCAGCCGCGCGCGGCCACCAGCGTGAGCTCCCGGGCGCTCGCCGCCGGCACCCCGCGCCGCCGCGCCGGGGTTGGCGGCACCACCTTGCCGGCCACCAGGTCGGCCTCGGCGAGCCGCACCACCCGGCCGTCCCGCCTCGCCACACTCAGTACGCCACCGGTCCACGAGGTGAGCACGCCCACGGTGTCCGTGAACCGCGCGGACTGCTCCCGCGCGCCGGTCAACGTCCGCACCGACACGCGTTTTCCCACGTCAGCACGGGTAATCCGGACAACGAGGTGTCCGCTCGTGGTGAACTCCACCGTCAAGCCAGCCCCCTGAAGGTCACGCTGTCGTTCTGACCGGAGATACTAGGGCTGAGCACCGACGACGCCGCGCTCCCGCGCGCCATCAGGCGGACCGCCGCCCCCTACCGAGGAGGACTGACAGCGTGACCTACGTCATCGCGGAGCCTTGTGTCGACCTGAAGGACAAGGCATGTATCGAGGAATGCCCTGTCGACTGCATCTACGAGGGGGAGCGCGCCCTCTACATCCACCCTGACGAGTGCGTCGACTGCGGTGCTTGCGAGCCGGTCTGCCCGGTTGAGGCCATCTTCTACGAGGACGACGTCCCCGAGGAGTGGAAGGACTACTACAAGGCCAACGTCGAGTTCTTCGACGAGCTCGGTTCCCCCGGTGGGGCCAGCAAGCTCGGCCTGATCGAGCGTGACCACCCGCTGGTCGCCGCGCTGCCGCCGCAGCAGCACGACGAGTGACCCTTCGAACCCTTGTCGTGAGTCACCGGTCCCGTGCGGCGTCGGCCGCGCGGGACTCGCCCATTCCCGGGGGCCGGCCGCTCCGGCGGCCGGCCCGCAGCGACAGAGAGTGAGCCACCCCGTGTCGTCGTCCCGCGTCTCCGCCCGCCTCCCGGTCTTCCCCTGGGACCGGCTCGAACCGTACCGGGCCACGGCGGCCGCGCACGGCGGCGGCATCGTCGACCTGTCCGTCGGCACCCCGGTCGACCCGGTGCCCGAGCTGATCAGGCAGGCACTCGCCGGCGCCGCCGACAGCCCCGGCTACCCGACCGTCTGGGGCACCGCCGCGCTGCGCGAGGCGATCCTGGGCTGGCTGACGCGGCGCACCGCGGCGGCCGGCCTCGACCACCACAACGTGCTGCCGGTGATCGGCTCCAAGGAGCTGGTGGCCGCGCTCCCCGCCCAACTGGGGCTCGGCCCCGGCGACCGGGTCGCCTACCCGGAGCCGGCCTACCCGACCTACGAGGTCGGCGCCCGCCTCGCGCGCGCCGAGCCCGTGCCCTACCAGGGCGACCCGACCGGGCTCGACCCCACGGGGCTGCGGTTGCTCTGGCTCAACTCGCCGGGCAACCCGACGGGTCGGGTGCTGTCCGCCGAGCGGCTGCGGGCCATCGTGGCCTGGGCGCGCGAGCACGGGGTGCTGCTCTTCAGCGACGAGTGCTACCTGGAGCTCGGCTGGGAGAGCGACCCGGTCTCCGTGCTCCACCCGGACGTGTGCGGCGGCGACAGCACCGGCATCGTGGCCGTCCACTCGCTCTCCAAGCGGTCCAACCTGGCCGGCTACCGCGCCGCGTTCCTGGCCGGCGACCGGTCCGTACTCGGCGAGCTGCTCGGCATCAGGAAGCACGCCGGGATGATGCTGCCCGCGCCGGTCCAGGCGGCGATGGTGGCCGCCCTCGGCGACGACGAGCACGTCGCCGAGCAGCGGGCCAGGTACGCGGCCAGGCGCGCCGCGCTGCGGGACGCGCTCACCGGCCGGGGCTTCCGCGTCGAGCACAGCGAGGCCTCGCTCTACCTCTGGGCCACGCGGGACGAGCCGTGCTGGGACACGGTCGCCGAGCTGAGCAAGGAGGGCATCCTGGTCGCGCCCGGTGAGTTCTACGGGGCGGCGGGGGAGCGGTTCGTGCGGGTGGCGTTCACCGCCACCGACGAGCGGGTCGCCGAGGCGGTGCGCCGGCTGTCCTAGGGCCTGTCTTTCGGGTCTTCGTCGATCAGCGAGCGGCGGATAGCTCCCCCAGCTGACGCTGCGAGGTGCCCATTCGCTGGCAAGGCGCCCCACGCGGCGGAGCCGCACATCGACAGCAGCGCAGCTCGTACGTGGTCGTACTCGCGTGCGGTGTCCATATGCCGCTCCGCGGCGTGAGGCAACGCAGCCAGCCGGGATGCCAGGCGTCGCGAGCCCGCGAAGATCCGGAAGACAGGCCCTGGCCCTCGTCCGGCCGCGTGGTCTCAGAGCAGCGAGATGTCGTTCATCCTGTCGTCGACGGTGGGCACGCCGTCGAGGATCTCCTGGGTCGTCGGCGGCTCGCCGGTCACCGTCAGGGCGGCCTCCTGGAGCAGCGGGCCCGCGTCCTGGGCGGCGCTCACGGCCAGGTCGTGGACCACCGGCATCACCATGGGCATCGCCGCCTCGACCACCGGTCCCGCGAGCTCCTCCAGCACCGGCGTCGCCGCCCCGTCCAGCGTCTCGGCCGCTTCGTTGACGCTCTGCTCGTCGAGCGAGAGCAGCTGGGGCGCGTCCAGACCGTTCACGTTGGGGTCGAGCAGCGGCCCAGCCGCGCTGGCCTGGCCGGCCGCGGCGACGACGGGTGCGGCGCTCGCCGCCAGCAGCAGCGCCGCCTTGGCCACGCGGTTCCTGAGGGGGTTCGACATGAGGCTCCTTCACCCTGAGTAAAGCCCTGTGAATGATGCCGTTACGGCGCTGTGCCTATCGGTCCCGGGCGGGTGGAGGTTGCGGTTCCCGATGGTAAAGGATTGGTAATGCGTCGCATTATCGGCTGGTGAATTGCCGAACCGCCGTTTGCGGCAAGGGATGTGCGGGACGCGCTCGACGTAACGCCGTTCCTGCTCCCGGCGTTACTTCTGTCGGCGTTACTCGGTCGTGAGCCCGAGTCGCAGTTCCGCGCCGGAATCCGCCGCGTTCCCGCCGCCCTCGGCGCCCGCCTCCCGCCAGCCGTCCCGGGACCGCGCCGCCTCCCACACCCGGTCGCCGAAGGTGATCCGCTCGATGCCGAGCTCCGCCGAATGGGCCAGCGACCAGTGCGCCAACTCCCAGCCCCGACCGGTCTCCTCCGAGGCAGGCACCGCCACCGTCAGCAGCGCGCCCTCGCCGACCGTCTCGACGTCCTCGCCGAACTCGCGCACCAGCGACTCGCGCACCGCCTCCGGGCTGCCGGCTACCCGCTCCTCGGCGGCCGAGTCCACGGTGCAGTTGAGCGCCGCCGCCGCCCGGCCGGTCAGCGCCGCGGCCAGCAGCGAAGCGTTCGGCTCGTGCTTCGCGTACTCGTCGGGGAAGGCGCTGCGCTGCACCTCCTGCGCCGCCTCGGTGAGCGGCATCGTCTCGTACTCCGGGATCTCGACCAGACGCGCGTAGAACGCGCCCGCCGCGTACACCGGGTCAAGCACCTCGGCCTCGGTGCCCCAGCCCTGCGACGGACGCTGCTGGAAGAGGCCGAGCGAGTCCCGGTCCCCGAAGTCGATGTTGCGCAGCTCCGACTCCTGCATCGCCGTGGCGAGGGCTATCGTCACCGCGCGCTCCGGCAGCCCGCGCGCCGAGGCCACCGCGGCGATGGTCGCCGCGTTGGCCGCCTGCCGCGGGTCCATCGTGTAGGACTCGCCGCCCTCGCCCGTCACCACGCAGTGCGGCGGACCCTGCTGATCCGCGGCGTGGTGCACGAGCACGTAGGTGCCGAGCCCCACCAGGACCACGGCGGCGGACACGCCGCGGGCGACGCGGCGACCGCGCTTGACGCTCGTCCTTTCTGGCACCCGAAGAGACTAGCCGGTCCGGGTACCGTGACCCCATGGAACCGCCCCCTCAGGACCTCGACCTGGACCTCGACCTGGACGCCGCCGCGTTGACCGCGCGACTCGTCGACATCCCGTCCGTCAGCGGCACCGAGCGGCCGCTCGCCGACGCGGTGGAGGCCGCGCTGCGCCGGCTCCCCTGGCTGCGCGTCGACAGGTACGGCAACAACGTGGTGGCGCGCACCGACCTTGACCACCCGGAGCGGGTCGTGCTCGCCGGGCACATCGACACCGTGCCCATCGCCGACAACGTGCCGTCCCGCCTCGACGACGACGGTGTGCTGTGGGGCTGCGGCACCAGCGACATGAAGTCCGGCGTGGCCGTGCAACTGCGGATCGCGGCCACCGTGCCGCGCCCCAACCGCGACCTCACCTTCGTCTTCTACGACAACGAGGAGGTCGAGGCCGAGCGGAACGGGCTGCGCCACCTGGCCGCCGAGCGGCCCGACTGGCTGGCCGGCGACTTCGCGGTGCTGCTCGAACCGTCACTCGGCGAGGTGGAGGGCGGCTGCCAGGGCACCCTGCGGATGCTGCTGCGGCTGCCGGGCCAGCGCGCGCACTCGGCGCGCTCCTGGATGGGCACCAACGCGATCCACGCCGCCGCCCCGGTGCTCGCCAGGCTCGCCGCCTACACGCCGCGCCGGCCCGTCATCGACGGCCTCGAGTACCACGAGGGGTTGAACGCCGTCCGCGTCGAGGGCGGCGTCGCCGGCAACGTGATCCCCGACGAGTGCGTGGTCGCGGTCAACTACCGGTACGCCCCCGACCTCGACGAGCGGGCGGCGATCGCGCACGTCGAGGAGGTCTTCGCGGACTGCGGCGTCGCGGAGTTCGTGGTCGAGGACCACTCGCCGGGAGCGCTGCCCGGCCTCTCGCACCCGGCGGCCAAGGCGTTCATCGCGGCGGTGGGCGGCGAACCGCGACCCAAGTTCGGCTGGACGGACGTCTCTCGTTTCAGTGCACTTGGTGTTCCCGCGGTCAACTATGGCCCAGGCGATCCCAACCTGGCCCACAAGCGGGACGAGCGGGTGCCGGCCCGGATGATCCTGCGCTGCGAGGAGCGGCTGCGCGCGTGGCTGACCGAGGGCGTGGGAGAGAGGAAGGAGTCGGAGTGACTGAGGTGACGGACGAGGAAGGCCCGAGCCGGGAGCAGCGCCTCGGCCCCGTGGTGCGGCGGCGCCACCAGGTGATGCCGGGCACGGCCGATCAGCGGCTGCTCGACACCAGAGGGCCGTCCGACTGGGTGCACCAGGACCCGTGGCGGGTGCTGCGGATCCAGTCCGAGTTCGTCGAGGGCTTCGGCGCGCTGGCCGAACTCGGCCCCGCCGTCAGCGTCTTCGGCTCCGCCCGCACGCCGGTGGGCTCGCCCGAGTACGAGATCGGCCGCCGCATCGGGCGTGGCCTCGCGGAGGCCGGCTTCGCGGTGATCACCGGCGGCGGCCCCGGCGCGATGGAGGCCGCCAACCGCGGCGCGAGCGAGTCGGGCGGCGTCTCGGTGGGCCTCGGCATCGAGCTGCCCTTCGAACAGGGGCTCAACGAGTTCGTCGACATCGGGGTCAACTTCCGCTACTTCTTCGTCCGCAAGACGATGTTCGTGAAGTACGCCCAGGGCTTCCTGGTCCTCCCCGGCGGCCTCGGCACGCTGGACGAGCTCTTCGAGGCGCTGACCCTGGTCCAGACGCGCAAGGTGACGCGCTTCCCGATCGTCCTCTTCGGCACGGAGTACTGGCAGGGCCTGGTCGACTGGCTCCGGGGCACGGTCATCGCCCGGGGCAAGGCGTCCTTCAAGGACGGCGAGCTCTTCCAACTGACGGACGACGTGGACGAGGCGATCTCCCTGGTCACCAAACCGTAACCGCCTGCCGGGCCGGCCTGCCGGCCTCCCGGTCCGAAGGACCCGCACCCCCACCGCCCTGCGCCCCCGTTTCGCGCGAGGCGAAGCCGGCGCGCGGCGGACCGCCAACCGCCCGTGCGAAGCCCGGAAAGGGCGGATAGGTGGGGGAAATCCCCGCGGAGCGCAGGCCGCGCGCCGCACCCGCCATCCCGCGCTCCGCGCGGAAAGGG
>NZ_SMKC01000326.1 GCF_004348315.1 Streptomyces sp. 8K308 | reverse complement strand
GCCCGCTCCCACCGGCCGCCCAGCGCCCGGGCCATGTTCCCGGCCCCCAGAATTCCGATCCTCACCGGTCATCCCCTTCTGCTTTCCTGACAGGGAGCACGACCGTAGAAAATCCGAAAGGTACCGATCGGTGTTCATCGCGGACTGCCAGGCCAGGCTGGCCTTCGACCTCCTCGCCCACACCTGGAACCCGGTGGTGCTGTGGGCCCTGCGACACGGCCCCGCCCGCCCGGCCGACCTGCGCCGCCGCGTCGGCGGCATCAGCTCCAAGGTCCTCAACGAGACCCTGCGCCGCCTCGAACACCACGGCCTCGTCACCCACCGCCGCTACCGCGAGGCCCCGCCACGCGTGGAGTACGAACTGACGGCGCTGGGCCGTACGCTGCTGCCAGCCATCGAGGCGTTGGGCGACTGGGCACACACCCACGGCGACGACGTCCTCGCGGCGCAGGACCGGCACGACTGACACTCGCCACGGGGGGGGGACCCTGCATGGACATCGGCACCACCGGATTACGCCTGGCGTCGAGCGCCGTCGCGCCTCTGGTCAAGCGGCTGTTCCGGCAGGACGGCCCGGGCGCCGGCCTCGTCGACAAGCCGGTGCGGCTGTCGTCCCTCGTCTCCTTCCGGGGCGAGAAGCGCACGCTGACCGACCGGGACGTGGAGAAGCTGGCCACCGAGCTGACGCTGCGCGCGGCGAAGGCGACGGGGCCACATGACACCCCGCTGGAGCTTGACCGCATCATGGTCGCCGACCTGCTGGCCAGGTCGCTCAGGGCGCTCGGCGACCTCAACATGGACGACGTCCAGGCGGTCCGGCTCGGCGTGGAGCCGCTCGCCCGCGAGCTCCGCCAGAACACCGACGAGCTCTCCTCCGACGCGACCGTCTTCTACGACCGAGTGCTGGCCCTGGCCTGCCTCCACGTCCTGGACTTCTTCACCAAGCGATCGACGTTCGTGGCCCGTACGTTGGTCGAGCAGACCCGCCAGCAGGAAGGGATCATCCACACCCTCGACCTGCTAGTGGAGCGCGTGTCCTCCCAGTCCGCCGAGGACGCCGCCTTCGAGGAGCGCTACCGGAAGTATCTGGTCCGCCGGCACAACAAGCTGACCATCTTCGGTATCGACGTGGACGACGAATGGCCGCTCGACGATGCCTACCTGAGCCTGGAAACCACCGAGCGGCCCCTTCACGGCAACGAGTTGCCGGCCCCACCCCAGCGCGCCGAACGCGCCCTCTCCGGCCGCCAACGCGTGCTGCTGCGCGGCGTCGCCGGCTCGGGAAAGACCACTCTCGTCCTGTGGCTCGCCGTCACCACCGCCGAACACCGTCTGAGCAGTGGCCTCTCCCACCTCATCGGCCTGGTCCCGTTCGTCCTCCCCATGCGGACCCTGACCCGGGCCGGTCAGGAACTCCCCATGCCGGACGACTTCCTCACCGCGGTCCGCTGCCCGCACACCCCGCCACGCGGCTGGGTGGAACGCGTCCTGGCCGGTGCTCGTGGTCTGCTGCTCATCGACGGCATCGACGAGATCCCCAAGCAGGAACGCGACCGCACCCGCGCCTGGCTCCGGGAGCTACTGCGGGAGTTCCCCGGCAGCGTGTGCGTGGTGACGGCCCGGCCGTCCGCCGTCCGCGAGGACTGGCTGGCCGCCGACGACTTCACCGAACTGTCGCTGGCCCCGATGAGCCGCACGGACGTGACGGCGTTCGTGCGGCGCTGGCACAGGGCGGCTGGGGCCGACCAGTCCGACGAGCAGGCCCTGCTCACGGCCATACGCAGCCGCCCCGACCTCAGCCGGCTTGCCACCAACCCCCTGATGTGCGGCCTGATCTGCGCGCTGCACCGCACCAGCCACGGCTATCTCCCGCGCGGGCGCGAGGGATTGTACGACGCGGCGCTGCAAATGCTGCTCGAACGCCGCGACCAGCAACGCAAGATCGACCACGGTCTGCGGCTCGACGCCTCCTCACAGACGCTGCTCCTCCAACGACTCGCCTACTGGCTGATCCGCAACGGCCACTCGGAGTTGGAGCGGGAGGACGCGCTGGAGCTGATCGGGCAGGTACTCCCCTCGATGCCGCAGGTCTCCACCCGGGGCGACGCGGAGGCGGTCCTGCGCCACCTTCTCGACCGCTCGGGCCTCCTGCTGGAGCCGACCGAGGGCGCGATCATCTTCGTCCACCGCACCTTCCAGGACTACCTGGCCGCCCGCGAGGCCGTCGAGGCCCGCGACTTGCCCCTGCTGATCAAGAACGCCCACCTCGACCAGTGGGAAGACGTCATCCGCATGTCCGTCGCCCACGGCCGCCCGGCCGAACGCGCCCGCCTGCTGAAGGGATTGGTCACGCGCGGCGACACGGTCAGGAAGCACCGCATCCGGCTCCACCTGCTGGCCATGGCCTGCCTGGAGCACGCCACCCAACTCGCCCCCGACGTGCAGGAGATGGTGACAGCTCGGGCGGCGGGCCTCATCCCACCGCGCTGTTTGGAGGAGGCTCGGGCTCTCGCAGCGGCCGGCCCCGTTGTGCTGGAGCTGTTGCCCGCTCCGAGCGACCTCGACGACCTGGAAGCCGACGTCGTGGCACTCACCGCCGCCATGATCGGCGACAACGCGGCACTCGACCTGTTGGCCCGGCTCTGCGCGAGCCGGCACCCCGCGGCGTTGCGCGTGGCCGCCAATTCCTGGTCCGACTTCGACCACGCCGCGTTCGCGGACACCGTGCTCCCGCTGCTGCCGGCCGACCTGGTGGTGAGCGTGAACCACGAGGACCAACTCAGCCACCCGAATCTCCGGAACCGCCCCCTTTCGGCGTTCGGCGGCGATCCCGCGATGTTCCTTCGGTCCGGGGTGGCTCACCAGGTGCGGAATCATCACAGCCCTGGACCGGTCGATCTGTCCCTGTTGAGCCAGCTGAACGGGCTTGAGTCCGTCTCCCTCCACCCGTCACAGGAGTCCGTCGACCTCACGCCCCTGGCGCGTCTGCCGTTGACTCGTCTGAGCGTCGCGTTGCGGACGGACCACGACCCCACGGGGCTGATGCTCTTCAGCGAGGTCAAGGAGCTTGAAGTGCGCCTGTGGCGGACCGAGAACCCACTGCGCCAACTGCCGCCGGGGGCACCCATCACCCGACTGAGCCTGGTCGAGTACGCGAGCGCACTGCACGGGCTGAACGAGTTTCCCAGGCTGTCGGAGCTCGCCCTGTGGCACCAGGGCCAGATCCTCAGCGGCAACGACTGGCTGCGCGTCGCGGAGCACCGGACGTTGACGAGGTTGACCCTGCACCGGGAGGCGCTGGAAAGCGTCCCGTCCCAGGCGGAGTTTCCCCACACGACGCATCTCAGGGTCCTGTGCGAGCCCGGTGCCCCCCTGTATCTCGACCTCATCGACAGGGTGTTCCCCCATCTGGAGACATTGCATCTCGTGGGTGCCGGCGATCTGGACCTGTCCGTCCTGGCAGGACTTCCAACCCTCAGGTCTCTCCGCCTGCACCAGCCGGCCGGCTACCGCAACGCGGACGCCCTGTCGAACGTCGCGCTGTCCGTGGTACCAGCCGCCCGTTACAGCTGAAACCACACCGACTTCCCCGGCCCCGGTGCGTGTCGGCACACCTCCCACCGCCGTGCGCAACTGCTGAGCAGCAACAGCCCACGGCCGTGCTCCTGGTCCACCGCCGGCGAGGCGTCCGGCAGGCGCGGCATCCCCGGCCCCCGGTCGTACACCCGTACCTGCAACTCCCCCTCCGGCGACCAGCAGGCGTGTATGTCGACGGGCGGCGGCGTTCGGCAGCACAGCGACGCGTTGATCGCGTTGCTGACCACCTCGGACGTCAACAGCGCGGCAGTCTCGATCAGTTCGCCGTTCAGCGGGACGGCGCTCCGCAACGCGGTCCGCATCGCGTCGCGCGCGGTACGCACCCAGCTGGGATGAGCCGGGAACCGCAACGTGAAGTCGGCGGTCCCGGACCGGACAGGAACGAGGCACATGCCGTTCCTCCTCGGTTCGTTGAGATCGTGGCATCACGCTAGCCGGCTGTGTTTAGCATTCTCAACCGACGCCAGCCACTTCCGCCCGATCGAGTGGACTTCGCCGCGCACCTCCAGGCAGACTCCGCCCACGCACGAAGGGAGCCCAAGCGGTGGGACTACGAACGCATCCGACGCAGCGACAACGCCGCCTGGCTGAGGAGTTGCGTAGACTGCGCGAGTCCACCGGCATGTCGGCTACGGAGGCAGGCAGCCATGCCGACCTCGGGCGCGCCCACATGAGCCACATCGAAACAGGCCGGACCGGGATCTCAGAGGACAAGCTGCGCCGGCTGCTCAGCGCTTACGGTCTAGCAAGCGAATCGCTTATCAGCGAGCTGGTTGAGATGGCTCTACCGACCGGTCCAGGCTGGTGGACGCAGTACACGGACGCGGTCGACAGCCGCGCCTGCGACCTGGCGGAGTTGGAGTCGACGGCGCGAGCGCATCGGTCGTTCCAGTGGGTGTACGTACCCGGCCTGTTGCAGACGCCCGCCTACATGCGGGCGCTCTTCGAGAGCGGCGAACCGGACACCCCGACGGCCCGGCGCGAGCGTTACGCGGAGTTCCGGCAACACCGCCAGCAGGTACTTCACGGCTCCCAACCACCGCGCTTCCACGCCGTCGTCCATGAGGCGGCATTCCACATGCACTTCGTGCCGCGTGCCGTAATGCTCGGCCAACTGGATCACCTGCTGGAGATCGCCCGGCTCCCCCATGTCGAGATCCAACTCCTGCCGTTCCGTGCGCCGTCCTACCCGGCCACCTCGACGGCGCCGTTCGTCATCTTCGACACCTCGTGCCCGGAGTTGCGCACCGTTTACGTGGAGCACCCGGTGACGTCGTCGTTCCTCAGCGAGCCGACCCAGATCGCCCAGTTCGCCAACGGCTTCGAGCAACTGAGTAACGTGGCGCTGTCCCCGCTCGACCCGAAGGACGATGGGCCCGGCAGCTCGCTGCGGCTGCTCCAGCACCTTCGCTACGTGCTTGAGGAGGCGCCCCATGCCGGCCCCTGACTGGCAGAAGTCATCGTTCAGCAGCGGTGCCGGCAGTGGCGAATGCCTCGAACTCGCCGGCATAGCCCCCGGCGGTACCGTCCTCCTCCGCGAGAGCGAGGACGCGGACACCGTCCTGACCGCGCGGCCCGACGCCTGCCGCGCGCTGCTCGCGCACATCAAGCGCGGTCGGCTGGGCGTTCAGGCGGCTCGATGACGCGAAGCACTCCGAAGCCGTCTCCCCTGCGGCGGCGTGCGCCGACGGCCGTCGATTGTCAGTGCCTCCGGGGATGATGGGGGGTATGAGCGTTCCCGCCTTCCGGGAGAACCGGCAGTTGCCAGCCTGGGCCGACACCGTCGGCCCAGGCTGGGCGGCGTTGTTGGAGGGGTTACACCGGCGGCTGCTCGAGCTGGCGCCGGACTACCGGATCGAGGTGTGTGAGCGGCGCCTCGGCGGGCTGCGGATATGGGTGGCCGAGCGCTTCGACGCGGACGGGGAGTTCGACGGGCACTGGATGGACGCGGCGGCCCGGCTCACGGAGGCGGCGGAGCGTGACTCGGAGCAGACGTGCGAGCTGTGCGGGCGCCCCGGCCAGCCGAGGTTCGGTGGCGGGCGGCACGGGACGTGGATCACCGCGCTCTGCGATCCGTGCTCGGCTGACGAGC
This sequence comes from Streptomyces sp. 8K308, assembly GCF_004348315.1. GTDB lineage: Bacteria > Actinomycetota > Actinomycetes > Streptomycetales > Streptomycetaceae > Streptomyces. Next base: position 2,038 of record NZ_SMKC01000326.1, on the reverse strand, counting down.
GCCGCCGGTCGGCGCCGCTGCCGAAGGCCGGGGAGGCCGGGAGACTTCAGGGCGGCCCGGCCTGACCTGAGGCGCCAGGGAGACCGCCGAGTGGGCGTCGAGGACCGGCCGCTGCCGCGCGAGCGGTGACGCGGCGCGGCTCGCCGCCGTGGTGAGCGCCCGTCACGACTCGTCCGCCGGCGGCGGCGCCAGGGGTGCGGCCTTCAGCTGGAGGTAGCGGCGTTCGGGGACGCTGAGGGTGCCGGCGGCGGCGCGCTGGTAGGCGGCGCGGGCGGCGTCGTGGTCGCCGGTCATCTCCAGCAGGTGGCCGCGCACCGCGTCGAGGCGGTGGTGGTCGGCGAGCGCGCCGTCCGCGTCGAGCGCGTCAAGGCGGTCGAGGCCGGCGCGCGGGCCGAGGGCCATGGCGACGGCGACGGCGCGGTTGAGCTCGGTCACCGGGCTCGGCGCGAGCTCGGCCAGCACGTCGTAGAGCGCGAGGATCTGGGGCCAGTCGGTGTCCTCGGGTCCGGTGGCCTCGTCGTGCACGGCGGCGATGGCGGCCTGCACCTGGTAGGGGCCGAGCGGTCCCGGGGCGGCGAGCGCGGCGCTGACCAGCTCGATCCCCTCGTCCACGGCCTGTTTGTCCCAGCGGGTTCGGTCCTGCTCGGCCAGCGGGATCAGCTCGCCGCCGGCGCCGGTGCGTGCGGCGCGGCGGGCGTCGGTCAGCAGCATCAGCGCGAGCAGGCCCGTCACCTCGCCGTCGTGCGGCAGCAGCCGGTGCAGGGCGCGGGCCAGCCGGACGGCCTCGGTGGCCAGCTCGGCGCGGCGCAGCGCCTGGCCCGAGGTGGCGGTGTGGCCCTCGTTGAAGATGAGGTACAGCACCCGGAGGACGGGGGCGAGCCGGGCCGGGAGCTCCTGGGCGCTGGGCACGGCGAAGCGGGCGCCGGCCTGTTTGATGGCCTTCTTGGCGCGGCTGATGCGTTGGGCCATCGTCGACTCGGGCACCAGGAAGGCGCGGGCTATCTCGGCGGTGGTCAGGCCGCCGACGGCGCGCAGGGTCAGCGCGATCTGCGAGGGGGCCGACAGCGCGGGGTGGCAGCAGAGCACGAGCAGCGTCAGCGTGTCGTCCTCGCGCGGGTGGCGCAACTCGCCCGGCGGAGGGGCGTGCAGGTCGTCGGCCGGGGTGAGGGCGGCGACGGTCTCCTCCCGGCGGCGGCGGGCGGTCTCGGCGCGCAGTTCGTCGAGCAGCCGGCGGGAGGCGACGCGGATCAGCCAGCCGCGCGGGTTGTCGGGGGTGCCGTGCGCCGGCCACTGCTGGGCGGCGGCGAGCAGCGCCTCCTGCACCGCGTCCTCGGCGGCGTCGAAGTGGCCGTGGCGGCGGACGAGCGCCCCGAGGACCTGCGGCGCGAGGCGGCGCAGCAGGTCCTCGGACGGGGTGGTGGTCACGCCTCGGCCGGGGCTTCCGCGATCGGCCGGACGACGACGTCCGGGACGATCGAGTCCTCGGGCGCCGGGCACTCGTAGACGCGCTTCGCGATCTCCGTCACGCGCTCGGCGCTGGCGCAGTCCAGCACCCAGTAGCCGGCCAGCACCTCCTTGGTCTCACCGAAGGGGCCGTCCGAGACGACGGGCTTGCCGTCGGGCCCGCCGGTGATCACGATGGCCTGCTTGGGCTCGGTCAGGCCCTGTCCCTCGACGAGTTCGCCGGACTCGGCGAGGTCGTTGTTGAGCGACTCCATGAAGGCGAACATGGCGCGGAGGTCCGCCTGGCTCCAGGCGGGGTGGCCAGGGGTGGCCTGGCCGTTCATGGCGTCGTAGTCGGCCTGCTTGCCGTAAACCATCACCAGGTACTTCATGGCTCGTTCTCTCCTCGGTCGGCCGCTCGGGCCGGGCTCCGCGGCGCCCCTCTCGGGCGCCTCTCACCTGAGACGTCGGAGCGGCCGCGGGATTCTCGACGCCCCGCGCGGATTTCTTCGAGATTTTTTCCGGCGAGCCGACCTCGGCGCATCAGGCCAGGTGGAAGGGGGTGTCGGTGAGCCGTTCCGACAGCTCCCAGAGC
>NZ_SMKC01000325.1 GCF_004348315.1 Streptomyces sp. 8K308 | reverse complement strand
GGCGGTTCTTGCCGGCCCAGGACAGCCAGGTCTCCTGGAGCACGTCCTCGGTGTCGGCGACGCTGCCGAGCATGTTGTAGACGACGGAGAACAGCAACTCGCGGTGGTCGACGAAGAGCCGCGTCGCCTCCCCGCCCGTCACGTGGCTGTCGTCCGGTGTGGCCGCCATGGGTCACGCTCCCGCCCGGCGCCCACCGTGGAACGCCTACCTCACCGCCACCCGCAACGTCTTCCTCAACACCGCGGGCCAGTGGGCGCACGCCAACAACCAGAACGGCAACCGCACCGGCGACCAGACCCTGACCCGGAACCACGCCACCAACCCGGCCATCACCGGCCTGGTCACCGGCGAACGCGGCAACACCGTCGAGGGCACCGTCGTCTTCACCCCCGGCGACATCCCCGCCGAGGCCCGCCAGATCATCGCCGACGCAGGACCGAGAGGGACACACCACGACCCGTCCTGAACCCCCCTCACACCAACCGCACCCGCTTCCATGACGATCGCCGGCGAAACCGGGCCGCCCGCATCGAGTGCTCGTCTCCGGGCGAGGCCGGCGAAACCGGGCCGCCGCGCTCCCCGGGCAGCCCGTGCCGATCAGGTGCTGGAGCGCGTGACCAGGTGGGTGGGCAGGATCAGGGAGCTGGGTTCCTCGCCGGCGATGAGCCGGACGAGCAGCCGCGCCATCTCGTGACCCAGGTCCTGGATGGACTGGTGGACCGTGGTCAGCGATGGTTCGGTGATCTCCGCGATGTCCAGGTCGTCGAAGCCCACCACCGCGACATCGCCGGGGACCGCCCGACCCGCGCCACGCAGCGCACGCAGGGCGTCGGCCGCCATGTTGTCGTTCGCGGCGAAGACCCCGTCGAGATCCGGGTGGCGCTTCAGCAGTTCGGCCATCGCAGCGGCGCCGCTGAGCCGGGTGAAGTTGCCGCACTCCGGAGGGAGCGGCTCAAGACCGGCAAGGATCATGGCCTCTCGGTAGCCGCGGTGACGCGCTCGGCTCACCTGAGCGTCCAGGGGCCCGCAGATCATGACCACCCGCCTCCGCCCACGGGCGATCAGGTGCTCCGTGGCCTGCCGCGCACCGCCGACGTTGTCGACGTCGACGTACCACGACGGCTCGAAACCCACCGGGCGCCCGCCGAAGACCACGGGGAGCTCCGTCTCCCCGGCGATCCGCAGCACGGGGTCGTCCTCCCGCACCGCCATCAGCATGACGCCGTCGACGCCACGAGCACGGAGCAACTCCTCCAGCCGCCGTCGACTGCGATCGGTGGCCGCGAGACACAGCATCAGATGCAGGTCGGCCACCTCCAGGGCGGCGGACGCACCGACGATCACCCTGGCGAAGAACGGGTCCGCGAAGATCGACGGAGACTCCCCCGAGATCACGAGCGCGGCCACGCCCCGCTGACGGGTCGCCAGCGCCCGCGCGGTCGTGTCCGGCACGTAGTCGAGCTCCCTGATGGCACGTAGGACAGCCTCGCGCTTGTCACGCCTGACGTGCGGCGCGTTGTTGAGCACCCGGGAGGCCGCAGAACGGGAGACGCCGGCACGCTCCGCCACCTCGTCAAGCGTGGGCTTCCGACGCGGCACATCCGTCATGGATCGCGGGACCTTTCCTCGCCGCACCCCCCGGGGCGTTTTCCCCCCAGGTAACTGGGAGCGCTTCCAGTTATGGCCCCACCAAGTCTCCCACCTTGCACCCGCCAGGAGTAGCCCTGCGGCACCTCTTGACAGTGTTCAGCAGCGCACACACCATACCGGGGGAGCCACCTCGGGGCGCTCTGTGAATTGGGAGCGCTCCCAAAAACCGCGGCACGTCCCGACGCGCCACTCGCGCCTGTGGTGCCGCAGCCCGGCGCCATCACAGGCTCAGGACGAGAGCCGCGTGGCGCTTCCAGCCCTCCACGAAGTGAGGTACATCCGTGCGCAAGCTCTTACGCGGGGCGGTCGCAGCCCTCCTCGCCCTGCCGCTCTTGCTGACGTCGTCGCCGTCCGCGCAGGCGGCACCGGCGTCCAACCCGCTCGCCATGACCAGCGGCTTCTACGTCGACCCCAACTCCAGCCCCGCCGTCTGGGCGGCCGCCAACCCTGGTGACGGACGGGCCTCCGCGATCCGCAACTCCATCGCCAACACCCCCATGGCCCGCTGGTTCGGCTCCTGGAGCGGCGACATCCGCTCCGCCGTCAACTCCTACGTCGGCGCGGCCCAGTCCGCCGACAAGCTGCCGCTCCTCGTCGCCTACAACATGTACGGCCGCGACGCCTGCGGCGGGCACTCGGGGGGCGGGGCCCCGTCCCCCTCCGCGTACGCCAGCTGGATCGCCGCCTTCGCCAGCGGCATAGGCAGCCGCCCGGCCGTCGTCGTGCTGGAACCCGACGCCCTCGGCGACTACAGCTGCATGTCCCAGGCTCAGATCGTCGAGCGCCAGAACATGCTCATCAACGCCCTCTCCCAGTTCCGGTCCACCGCGCCGAACGCCTGGGTCTACCTCGACGGGGGCAACCCCGGCTGGATCGACGCCTCGACCATGGCCGATCGACTCAACGCGTCCGGCCTCAACCTGGCCAGGGGCTTCTCCCTCAACGTCTCGAACTACTTCCGCACCGACGAGAACGCGTCCTACGCCAATAGCGTCAACCAGGCGCTGCGCCAGCGTCACGGCTACACCAGGCCGTTCGTCGTGGACACCAGCCGCAACGGCAACGGCTCCAACGGCGAGTGGTGCAACCCTGCCGGCCGCAGGATCGGCACGCCCACCCAACAGGGAGGCAGCGGCGCCGAAATGCTCCTGTGGATCAAGACCCCGGGTGAGTCCGACGGCAACTGCGGCGTCGGATCCGGCTCCACCGCCGGGCAGTTCCTGCCGGAAGTCGCCTACCGGATGGTCTACGGCTACTGACACCTCAGGACAGCCGCCTCGGCGCCGGCACACCCCACCGACGCCGAGGTCGGCGGGGTGCGGCTCGGAGCCGGTGTCACGGTGAAGTTCGGCTTGAGCGGCCAAGGACCCCTCCGTGGTCCAAGACGAGGACGGGGCCCGACGCATCTTCCTCACCAGGGTCGGCACCAGGGGCGACCGGGGGCTGGCCCACGCCAGCTTCACCGACTGGCCCCAGGCCGCCACCTCTTGGGCGACCAGCGGCGTCGTCCGCACGCGATCTTGCGCTCACCGGCTGAGCCGCTTCACTCCGGGAAAACATGCCGACCGCCCGCAAGGCCTCACCGCTGGCGACGAACGTCCACGGACAAGAACCTCCAGCATCCGCTCACCGTCCGCCGTGACCAGTGCAGTCGCTCCTTGCCCCGCGAGCGCGCCCAAGATCGCCACGATGTCCACTCGCGCTCCTGCCCTCCACTTGGCAGAGCCGGCTACCGTCACCAATCACCGTCACGAGACAGACTCCAATCGCCTGATTCGTAGTCGAACCAGGCGAAATGGACGGCGCACTCCGCCGCGAACAGCCGATCGTCCGTCCGGTGAAACCACCGGCTACCTCGGTCGCCAGGTATCGGCCGTCGAGCGAGGCGAGCGCCGTGAAGACGCCGGCTGTGTCCTCCACGCCAAGCGTGACCGTGTCGGGCCCCGCCAGGGGGCCCGTCTCTTCGGCGGTCGTGACCTCGAGGCGCAGGACCACGGGCCCGGCAGCCACGGTGTGCGCGGCGACCGTGGAGCGGACAGGCCCGTTCCTGGCCAGGACGCTCACCTCGGTGCCGGCCACCTCGATCGCCTAGTGGTGTCGCTCGTCCAGACGTATACCGAGGCCGCCTCGCCCCTCGCCGGGGTCGATCAGGGCCCGGACCCGGCATGACAGGTGCTGCTGCCGTCGGCCCACCCACGTGAGACTCAGGTCGTCCAGTGACCCGCCGTTCACGCGCAGGGTGAGCCATCCGGGGCGTTCCCTCGTGGTGCACTCCGCTTCGCGTCGGCAGCGTAGCGACACCCACTGCGGACGCAGGTCGCCCCTGTCGAAGTCCTCGCGCACCTGGGGTGTCGCGACCGGGCGGAGCGGCCAGGGGGGAGGGGCCATGACCTGCGGCACGGCACCTGCCAGAGGCCAGCCGTCGGCCCATCGCACGGGTGCCAGGTAGGTTTCGCGTCCGAGCACGTGCCAGCCCGGGGTGCCGCCGCTGGGGCGCACCCCGAGCAGCACCATCCACCAGGACCCGTCAGGCGCCTGCACGAGATCGCCGTGGCCGGTGTTCTGGATCGGGTGGTCGGTGCTGCGGTGGGTGAGGAACGGGTTGGTGGGACACGGCTCGAACGGGCCGTCGGGGGCAGGACCGCGGGCGATGGCGACGCCGTGGCCCCGCTCGGTGCCTCCCTCGGCGATGAGGAGATACCAGTAGTCACCGATCCGGTAGAGGTGGGGTGCCTCGTGGGCCTTGGCGCCGGGGGTTCCGGACCACGGCCGTCGCGGCGTACCGAACGATTCTCCGGTGTGGGGGGCGATGCGTACCTGCTGGATCCCTCCCTCGCCGGCGTAGGCGCACCAGCAGTTACCGTCGTCGTCCCACGCGAGGTCGGGATCGACGCCGGTGACGCCCGGGACCCGGATCGGATCGGACCAGGGCCCCGCTGGATCCGTGGCGGTGAAAAGCAGGGTGCCCCCGTCGCTGAAGTTGGTGGTGATCAACCAGAAGCGGCCGTCGTGGTGGCGCAGCGTGGGCGCGTACACGCCGCCGGATGACTCCGTGGTCAGCAGTCGCAGTTGGCCGGGTCTGTCCAGAGCGTTGCCGATCTGCGTCCAATGCATCAGGTCGCGGCTGTGGAAGACGGGCACGCCGGGGAAGTACTCGAAACTGGAGCACGCGAGGTAGTAGTCGTCGCCGACGCGGCAGACGCTGGGATCCGGGTGAAATCCGGGGATCACGGGGTTGGCGACGGTTTTGGCGCTTGCGGCTGTTCTGACAACGTCATCCACTGCTTTCGCTTCGTGCGAGCGTGCCGGGTCGGTGCGGTTGGTGGGAGGTGGTGTTCAGGACGGTGGCGGTGTGTCCCTCTCGGTCCCGCGTCGGCGATGTTCTGGCGGGCATCGCGGAGAGCGTGTAGACACAGCCGGCGGCGAACAGTGTGTGCACGACGTCTCTGGCGTGGTTGCCCTCCGCAACGCCGCTCAGGGCCGTCCCAGGCCATGACAGCCAGGCTTCGCGACGCCGGGCATCACCCAGTGGATGACTCCGTGAATTCGATGTGGTGCAGCCGCACGCCGCCGCGGAGCGTGACGTGCAGGTCGCGGATCCCGGTGGGGGCGTCAACGAGTGGCTCCCGAACTGTGGTGTAGCTGTAGCGGTCATGGGTGTCCGGGACGGGGAGCGTGGCCCGGAACGCGGTGCCTGGCACGTGCAGCTCGACCTTGGCGGAAGTCCGGCCGCCGACGGCGGCGGCGACGACGACCGTTCCGGGACCGTCGGGGCCGAAGTCGCAGCAGCGGAAGACTAGTTCGCCCGGTGCGTCGTCGCTCGCTGGCGTCACCGAGTCGCCGGAGGTCTGGCTGTAGTCGACCAGCTCGATGTCGTGGGACTCGTCGAAGTCGGCCGCGGCCAGTCCGGCGCTCATCACCGGGCGTGGTGGGATGGGGTCGCCGTCCACGGTCACCGTGCCCGAGGCACGGATGTCGTCGCTGGAGGCGCCGGCCTGGATCTGGTAGGTGCCAGGTTCGATGGTCCAGCGGGAGTGGGCGACGTCCCAGAACCCCAGCGCCTCATGGGCGGGGATGGTGAAGGTCAGGCGCTGTGCCTGGCCGGGGCGAAGGTTGATGCGGCGGTGGGCGATGAGCTGGCGGTGAGGGCGAGGCACGCTGGGAGCGGTGGCGCGGACGTAGAGCTGGACCACCTCGTCGCCGGAGCGCGGGCCGGTGTTGGTGACGGTCAACTCGGCGGTCAGCTCGTCCCCCTGAAGGTTGATCGTGAGGTCGGCGTAGGCGAAGGCGGTGTAGGACAGGCCGTGGCCGAAGGGGTAGAGGGGGGTGCCGTCGAAGTACAGGTAAGTGGTGCGAGAGGCGATCAGGTCGTAGTCGAGCATGGCGGGCAGCTGGTCGTCGCCGGTGTACCAGGTCTGGGGCAGGCGGCCTGCCGGCGAGACGTCGCCGGTGAGGATCCGGGCCAGGGCGGTGCCGGCGGCCTGGCCGCCGTGGGCGGTCCACAGCAGCGCGGGCAGGGCGGTGTCGGCTTCGGGGACGGCGTAGGGGTAGGAGGAGGTGATGACCAGGACGGTGTCGGGGTTGGCGGCGTGGGCGGCTTTCCACAGCCGTTCCTGGTGGGGCGGCAACGCCAGGGTGTCGCGGTCCTGGGTCTCGCGGCCGTTGATGTGGGGGTCGTTGCCGGCGACGACGATCACCACGTCGGCTCCGGCGGCGGCGCGGGCCACCGCCTCCTCGCCGCGCTCGCTGTTCTCGACGATGAAGACCTCGCCCTCGCCCTCCACGTCGGTGACCTTCAGGCCGTCGGCGGTCACACAGACGTAGCCTTCGCTGCCCAGGTGCCGCAGGAGGTGGCCGTCGTCGTGCGGTTCGAGCCGGAACGTCTCCTTGACCACCCAGCCCCCGGGCTGCGTCGCGGAGGCCCGCACATACCGGTCGTCGGCCACGGACAGGTACCGGCCGTTGGGCGCGCGCAGGGTGAGCACGCCACCGCCCCAGTCGATCAGGTCCAGCACACTCGCCTGGTCCTCCTGGCCGCTGATGGTGACCGGCGGCAGGTCGGTGGGGCCGCTCAGCAGCGCCTGGTCCAGCGCCGCCGTCACCCCCTCATCCTCCCGGGCTTCCGGCGCCTGGGGCACCGTCACCCAGCCGGCGGCGCAACGCAGCCGGACCCGGTCGGTGCCCTCGGCGTAGTCGACCGACGCCACGGACGGATGCTCACGCAGACCCTGAAGCGGGCTGACGCGGTGCAGCAGCGACCCGGCGTACCAGTCGAGCTTCACCTCATCCGCCAGCAGCCCGACCACCGCCAGCCGCACGCCCGGACGCAGCGGCAGCAGCCCGTCGTTCTTCAGCAGCACCACCGTCTGCTCGGCCGCCTCCAGCGCCAGCGCCCGATGTTCGGGGGTGTCAAACGCGGGCCCGAAGGTCTGCTCCGGGTCGTCGATCTCGTCGAACTCGCCCAGATCGAACCGCATCGCAAGCAGCCTGCTCACCGCCGCATCGATGTCGGCCTCGGTGATCAGCCCTAGCTCAAAGGCACGCGTGAGGCGGCCGACGGTCTCCTCCTCCGCATCGGTGAAACTGTCAACGCCGGCCCGCAACGCCGCTGCCAGGCCCTCTTCGTGGGAGGGGTAATAGCCCTGCGATCCGGCGATGTTACTGGGGGCGTAGGCATCGGAGCAGACCACCAACGGCCGGTCACTCCAGGTACGCAACTGGCCCGCCAGCAGCGGCGAGAGGTGGTTCGGGCGGCCGTTGACCAGGTTGTACGCCGGCATCACGCCGACCACCGCCCCCGCCCGCACCGGCCCGGCGAACGCCGGCAGCTCGTACTCGTGCAGCACCCGCGGCCGCACCGAGGTGGAGGCGGTGTCGCGGTCCTTCTCGTGGTTGTGGGCCAGCCAATGCTTGAGGAGGGGGGCGGTACGCCAGTAGCGGGGGTGGTCTCCGCGTAGGCCGCGGGTGTACGCCGTGGCCAGCGCCGCGGTCAGGTGCGGGTCCTCGGCGTAACCCTCCTCGTTCCGGCCCACAGCGGATGCCGCAGCAGGTTCACCACCGGCGACCACACATTCAAGCCGACCCGCGCGTCCTCCTCCCGCATCGCCCGCACTTCCCGGCCCACCGCCTCCCC
>NZ_SMKC01000324.1 GCF_004348315.1 Streptomyces sp. 8K308 | reverse complement strand
CCCGGGCACCACCCCGCGGCCCCGGGCCTGGTACGCGCGGACCGGCGACCCCGCCGCGCTGCTCGACCGCTGGCTCCCGGTGCTGGCTCGCCGCTGGCGCCAACACGACCTGCGGTGGCCCGACGACGCGCTGGTGATCGACACGTACCACCAGCGCGTCAGGATCCGCTTCGACGGCGGCGCACCGGTCACGGCACGTGCCGAGCCACGCGGCGCGGCCGAGACCGACGCCGGGGCAGCGCACGCCGCGATCCCGCCCGGAGCCCTGCTCCAGATGCTGCTCGGCCAGCGGTCCCCCAAGGAACTGCGGGACATCTGGCCCGACATGATCGTGTCGGACGCCGCCACCGCGGAGTTCCTGGAGGCCGGGTTCCCCGCCGTACCGCCGGAGATGTGGGCGGTGGCCTGAGGCAGTGTGGTGCGCGGACGAGCGGACGGGCGGCGCGCACCACGAGCCGAGCCGCGCGTCACGCAGGTCGACCGGTCCGCGTGACGACGCCCGCCGACGAACTCCGGGTGCCGGGCGGCCCGGACAGGACCGGCCGCCGGCCCTTCCGCTGACAGCTTCAAGATCCGGTTCAAGATCCGGCTGGCGCTGTTCAGGCAATGCCCAGGCCGCCACGTTCGCCGCGATGCTGTTGGTTGGCATGGGCAGGCAGGCCGTACGTACGCTCTCGACGGCGGCTCCTTTCGGAACTCGCCTAAAACGCACGGCCCGTTCAGGGAAGATGTGGCCATGAGCGGGTGGAGCAGGGCCGTCATGGTGACGGGATCTGGCACGTTGCTGGTGGCGGTGATCGGCACGTGGGTCTGGGTGGATCTGGAGACTGCCAGCTGGGTCGCCAGTGTGGTGGGTGGTGTCGTGGGGATCGTCGGACTGGTCTGCGGACTGTTCGGTGTTCCTAGCGGCAGGTCCGTGCCAACGGTGTCCAACACGGGTAGCGCCACCGCGCGGGACGGAGGCTCGGCGAACACCGGCATCAAGATTGCAGGCGACTGGCCACAGGGGCACGTGCGGAACAGTGGCGAGGCCATAGCCGAGGGGCCGGGTAGCAGCGCGAACAGCGGGATCGACACCACGTGACGGCTGTCCGGCGATGTGCCGGGGTTGACGGGTGAGGACCGGAGGGGCAGCGCGGGATGGTGTGGGCGAAGAAGGACGCTGGTGTTTCGGGTACCGGGGACGCCAGCACGGAGGGTGGCGGTATCGCCAACACCGGGGTGCTGAACATCAACAGGCTGGTGTTGCAGCAGGCCGCCGGGCCGGAAGGCCTGAACCCGCAGGAGATTCGGGCCGCCTTGGCGCACTATGCCCGGCGGGTCAGAGAGGCCTACGGAAGGCTGGACCTGGAAGTCCTCACACCGATGTCGGACCAGGGTGAGCAGCAGACGATCGGGTTGCGAGAGGTGTTCGTCGCACCGTTGGTGCGGGAGGGGATGCCACCGGTGACACTGCCGCGGGAGCTGGTACAGCGGCTCGCGGACCGTGGTGAGTTCCTTGACCCGGCGGGCGTGCTTCCGGGAGTGGACGGGGCGCAGGTCGAGCGGGCGCAGGCGATGTCTGAGCGGCCGGTGGGACCGGTGCTCGAGGTGCTGGCCGACAGGCAGCACGAGCGGGTAGTCCTACTGGGCGATCCGGGCGCGGGAAAGTCCACCCTGGGGCGGTATCTCGTCCTGAAGCTGGCCCAGGACGCGGCGGGAGATGTCCCGGCCGCGCTCCGGGACAGGCTGCCGCTGATGGTGGAACTGCGCAGGTGCGCTGAGCCGAGGTGGCAGGACGCGACATTCGAGGACTTTCTCGATCACCTGCACAGCACCGAGGGCATGTCCGTGCCGCCGGCTGTTCTGCGATCCCTGTTGGCCCGCGGTCAGGTGGTCGTGGTCTTCGATGGTCTCGACGAGTTGTTCGACCCCAAGATGCGTAAGCTGGCCGCGCACCGTATCGCTGCCTTCGCCACGCGATACCCAGGCACCCGTGTGGTGGTGACCTCGCGGATCGTCGGCTACCAGCCCAGTGTTCTCGACGCTGCCGGCTTCACCCATTACACGCTGCAGGATCTGACGGAAGAGCAGATTGCAGAGTTTGCCCGCCTCTGGTACCGCACGGCCTGTCCGGAGGACGGTCAGCTGGCCGGGATCCTGGTGAGGCGAGTCACGGACGCGGTCGCGAACTCAAGATCGGTACGGGAACTGGCGGGCAATCCCATGCTGCTCACCATCTTGGCGATCATTGGGCGACGGCAGACCCTGCCGCGTGACCGGAGGGGCGTCTACGAGCACGCGGTGACCGTGCTGATCGCGCACTGGGACCAGGACTCCAAACACCTGAAGCCGGCAGGACACCCTGAGGTCCGTGACGCACTGGAGTGTCTGGAGGCCAGGGACCTGCTCGAGCTGTTGCGGCTGTTGGCCCGTCACATGCAGGCCGGCGAGGGCGGAATTGCCAGGAACCTCATCGACACCGACGAACTCGAGAGCATCATTCGCGACTTCCTCACGGACTTCGAATTTCCGCCCATGCAGGCTCGAACAGCGGCTCGGGCCATGGTGAACCGGCTGCGCGACAGGAACTTCATCCTCAGCAACTTTGGGAGCGGCGCCTACGGATTCGTCCATCGAACGTTTCTGGAATACCTCGCCGCCTCTGACATCACCCACCGCTACCAGTCGGAGCGGGAGTGGACACGGGAGGAGTTGGTCCGAGCCGTCCTCGGCCGTCGCGCCTCCGACCCCGCCTGGCACGAGGTGCTCCTCCTGGTCACCGGGCAGCTCAATCCCACTGACGCCGCCTCTCTCATTGGTCACCTCCTGGAGCTGTACCGGGCCTCACGCGACGATGCTCTCCTCGCCCTGGCAATTCGGGCCCTGGCCGAGATCCGCAAGATCGGCACCTCCGCCATGGTGCGGTGCAGCCAGAACGTGATCGATGCCCTGATCTGGCAGTTGACTCGGTGGCCTTGGGCGGCCAGCCGATTAAGCTCGGCTCAGCCGGCCGTAGCGACGTTCGGTGACTACTGGGCAGGTCGCCCTCGACTCCTGCGCTGGTTCCATCTCTACGGACAGTTCTCCAGCGGTGACACCGTTGGGGGAGAGCGAGATCTCCACCGGTTTGTCTTTTCCTTCTACCGTGCGCCAGGCACACCGACCGTCCTCGCCGCTCACTCCCCCAATCCAGAGGTTCGCGAGTCAGCACTCGACAACTCGCCCCGCACCTGGCCGGAGGAGATCCGCGACGAACTTCATCGCCTCTTCCTCGACCGCGCCACGAATGACCCCGAGCCGCGCCTGCGTGGCAGGGCGCTGCGCCTGCTGGCTGAGTACTGGCCGGAGGAGACGCGCGCCCTCTTCCTCGACCGCGCCAGGAACGATCCCGAGCGCTATCTCCGGGATGCTGCGCTGCGCTGCTGGCCGGGTACTGGCCGGAGGAGACCCGTTCCCTCCTCCTCGACCGTGCCACGAACGACCCCGAGCCGCACCTGCGTGGCAGGGCGCTGCGCCTGCTAGCTGAGTACTGGCCGGAGGAGACGCGCGACGAACTTCACCGCCTTCTTCTCGACCACGCCACCAACGAACCCACGCTCCACGTTCGCGATATTGCTCTGGCCCTACTGGCCGAGTACTGGCCGGAGGAGACCCGTGCTCTCCTCCTCGACCGTGCCACCGGATGCGTATCGGGAGCTTCCAGCCTCCTACCGCAGTGGACTGACCCGGGACCGAGCGTACGCCGTCTACCAGGCGATTCACGCAACCAGATACGCGGACGAGCTGCGCGACGCCCTGGAGGGAGCTGATTAGCGGATGCGGGAGGGCTCGCCGCGTGGCATGGCCGCGTGAGCCGGCGGCGAAGCCGCCACGGATCCGGCCCCGATCCGTGGCGTGGACCGTCGCGCGGAGCGCGAGAGAGGGTGGGTGGGGGAACATGCCGGCGCGGAGCGCCGGTCACTCCGGTGGGGACCCCGCGCGGGCGGTCAGTGGGGCCGGCGGCCGCCCAGTGGCGGGGTGAGCCAGCCGGGGGCGCGGGCGCGGAAGGCGTCGGGTGGCAGGGCCCCGGCGCCGGCCGGGATCGCGCCGAGGAGCGGTGCGTCCGCGACGCGCGGCAGGTCGTCGAGGTTGCAGCGGGCCGCCAGGTCGGGGCGGTGGGGCCAGCTGCCGATGACCACGCCGGGGCAGACCAGCCGCCTGGCGCGCAGCGCCTCCACCGTCAGGGCCGTGGTGTTGAGCGTGCCGAGCCCGGCCGTCGTCACCACGAGCACCGGCGCGTCGAGGCGGCGGGCCGCGTCGGCGAGCGTGCTGCCGCCCTCGTCGAACCAGACCAGCAGTCCGCCGGCGCCCTCGACCAGCACCAGGTCGTGGTCCTCGGCCAGGGCCTCGGCCGACTTGGCGATCTCGGCCGGGCCGACCGACGGCAGGCCGGCCCGCCTGGCGGCCGTCGCCGGCGCCAATGGATCCGGGTAGCGGGCGAGTTCGCGGCCGGTGAGAGGTCCGGCGAGCCGGACCACCTCGGCCACGTCGCCGGGTTGATCGGCCGTCAGTCCGGTCTGGGCCGGCTTGAGCACCGCGACCGAGCGGCCACCGGCCAGCGCCGTGGCCGCGATCGCCGCCGTGACCACCGTCTTGCCGATCTCCGTGCCGATGCCGCTGACGAAGAGGAAGGGACCGTCCATCTCAGCCGGCTTCCGCCGCCGCGCGAGCGGCCGCGCAGATCAGCGCGAGGTCCGTGTCGTCCGTGACGTAGGGCGGCATGGTGTAGATCAGGTCGCCGAACGGCCGCAGCCACACGCCGCGCGAGACCGCGGCGGCGGTGGCCGCCGCCATGTCCACCCGGTGGTCGAGCTGGATGACGCCGATGGCGCCGAGCACCCGGACGTCCCGCACCCCGGGGAGGTCGGTGGCCGGCGCGAGGCCGTCCCGCAGCCCGCTCTCGATCCGCTTGATCTCGGCGGCCCAGTCCTGACCGAGCAGCAGGTCGATCGAGGCGTTCGCGACCGCCGCGGCCAGTGGGTTGGCCATGAACGTCGGTCCGTGCGCGAGGACCGGGACCTCGCCGCGTGAGATCCCGTCGGCCACCCGCGCCGTGCACAGCGTGGCCGCCATCGACAGGTAGCCGCCGGTCAACGCCTTGCCCACGCACATCACGTCGGGGGCCACGCCCGCGTGGTCGGCAGCGAACAGCACGCCGCCGGTGCGGCCGAATCCGGTGGCGATCTCGTCGAAGACCAGCAGCACGTCGTGCTCGTCGCAGGCCTCGCGCAGCACCCGCAGATAGCCGGGGGAGTGGAACCGCATGCCGCCCGCGTTCTGCACCACGGGCTCGACGATCACCGCCGCCAACTCGCCGGCGTGGGCGGCGATCAGCTCGCGCAGGGACGCCGCGTAGGCGGGGTCCGGCCGCGCGTCGAAGCCGGGTGGCGGCGCGTCGGCGAACACCTGCCTGGGCAGCGCGCCCGACCACAGTCGGTGCATGCCACCGTCCGGGTCGCACACCGACATCGGGTGCCAGGTGTCGCCGTGGTAGCCGCCGCGCCAGGTCAACAGCCGGCGCTTGGCCGGTCGGCCGCGTGACCGCCAGTACTGGAGGCACATCTTGATGGCCACCTCGACCGAGACGGAGCCCGAGTCGGCGAGGAAGACGTGGCGCAGCGGTGCCGGGGTGATCTCGACCAGCCGGGTGGCGAGCCGCACCGCCGGCTCGTGGGTGAGGCCGCCGAACATGACGTGGCTCATCCGGTCGAGCTGGTCCCGCGCGGCCGCGTTGAGCACGGGGTGGCCGTAGCCGTGCAGCGCGGCCCACCAGGACGCCATGCCGTCCACCAACTCACGCTGCCCGAAGGCAGGTTCGGCAAGCCGGAGTCGGACGCCGGCGGCCGACTCGACCAGCAGCGGCTCGGCCGTGCCCGGCATCGGGGCGTAGGGGTGCCAGACGTGACGGCGGTCGAGATCCAGCAACTCCCGTGTCATCAGCGGATTTTGATCAGGCATTCGGCGCCACCTCGGTGCCGGCGCCACGGCGGCGCACCGCGACCAGGTCCGCCCGGTGCGGCGGCAGCGTCCGGGTCTCGATGCCCTCCACCTCGAAGCCGGCGTCGGCGATCATCTCCAGGTCGGCCCTGCCGGCCTGGCCCTCGCTGGTCAGGTAGTCGCCGAGGAAGATGGAGTTGGCCAGGTGCAGGGCCAGCGGCTGCAGCGACCGCAGGTGGATCTCCCGGCCGCCGGCGATCCGCACCTCGGCGTCCGGGCACACGAAGCGCACCATGGCCAGGACCCGCAGGCAGCGCTGCGGGGTGAGGTCCCACCGCTTGGCGAGCGGCGTGCCCTCGAACGGGATGAGGAAGTTGACCGGCACCGAGTCGGCGTCGAGCTCGCGGAGCCTGAAGACGACGTCCACCAGTTCCTCGTCGCGCTCGCCCATGCCGGCGATCAGCCCCGAACAGGCCGAAAGGCCTGCCGACTTGGCCTGCCGCACCGTGTCCACCCGGTCGTCGAAGCCGTGCGTGGTGCAGATGTCGCCGTAGGTCGCCTCGGCGGTGTTGAGGTTGTGGTTGTACGCGTCGACGCCCGCCTCCCGCAGCCGCTCGGCCTGGCCGTCGGAGAGCAGCCCGAGGCAGGCGCACACCTCCACGTCGGCGTGGCGCTCGCGGATCGCGGCGACCGTCTCGGAGACCCGCCGCACGTCGCCCTCCGTCGGCCCGCGCCCGCTGGCCACCAGGCAGACCCGTTTCGCGCCGCCCGCCACCCCGGCGCTGGCCGCGTCCGCCGCCTGCTCCGGCTTCAGCCAGGTGTACTTGAGGATCCCGGCCGTCGAGCCGAGCCGCTGCGAGCAGTACGAGCAGTCCTCCGGGCAGAGACCGGACTTCAGGTTCACCAGGTAGTTGAGCTTCACCCGCCGCCCGAACCACTGGCGGCGCACCTTGCCGGCGGCCGCGACGACGTCGAGCAACTCGTCGTCGGACGTGGCGAGCACCGCCAACGCCTCCTCGCGGGTGGGCAGTTCACGGCTGAGGCCCTTGGCCACCAGGGTGTTGAGCAGCTCCATGGGGTTGATCCTGGCGTAGCGGACACCGCCGCGGCAAAGGAGGAAGTCCATAAAGCGACAGGGGCGAGTGTGTCCACTGCCGCCTGTTTCGCAAGGGCGGCCACGGCTAGGTTTTATGAGCATTCAACAACCGCCGGAGGGGCTGACACATGCGTGACGACGCGTCAGAACGGGTCTTCGACTGGCTCGACGCCGTCGCCGAACAGCGCAGGTGTGCCGGCCTGACGCGCCAACTGCGCCCGCGCCCCGCGCACTCCACCGTCCTGGATCTGGCCGGGAACGACTACCTCGGGCTCGCCCGCCACCCCCAGGTGGTCGAGGCGGCGGCCGAGGCCGCGCGGCGTTGGGGAGCCGGCGCCACCGGCTCTCGCTTGGTCACCGGGACCACCGAGCTGCACGCCAGGCTTGAGGCCGAACTCGCGGAGTTCTGCGGCTTCGAGGCGGCGCTGGTGTTCTCGTCCGGCTACGCCGCCAACCTCGCCGCGCTCGCCGCCCTCGGCGGCCGGGACGCGCTGATCGTCTCCGACGCCGGCAACCACGCCTCGTTGATCGACGGCTGCCGGCTCTCCCGCGCCGAGGTCGCCGTGGTGCCGCACGCCGAGCCAGCCGCGTTCCGCAAGGCCCTCGGCGAGCGGGGCGAGCGGCGCGCGCTGGCCGTCTCCGACGCCGTGTTCTCGGTCGACGGCGACCTCGCCCCGCTCGAACCGCTCGCCGAGACCTGCCGCGCGGCCGGCGCCGCGCTGGTGGTTGACGACGCGCACGGGCTCGGCGTGCTGGGGGAGGGCGGCCGGGGCGCGGTGG
>NZ_SMKC01000323.1 GCF_004348315.1 Streptomyces sp. 8K308 | reverse complement strand
CGGTGAGGGTGAGGGCCGGGCGGGCCAGGCCGGCGGGCTCGGCTTGGTTGGCGGCGTCGAGGGAGAGCAGGAGGGCGGTGTCGACGTGGCGGCCGTAGCCGTCGGCGTCCGCGTCCGCTGGCAGCGCCTCGGCGAGCCGCCGCTGCTGGTCGGTGAAGAGGGTGAGGTAGTCACGGCAGGTGGTGTCCTGGTTGGCCATGTAGGCGGCGGCGTGGGACAGCGCCAGCGGCAGATACCCCAACTCCTCTGCCACCTTGCCGACCGCGTCATCGAGGAGGTGGGCCGCCCCGAAGGCGGTGAGGCTCTGCTGGAGGTAGGCGGCGGCTTCCTGCGGGGTGTAGACGTCGATGTCGATGAGGGTGCGACCGCCTCCTCTCAGGATGGCGTCGCGTAGCCGGGTGGTGGCCACCGTCCACCCGCCCCCACCGGCGCCCGCACCCCCACTGCGGCTGGTGGGGGGCCACCAGGTGGCCAGCGCGGTCGGGTTGGTGATGTCGTCGAGGACGATCAGCCACGTGCGGTCGGTGGAGCCCAGCCATTCCAGGAAACACCGGGCGTCGGCCTCCGGGTCCTCGCCGGCCGCGCCGGGTGCGCGGACGCGTGCGGCTGCTTGGGCGTAGGAGGTGATGACCTGGGTCGCCTCGCCGGCCGCCACCCACATCACGAGGTCGGTGCCGGTGTTGAGGGCGTCGGTAGCGCAGGCTGCGGCGAGCTGGGTCTTGCCGACCCCGCCCCCGCCTGACAGAACCTGGGAGAGCACCACCCGGCCGTCCGTCTGCCGGCCGCGAGCGATCGCCTGCCGTAGGGCGTTACGGGGCTGGAACGCGGACGCCAGCGGCGGGGTCGGCCCCAGCTGGACAGGCCAAACCACCGGCTCGGCGGGGGCCGGGAAGTGGTACTGCCTGTTGTCGATGACGGTGCTGTTGTCGCCGAGGGCAGAGTGGTCGATATCCCGGCCGGCCCCCACACCACCCTTGGCCACCTGAAGGTTCACCGGCCCGGGCGCCGCCGGGACGGGTGCTGGGCCGGGCGGCGGGCCGTCGTCGGCCGTCGGGGCCTGCGGCACACCCTCGCTCCCGCCGTCGACACCAGCGGGGTTGGCGGCGGTGTCGGGTCGGGGCTTCCGCCGCCGGAACAGCGGGGTCACGGTTCGCGCCGGCTGTCGTCGCCCAGCGCGCTGTCGATGATGTCGCCGCCAGCGACGACGCTGCCATCGCCGACGCGCACATCTCCCGACCCGGAGGGCGGTGGGCCGCCGGCGGGGGGAGTGGTTGCCGGTCCGCCGACTCGGGAGCGGTCGCCCAGCGCGCTGCCAATGATGCTTCCACCCGCGACGACCGCGTTCTTCCCCGCCACCACGCTCCCCCCACCCGTCGACGGTGCCGGTGCGGGGGCTGGTGGGGTGCGGACCAGGGCCACGGCGGCGATCACCGCGCTCACCACCCCAGTGATGGCTCCGGTCACCGCGAGGACCAGGCCGGTGGTGTCCTGATCGGCCAGGACGGCGACCAGAGCCAACCCCACCGCGGCCACTCCGCCCACCACGGCGACCGCCCAGACCGCGATCCTGCGCGCACCACTCACCCCGGCCACCTACATCCCCCTCAGTCGACCGTGATAGTCCGTCAAACCCCCGTCTACCCATCAACATAGAAGAGAGCGGGCCCTTCCCGCACCATCCGGTGCGGGAAGGGCCGACGCTGCCTGGCCAACCGGCGCCGGCCGGCATCTGGCCCGTCTCCGAGGCGCGCCTCTACAGCCCGAGTTCGTCCAGGGCGGCCTGTTGCTCGGGCGTGAGCCGGTCCCGCCTCGACCGCATGTTGCTGCGCCAGACCCCGCTGATCCAGCCGAGGCGGCGCATGTGGTCGAAGTCGGTCCTGCGGACGCCGAGGCGTTCGGCGGCCTGGTCCGGCCCGAGCGGGGAGTTGGCGGCGACCAGCTCCGCCAGGTCGCCGCGGCGGCAGAGGTCGTCGACCTGGCCGGGGTGAAGGAGCGAGCCGTTCGGGTCGCCGGCGCGCTCGCCGCAGTCGGCACCACCACCGCTGCGGCCAACGACCACCACGCCACCGACACCCGCTGGACCTGGACTGTGCTACATCGCCACCCGCGACTCTCACTTCTACCTGGCGTGCGCGCCGCCGGCGGCGCCGGGCGATGGGGCCGCACCAAGACCAGAACAAGGCCTGGCTCGTCACGGCTGCGCCCCGTTCCGGGTTCTCTTCACCCGCAGCGCGCCTGCCACAACAGGACTATTGCCGGCGGCTCGGCAGCAGGAGGGCACGGATAGTCAAGAACCAGGTTACTGAGGGCCATGTGATCTCCCCCCGCCCAGCACGTATTTTCTTGCTGAGCCTGGAAGCCACGGGGCATTCAGGCGGGAACGGGAAATCTCGAACGCTGTCAGGGGGAAACGGAATGGGGAGGGAAAGCATGAAAGCCCGGAAGCTAGCTGTGAAGGCACCTAGGGGGCGGAGGGCGTTCAGCAGGTCCGCGGTCGTCACTGCGGTGGCCGCGATCGCCGGCACCACGGCACTGACACCCACAGCGGGCGCGGAAGCTCCGCAGGACACCGGCGCGCTGGCCGTCTACCAGGATGAAATGATCGACCTGTCCGAAGGCTGGCAGGGCGCCCAGGTGTGCGGCGGGGAGATCGGGCAGCTGTTCCAGTGCCACGAGACCGCCGAGGAGTTCCAGCAGTTCCTGGCGGAGACGGACACCGGCGAGGTCGGCGCGAACGCCAGGACCGACTGCAGGTCCGACACCCTGTGCCTGTGGGAATGGCCGGAGTACACCGGCCGCTTGCTGTACGTCACAGGGCGGGGCGGCGGTCTCGACCTCGCCGACTACAACTTCGCGGGAATCACTTCCTCGGTCTGGAACAACCGCGACCAGGGCGCCCACCTGATCGACGTCCGCAACAACTGGCCGGACGACAGATACTATCTGAGCCCTGACGAGTACCGGATCGATCTCGACAATCAGGGGTTCAACAACAGGACCGACGAGGTCTGGCTCGACGCCAACTGATACCTCTTGAGATGGTCGCCCGCCGCCGCCCGCGCCCCACCGGCCGGAGCCGTGGCGGCCGGGGCCAGCGACGAGGGCGGTTCCAACGAGATGCTCCGTGCGCGGTCCGCCGACAACGCCGGCTCGTGGGAGCAGTACCGCCTTCGCTACCAGGGCAGTGACGTCTGGGCACTGCAGAACGTGAACAACGGGCGGTACGTCACCGTCGAACGCGAGGCATCGGAAGAGAACGCCAACGTCCTGCGCGCCCGCGCGAGTTCCGTCGAGGGCTCGTGGCAGGAGTTCCAGTTGAGGTGCTACTCGGGCACCACCACCTGGATGCTGTACGCCGTCGCCAACAGTCGCTACGTCGCCGTCGAGCGTGAGTTCACCGGCTACAACGCCAACGCCCAGCGGGCACGGTCGGCGTCCGTCGGCGGCAGCTGGGAAGAGTTCGGCCTGTACCTGCACTGAGTCGCCGGGATGAGAGGGCTGGGCGCCTTGGCGATGGCGCCCAGCCTGTCCGAGACCCCTTCGACCCCGGGCCGGGGGCCAGAAGGCCGTCGCGGCCGATGACGGAGGATGTCGCGGCTCCGGGGGATGGGCGACGGTGAGGTCGGGCCAGCCATCATGGTTCTGGTGGTCCGAGCGCCTGCGCACGGTAGTCCCGGGGCGGGGCACCGTAGGCCGCGCGGAAGGCGCGTGAGAAGACTGCGGGGTCGGAGAAGGCCCAGCGGGCCGCGATGTGGTGGATGGGTACGCTCCGCTGTGCGGGATCGCCGAGATCGCAGCGGAAGCGTTCGAGGCGTTGCTGGCGGATCCATGCGGCCAGGGTGGTCCCGGTTCCGAGTGTGCCGAAGAGCCGATGGACGTGGCTGACAGAGATGTGGTGCGCGACCGCGACGGTCCTGGGTGTCAGGTCCGGATCGCGAAGGTGGTGGGTGACGAAGGCTTGGATGCGCAGGGCCAGGGTGCGGCTGCGGGTTTCGGGCGGGAGGCGGTCCTCGGCATCGAGCTGGTGGGCGAGGGTCACGGCCAGCAGGTCGGCCAGCACCGTCTCCAGCCGTGGCCCGTCCGAATACCGGAACGAGTAGGCGTCCCCAGCCAGTTGGGTGAGAGCCATGGCAAGCAGCGCGCCAGGCCCTTCCCGTCCGGGCAGCCGCCTGGTGACGAGTGGGCTGATGTGCTTCTCGGCGAGCGGCAGGAGCCTTCTGGGAATCTCGAGTCCGATCAACCTCGTCGGGGCGTTGACGAAGTCGAAGGGCCGGGAGGTGTCGACGATGTACATCTCCCAGGGGCCGTGAACGGCTTCCCTGCCGGCCTGGCTTATGCGCATGGTGCCGCGTAGCGGGAGGGAGAGGTGGTAGAGCTCCGGGTCCGAATGTCGGATCAGCCTCGGCGTCCCTTGAAAGGTCATCGGCGAGCATGTCGTCGGCCAGACACTCACCGAACCGAGTTTGAGCAGGCGCATCTCCGCGTCGAAGCGATCGACGTGATCAGTGCCCATGTCCATGGGACAGATGGTTTCCAGCATCAACTGGCGCCAAGGTCAAAGCGGTCCCCCACGGGCACAGCACTGGTCCGGAACTCCGTCTCGAACATTACAGCTCCCAGGCCGCTCCGATGGCTCCGGCGGGTGGCGCCGGCACGAGACGAGCGTAGGAAAGAGCGATGAACAGACGATAAGCGATGGCTGTGCGCCGATCGGATGAGGCTCTGGGAGGTGTTAGTTGCGGTGGTGGGTGATGTGTTCCATCCCCAGCGGATGACGAGCTCGTTGAGTGCGCGGCCGCCCGCCCCTGCGTCAGGCGGGCACAGGGCCGTAGCCGTTTCGACGCGGCGGTGTCAGCCCTGGAGTCCGATCTCATCGAGGGCGGCCTGCTGCTCGACGCTGAGTTTGTCGCGCCGGCTGCGCGTGTTGCTGCGCCACACCCCAAGCTTCACTGGCACCGTCTCGGGCTGCTCCTGGTCCCCGCCGCTGGCGGCGGCGTCTTCGAGGAGCAGGTGCTCGACATGGCCGCGGGGAACCTTCAGGTGACCCTCCCTCGCGAGGTATTGGTGGGCGGCGGCGAGGCCCCGTTCGAACGAGCCGCCACGGCCGCCCGTGGGCTTCCTCGCGGCCGGCACCGCAGCACCGCTGGCCTCCGGCCCGGCGGGCTCCTGCGCGCCCTCCACGGCGCCCTGAGTGGCCTCAGGGGCCGTCTGGAGCGATCCGATGCCCAGATCCGCGAGCAACCCGCGCTGCGCCTCGGTGAGGTGCTTCCAGCCCTGCCGCTGCCGCCGGAGCCACGTGCCGATGTCGATGCCGGCGATGGTGACGCCGGGGAGGATGTCGTTGGGGTCGGCGCCGCCGTCGACGCACTGTTGGACTCCGGCGTAGTTGCGCTGCCACTCGATGGGCCAGGTGGGGTTCCAGTGCTCGTCGATCGCGGCCAGCTGGTCGCGGCGGCGCTCGGCGCGGGCCGGATCCTTTCCGAGGCCGCCGGGTCGGCGGAGGTTGGCTAGGAGCATCCCGACGGGTCGGTCGAGGATGGTGGCGGACCTCGGCGCGGCGAGGGTGCCGTACTCGCCGTGGTAGGCGCGTAGGACGTCGAGGGTCTCTTCCCAGGCGAGTTCGCGTTCGTCCCAGACCATGCCGAGGGCTTCGAGGCGGCGGGCGCGGTTGCCGTTCATGGCGCCGGCCTGGAAGGTCTTCCGCTGATCCGCCACCCACTGCCCCAGCGGAAACGCACCCTCCCGGTGCGAAAAGGGCGTCCGAGCGTGCTGCTCGCGCTTCACGAACGCTCGCAGCGCCGCCAAGCCCCGCTCCCAGTCTTGGCGTTCGGTGTCGATGACGTTGTAGGCGATCCACTCCGCGATCGCCGACGGGTCGCGCTTGGAGGAGAACTTCAGCAGCAGCCTTGACTCCTCCTCGCCGTCCTCGGGCGGGAGGCCGATGTCGGTGGTCGGCGACTCGGAGCCTGTGTTCGTCTGCGGAATAGCCAATAGCTCGACGGCTTGTTCGTCGTGCGCCCGCAGCCCTTGCAACACTTTGATGAGCGGCTTGTACGAGGCGGAGGTGAACATGTCCTCGGGCTGCTCACCCGGCGCCAAGAACACCGGGACGATAAGGGAAGCGAGCTTTCCCTCGCCTGGCTTTTGCCGCAGGGCGCGGCCGATGGCCTGGACGATATCGACCGGCGATCCTTTCGGATCCAAAAGGGCGACCGAGTCCACCGCCCTGATATCGACACCCTCGCCGAGGACCCTGCAATTCGAGAGGATCGCGAGGCTGGCGCGGGTGCCGAACTCGCCCAGGACCTGGCGGCGGTGGTCGGCCTCGTGCTCACCCATGAGCCAGCCGGCCCACACCTTCGCCGGGTACCGCTCCGGCTCCGCGGCGTGCAGCTTCTTGGCGACCGCCGGCAGCCCTTCCGCGAACGCCTGCGCTTCCAGGGTGCGGTGGTGGAAGGTGATCACCGTTTTGAGGTCGTGCTCGCGGGCCGTCTTCAGCATCGCCGCCTGGAGCGCGCCCAACCTGAGGCCGCGGATCTCCTCCTCGCGCTTCTCCGGCCCGTGCAGCCGCCCGGGAGGCAGCTGCGGGTCCACGAGCTCGACCACGATGATCTGATACCGCGCCAGCAAGCCGCGCGCGACGCCGGCCGCCAGGTCCATGCGGTAGACGACCGGCCCGAAGATGGACTCGTCGTCCATGCTCGCGGCCATCTCCTCCGGCAGCGGGTCCCGCAGCGGGTCGGAGGCCGGCCGCTCCTGCCAGATCCGCGGCGTCGCCGTCAGATACAACCGCCGCAACGCCGGCAACAGCCCGTTGTCGTGGACATCAGCCCACGCCTTCCCCACGCTCCCCGAGGTGCGGTGCGCCTCATCGACCACCACCAGGTCGAACGGCTCCATCACCAGGCCGTAGGTGGTGGCCGTGTCGAAGGCCGCCACCAGGACGGGAAGAGACGAGTAGGTGGCGTACACCGTCACCGGGCCCTTCCCATGCCACAGCGCCAGCTGCGGGGCGCTCGTGGTCGCCCGCACCCCGCGACCCCACAACACCGGGTCGTCCTGGAGAGAACAGACCGCCACCGACGCCCCCCTGTGGCCGGCCGCCTGCCACGCGACCACCGTCTGAGTCAGCAAATCCAGCGTCGGCACCAACACCAGAACGCGCCCATTCCGCGCCACCCGCCGGGCCGTGAAAGCAGCCACCATCGTCTTTCCCGAGCCGCACGGCATCACCACCGTCGCACGCAAACCAGCCACCGGAATCCGCATTCCCGGCGGAACATCCAGCGCCCGCACCCCGGCCTCTACCGCCTCAATTTGATGATCCCGGAGCTTAAAAGACGTCGTCGCCAATTTCATCTCTCCCCGACAGAGAACCGATGGACCGAAGACGACCGACACCCACTGATGCGCTCAGGAGGGGAGCCGCCTAGATCCCTGAGTCTACACAGATGCATCCGCCATGATGCGGCAAGTTGATGCACTGTGATGCACGTCACCACTACGGTTGATGATGCCCCATCAGGCGACAGAGCCCGGGCGCACTTGATACCCGACACGCGTTACCCAGAAGGTGGAGTGCGTCACGATGTTGATCCGATTAGACGTGGAGTCCATCCGGCCGGGTACGATGACCGATGCCCGGGGGCACCCCGGAAGAGTGGCGGGCCACCACCCCCCACTCCCGGGCCTAGCCTGGGATTCCTGTAGTTACACAAGCTGCATCGCGGGACGATGCAGCCACTCCCTCCCCCTACTGCCGTTGCTGCCGCCTTTCCGCCGGAGCGAAGCGGAGGCGGGGGATTCGCGCGAAGCGCGAATCCAACTACCCGTCAAAACGCGCGAAGCGCGTATTGACCGTGTGGCGCGAAGCGCCACGCCACCGCCCGCGAAGCGGGCGGTCATACAAGCGCGCGCAGCGCGCTTGTACCC
>NZ_SMKC01000322.1 GCF_004348315.1 Streptomyces sp. 8K308 | reverse complement strand
ATGGGGAAGTGGGGGTAATCCCGGACGGGGTAGGAGATACCTACGGGACCGTAACCTACGGCATCGTAACCAACGCAAGTGGTAGTGGACGTCACAAGCGGCTCAAACCCAGGCGACCGCGCCGTGACGGACCGATGGCACACCCTGACTACGATTGCCCTGTCGGACAGCGAGGTCCGCTTCAGCCCGCCCCCCCTTGAGCCAACGACCTCCCGGAAGAGCCCAGCTGCGAGGAGCCGCAACCGTGAGCAGTCCCGACAGCAACGAGACACCCACCCCGGTCGCCCCGGAAAGCGGTACCGCGCTGCGCGCCGACATCCGCCGTCTGGGGGACCTGCTCGGCGAGACGCTGGTGCGTCAGGACGGCCCCGAGCTGCTTGAACTCGTCGAACGCGTCCGCGCCCTGACCCGCACGAACGGCGAGGCCGCCGCCGAGCTGCTCGGCTCCACCGACCTGGCCACCGCGGCCAAGCTGGTGCGCGCGTTCTCCACCTACTTCCACCTCGCGAACGTCACCGAGCAGGTGCACCGCGGCCGCGCGCTGCGCGAGCACCGGACCGCCGAGGGCGGGGTGCTGTCCCGCACCGCCGACATGCTGAAGGACGCCGACCCGGCGCACCTGCGGCAGACGGTGGCCAACCTCGGGGTGCGCCCGGTGTTCACCGCACATCCGACCGAGGCCGCCAGACGCTCGGTCCTCACCAAGCTCCGCAAGATCGCCGAGCTCCTCGACAACCCCGAGGCCGAGCACGGCGGCGACCGGCGCCGCACCGACCTCAGGCTGGCCGAGAACATCGACCTGATCTGGCAGACCGACGAGCTGCGCGTGGCCCGCCCCGAGCCGGCCGACGAGGCGCGCAACGCCGTCTACTACCTCGACGAGCTGCACGCCGGCGCCGTCGGCGACGTGCTCGAGGACCTGGCCGCCGAGCTCGACCGGGCCGGCGCCCCGATGCCCTCCGGCAGCCGCCCGCTGACCTTCGGCACCTGGATCGGCGGCGACCGGGACGGCAACCCCAACGTCACCCCCCAGGTCACCTGGGACGTGCTGCTGCTCCAGCACGAGCACGGCATCTCCAGCGCGCTCCGCCACATCGACGAGCTGCGCGGCGCCCTGTCCAACTCGATCCGCAACAGCGGCGCGAGCCAGGAGCTGCTCGACTCCCTCGACCGGGACATCGCGCTGCTGCCCGAGATCACCCCGCGCTACAAGCGGCTCAACGCCGAGGAGCCCTACCGGCTCAAGGTCACCTGCGTCCGCCAGAAGCTCCTCAACACCCGCGCCCGGCTCGCCAAGGGCACCGCGCACGTGCCGGGCCGCGACTACCTGGGCACCGGCGAGCTGCTGGCCGACCTGGCGCTGGTGCAGGACTCGCTGCGCGAGCACCGCGGCCAGCTGATCGCCGACGGCCGGCTCGAGCGGCTGATGCGCACCCTGGCCGCGTTCGGCCTGCAACTCGCCACGATGGACGTGCGGGAGCACGCCGACGCCCACCACCACGCGCTCGGCCAGCTCTTCGACCGGCTCGGCGAGGAGTCCTGGCGCTACGCGGACATGCCGCGCGAGTACCGCACCAGGCTGCTCGCCAAGGAGCTGCGCTCGCGCCGCCCGCTGGCCCCCACCCCGGCCCCGCTGGACGCGGCCGGCGCCAAGACCCTGGGCGTCTTTGAGACCGTCCGCCGGGCGCTCGACAGCTTCGGGCCCGAGGTCATCGAGTCGTACATCATCTCGATGTGCCAGGGCGCGGACGACGTGTTCGCGGCGGCCGTGCTGGCCCGCGAGGCCGGCCTGATCGACCTGCACGCCGGCTGGGCCAAGATCGGCATCGTGCCGCTGCTCGAGACCACGGACGAGCTGAGGATCGCGGACGAGCTGCTCGACTCGATGCTCTCCGACCCCTCCTACCGGCGGCTCGTCTCGCTCCGGGACGACGTGCAGGAGGTCATGCTCGGGTACAGCGACTCGTCGAAGTTCGGCGGCATCACCACCTCCCAGTGGGAGATCCACCGCGCCCAGCGCCGGCTGCGTGACGTGGCGCACCGGCACGGCGTCAGGCTGCGGCTGTTCCACGGCCGCGGCGGCACGGTCGGCCGCGGCGGCGGCCCCACCCACGACGCGATCCTGGCCCAGCCCTGGGGCACGCTGGAGGGCGAGATCAAGGTCACCGAGCAGGGCGAGGTGATCTCCGACAAGTACCTGGTGCCTTCGCTCGCCAGGGAGAACCTGGAGCTCACGGTCGCCGCCACGCTCCAGGCCTCGGCGCTGCACACCGCGCCCCGGCAGTCCCAGGAGGCGCTGGCCCGCTGGGACGCGGCGATGGACACCGTCTCGGACGCGGCGCACTCCGCCTACCGCCGCCTGGTCGAGGACCCGGACCTGCCGGCGTACTTCTTCGCCTCCACCCCGGTCGACCAGCTGGCCGAGCTGCACCTGGGCTCCCGCCCGTCCCGCCGCCCGGACAGCGGCGCCGGACTCGACGGCCTGCGGGCCATCCCGTGGGTCTTCGGCTGGACCCAGTCGCGGCAGATCGTGCCCGGCTGGTTCGGCGTGGGCACCGGGCTCAGGGCGGCCCGCGAGGCCGGCCTCGACGACGTGCTCGCCGAGGCGTTCGAGCACTGGCACTTCTTCCGCAACTTCCTGTCCAACGTCGAGATGACGCTGGCCAAGACGGACCTGCGGATCGCCCGCCACTACGTCGAGACGCTGGTGCCGGACGAGCTGAAGCACGTCTTCGCGACCATCGAGGCGGAGCACGAGCTGACCGTCGCCGAGGTGCTGCGGATCACTGGCGAGCGCGAACTGCTCGACGCCAACCCGGCGCTGCAGCGCACCCTGCACATCAGGGACGCCTACCTCGACCCGATCTCCTACCTCCAGGTCACCCTGCTGCACCGGCAGCGCGAGGCGGCGGCCAGGGGCGAGGAGCCGGACCAGCTGCTGTCCCGCGCGCTGCTGCTGACGGTCAACGGCGTGGCCGCCGGCCTGCGCAACACCGGCTGAGGTGCACTGGCCGGCGGCGGCGCGTGCGGCGTTCGGGGTTCGTACGGCGCAGCGTTCACCGCTGTGGCCGGCAGGGTCGGCACGAGGCCCGGGGCCCCGGGGTGGCCGCCGCGGCGGCGGCCTGGCCGGGCCGCCGGCCAGGGCCAGTAGGCGCGAGGCCCCGGCGGGCGGCAGGGCCGTTTCGCCCGTGCTGCCGTGTGAGCGCGCTCAATCCAGCGCAGCGTCACCGCGGAAGGTGCGGCGGTAGGCGCTGGGTGACACGCCCAGCGCCCGGTTGAGGTGCTGGCGGAGCGAGGCCGCCGTGCCGAAGCCGGCCTGCTCGGCGACCCGGTCCACCGGCAGGTCGCTCTCCTCGAGGAGCTGCCTGGCCCGCTCCAGGCGCTGCTGGACCAGCCAGCGCTGCGGCGAGAGCCCGGTCTCCTCGCGGAACCTGCGGGTGAACGTGCGCACGCTCATCGCCTCGAGCTCGGCCAGCTGCCGCAGCGTCACCGGCTGGCCGAGCCGGTCGAGCGCCCACGCCCTGGCCCGCCGGGTTGACCGCTCGCCGGCGCCCGGCACCGGCCGCTCCACGTACTGCGCCTGCCCGCCCTCCCGGTGCGGCGGCACCACCGTGCGGCGGGCCACCGAGTTGGCGACGGCCGAGCCGAAGTCCCGCCGCACCAGGTGCAGGCACAGGTCGATCCCGGCCGCGACGCCGGCCGAGGTCAGGATCGGTGCGTCGCCCGTGTGGTCCTCGGTGTAGAGGATGTCCGGTTCGAGGCGGACCCGGGGGAAGAGCCGGCGGAACTGCTCGCAGGCGTCCCAGTGCGTGGTGGCCCGCCGGCCGTCGAGCAGTCCGACGGCGGCCAGCACGAAGGCGCCGGTGCAGATGGAGGCGATCCTGGTGCCGGGCCTGATCAGGCCGAGCGCGGCCCTGAGCTCGGGTGAGATCCGGCCCTCGACGGCGGTGTCGTTGCCGTGCGCGGCCGGCACGATCACCGTGTCGGCCGTGGCGAGCACCTCGGGACCCGCGCCGACGACGATGTCGAAGTCCGCGTCCGTGCGCACCGGGCCCGGGCGGACGGCGCAGGTCACCACGTCGTAGAGCCGCCGCCCCTCGGCCGACTTGGCCCGGCCGAGCAGCCGGTGCACGATGCCGAGCTCGATCGGCAGCAGCCCGTCCCGCACCAGCACCGCGACCCGGTGCTGGCGCTCGCCCGCCTCGTTCTGGTTGCCCATGGCCCGATCCTTGCACATCACGGCCATCGGGCCGCTCGTCGTGCGGGCACCAGGACCGCAGGATCGTGGCGTGACCCGGATCGAGCAGCCATCGCCCACCACCCCAGGCGTCCCCGTCACCCGGGGACCGCGCGTCCACCCGGCCTGGTGGGTCGCCCTCGTCGCCTTCCTGGTGCTCGTCGGCGCCGCCGGCTTCCGGTCCACCACCGGCGTGCTGATCGACCCGCTGCACGAGGAGTTCGGCTGGTCGCGGGGCTCGATCTCGTTCGCCGTCTCCGTCAACCTGCTGCTCTACGGCTTCACCGCACCCTTTGCCACCGCGTTGATGGAGCGCTACGGGATCCGGCGGGTGGTGTGCGGCGCGCTGCTGATGATCTCGGCCGGCAGCGGCCTGACCGTCTGGATGGACAGCCAGTGGCAACTGGTGCTGTGCTGGGGTGTGTTGGTGGGGCTAGGCGCCGGCTCCATGGCGCTGGCCTTCTCGGCCACCATCGCGGGACGCTGGTTCGTCGCCCGGCGCGGCCTGGTCACCGGGGTGCTCACCGCCGGCGGCGCGGCCGGCAACCTGGTCTTCCTGCCGGTCGTCGGCCTGCTGGTCGAAGGACCCGGCTGGCGCGCGGCCGCCGTCGCCGTCGCGCTCTGCGCGCTGGCCGTGGTGCCGCTCGTGGTCTGGCTGTTGCGGGACCATCCCGAGGACCTCGGCGTCCGGCCCTTCGGCGCCGGCGACGACTACGTCACCCCGCCGAGGCCGCCGGCCGGCGCCGCCCGCCGGGCCGTCGGCGCCCTCGGCTCGGCGATGCGCACCCGGGTGTTCTGGCTGCTCGCCGCCTCCTTCGCGATCTGCGGCGCCTCGACCAACGGCCTGATCGGCACCCACTTCGTGCCCGGCGCGCACGAGCACGGCATGCCGGTGCCGGTCGCCGCCTCGCTGCTGGCGCTGATCGGGATCTTCGACCTGATCGGCACGGTGTTCTCCGGCTGGCTGACCGACCGCTACGACGCGCGCCGGCTGCTCGCCGTCTACTACGCGCTGCGCGGCCTCTCGCTGCTGTTCCTGCCGGCGCTGTTCGAGGCCTCCGTGCAGCCGCCGATGCTGTTCTTCGTGGTCTTCTACGGGCTCGACTGGGTGGCGACCGTGCCGCCGACGATCGCGCTGTGCCGGGAGCACTTCGGCGCGGAGGCCGGCGTGGTGTTCGGCTGGGTCCTCGCCTCACACCAACTCGGCGCCGCCGTCGTCGCCTTCGGCGCCGGCCTGGTCCGGGACGTCACCGGCTCCTACGACCTGGCCTGGACCTCGGCCGGAATGCTCTGCGCGGTGGCGGCCGTCCTGGTGATGCTGGTCAGCCGCCGCGCCGTGCTGGTGGCCTAGACACAATACCGGTGACTTTATGGCTCTCGAGAGCGCCGTAGGGCGACGTCCCCACAGGTCAGACGCGCGAATCGACCCTTAAGTCACTGGCATTGCGTCTAGATCCACAGCGCGAACGTCACGCCCAGCGCGGTGGCCTGGCCGGCGGGCTGAGGCGACGGTCCCGGGGCGACGGGGGGATGGCGGTGTCGACTCGGCGATCTCGCCGGGTTCTCTGCTCCGGCCCTCTGATTCTGCCGTCATATCCAGAGGGCGAACGTCACGCCCAGCGCGGCGAGGGCGAGGCCGCCGGTGGCGGCCGCCACGCGGTACATGCGGAGGCCGCCGGAGATCACGACCGAGGCCAGCAGCAGGGCGCCCATCAGCGGCAGCCACGAGTAGAGGACGCCCGGCAGACCGGTGCGGATCGCCTCGCCGGTGTCCTCGTACACGGCGACGTCGACCGTCTCGCCCGGCTCGCGGGCGATCGGCTGGACCAGCGTCACGGTCGCGCCGCTCGGCTCGAACACGCCGGTGCAGGCGTCGGCTGAGCAGGCGGCGAGCGTCAGTCGGCCCTGCGGCAGGTCACCTGGGGACATCGCGTCCCGCGCCGTGTCCCAGGACCGCCAGGCGCCGCCGGCCACGATCAGCAGCGCCAGCAACCCCAGGAGGAGGTACCGCGCCAGCAGCAGGACGCCGAAGGCGCTCTCGCCCGCCCGGCGGGCGAAACTGCGGCGGGCGGGGCGTGAGGTCGCGGCCATGCCGCCGATCTTTGGCCAAGGTCGCGCGGCGGGTCAACCCCCGTCGCTCTCCGTCAGCTGTTGTACGCGCCCTGGGCCCGCTCGAGCCCCTCGGACAGCAGGGTCTCCACGGCGTCAGCGGCGCGGTCGACGAGCAGGTCGAGCTCCTTGCGCTCGACCGCCGAGAAGTCCTTGAGCACGAACGCCGCCACGTCCATCCGGCCCGGCGGGCGCCCGATGCCGAAGCGGACCCGGTAGTACTCCCGGCCGAGCGAGGCCGTGATGGACTTCAGCCCGTTGTGCCCGTTGTCCCCGCCGCCCAGCTTGAGGCGCAGCGCGCCGAAGCCGATGTCCAACTCGTCGTGGATCACGACCAGCCGGGAGACGGGGACCTTGTAGAACGTGCTGAGCGACGTGACGGGGCCGCCCGAGACGTTCATGTACGTCATCGGCTTGGCCAGCAGCACGCGCGGGCCGCCGGCGCCGGGGGCGCCGAGCCGGCCCTCGCACAGCATCGCGCGGGACCTGTGTGACGAGAACCTCCCGCCGATCCGCCGGGCCAGCAGATCGACGACCATGAAGCCGACGTTGTGCCGGTTCCCGGCGTACTGCGGTCCGGGGTTGCCGAGGCCGGCGATCAGCCAGGGTTCTTCCGTGGTGGTCGTCATCACCGTCTCCCGCTCGGGGTCCTCGTCCGTCAGGCGGTCGCCGCCTCGGCGGCCTCGCCCTCACCCTCGGCGGCCTCGGGCGCCGGCTCCTCGGCCTGCGGCTGCAGCACCTGCAGCACGACCGCGTCCTCCTCGACGGCGAGCGAGGTGCCGTTCGGCAGCCTGATGTCCTTGGCGAGCACCGAGGTGCCCGGCTCAAGACCCTCGATCGAGACGCTGACCGACTCCGGGATGTGGGTGGCCTCGGCCTCGACCGGCAGCGCGCTCAGCACGTGCTCGAGCAGGCCGCCGCCGGGGGCGAGCTCGCCCTCGGTGTGCACCGGCACCTCGACGGTGACCTTCTCACCGCGCTTGACCAGCAGCAGGTCCACGTGGACCAGGAAACCCTTGATCGCGTCGCGCTGCACGGCCTTCGGGATCACCAGCTCCTGCTTGCCGGCGACGTCCAGGGTGATCAGCACGTTCGGCGTCTTCAGCGCCAGCATCAGCTCGTGGCCCGGGAGGGTCACGTGCACCGGGTCCGAGCCGTGCCCGTAGATGACGGCCGGCACCTTGTTGGTGGCGCGGATCCGCCGGGACGCGCCCTTGCCGAACTCCTGCCGCACCTCGGCGGTCAGCTTCACATCGGCCATTGCTCTACCTCGCTCCTCGCTGTGGGGCCTCGATCACGCCCGGCCCAGGGCGGACCAACGGACCAGCCACGAAGAGCGCGTCGATCACGGACAACCCCCAGGGGCCTCCCTCGCCGAGCCCTACCACCCTACCGGGTCGCTGCGGGTTCGCTGGCGCTCGGCGTCGGCCACGGCGCGGGCGCGCGCGGGCCGAGGGCGCGCTCCGCGCGCTTGCGCTGGCGCGCGGCCGGCTCGCAGGGGCCCTGACGGCGGCTTCGCCGCCCGTCGGGCCCCTGCGGCCGTGTTGGCTTGCGGCCGTGTTGGCTTGCGGCCGTGTTGGCTTGCGGCCGTGTTGGCTTGCGGCCGTGCCG
>NZ_SMKC01000321.1 GCF_004348315.1 Streptomyces sp. 8K308 | reverse complement strand
GTTCGGGGATGCGGGCGTAGCGCTTGACGGTGTTCAGGGCGAGGTTCAGGCGGCGGGAGCAGTCGAGCAGACCGACGCCGGAGTCGAGGAGGGTGTGGACCTCGTGCCAGCGCTCGCGGGTGGTCTGCTCGCGGACGCCGCCGGGCCGTGGCGGGTTGATGGTGGCCCAGCATGGGGCGTGGGCGCGGACCTCGGCCAGGACCTTGTCGCACAGGTTGCGCCACAGATGCCAGCGGTCGCTGACCTGCACCGCGTCGGGCAGGGCCCGGCGGATCGCCTCGGCATAGGTGGCCGAGCCGTCCCGGCACACGACCTCGACTCTCTTCTTCCCTCGCAGCCATGCCTCCAAAGTGGCGGCCTCGCGGTTGGGCAGGACCTCGACGCGTTCGCCGGTCTCGGCGTCGATGATGATCGTGGTGTAGCGGTGGCGGCGGCGCAGGGCGAAGTCGTCGACCCCGATCACCTGTGGGATCCGCACCGTCGGTATGGGGATGCGGCGCAGGACGCGCAGGGCGGTGGCGTAGGAGACGGGCACGGCCAGCGTCCGGGTGAGCCGGGCAGCCGCCCGGCCGCATCACTCCTTGACCACCCCCGAGACCTGGCTGGTCAGACGCGTGGTGCGGCGCTGAAGGCGCTCGATCAGCCCAGGGACTTGCTCGCGGAAGGTCTGCCGTCGACAGCCCAGGACTGGGCAGACCAGACGTCGCACCTGGACTTTGACCACGACGAGGCGGCCATCCACCGGCACATCCGCGACGGTCCGGCCGTGGTATCCGTGCACCTTCCCCGTCGGGACCCCGCACATCGGGCAGGGAACGGGAACATCCCGGGTCCGGGCCAAGACCCGGATCACCTCACCGCCGTCCGCCACACCATCGATGACCAGCGCAGAGACCCTGAGAACACCGTTGCCACAAGGGAGTTCACATCTCGCACATGACGTCAACGACGCCCGTCGCCTACCGTCACCACCGACTACGGAACAGAGCCACTCGTTTGACAGACCCGAGATAGGAGTCCGGGGCCGAGCCAGGCGGTGCCTGACCCACGCCGTTGGCCGCCGCCGGCCCTCCGTGATCCGGCGGCGGCCAGCGGCTGTCAGGGAGCGGCCAGCGCCTCGGTCGGGGAGAGGCGCGCGGCCCGGATGGCCGGGTAGAGGCCGGCGATGGCGCCGATGGCGAGGGTGGCGGCGAGGCCGCTGCTCATGGCCAGCGGCGGTACGACGGCGGGCCAGTCCTGGGAGAACGCGTACCCCGTGGTGACCCCGATGCCGATCAGCACGCCACCGATGCCGCCTAGCGCGGAGAGCAACAGCGACTCGGCCAGGAACTGGGTGCGGATCTGGCCATGGGTGGCGCCCAAGGCGCGCCGCAGGCCGATCTCCGAGCGCCGTTCCAGCACCGAGATGACCATGGTGTTGGCCACCCCGATGCCGCCGACCAGCAGGGCGACGGCGCCCAGGCCGATCAGGAGGCCGGTGAAGGCCTCGTCGGTGGCCTGCTGAGCGGCCAGCGCGTCGGAGGGACGGGAGACCTGCACCTCATTGGGCGCCTCCGGGTTGGCGGTGGCCGCCAGTACGTTACCGACCGCCTCCACCTCGGACTCGTCGGACCTGGTGTAGATGGTGGTCGGATGGCCGTCGAAGCCGAGGAACTCGGCGGCCGCGGGCCAGCCGACCAGCGCCGCGTCATCCAACTCCGGGGCCAGCAGCAGCGGTTCGAGAATGCCGATCACGGTGAACCTCTCACCACCGATGACCACCTGGGTTTCCGGGGCGGCCCGTGTGATCCCGAGCCGTTCGGCCGCCGACGCGCCCAGCACCACGGCCGGGTAGCCGGCGGTGGCCTCGTTCAGCCAGACACCGTCGGCCAGTTCGCCGCTGATGGCCGGCAGCAGGTCCTCCCGGGCGGCGACGGCGGAGAGCCCGCCGGTCTGCTCCTCGGGGATCTCCTCCGACCGGTAGATGGCGATGCCGGAGAGGACCCCGGTGGCCGACACCGATTGCACCGGTGAGATGCGTTCGATCATCGCCTCCGCCTCCACCGGCAGCGTGGCCTCATCGCCCGACAGGGTCTGGCCAGGGGTGATGGTGAGGAGGTCGGTGCCCAGCGAGGACAGGGTGCGGTCAAGTTCGGCGCGGGACGAGGAGGAGATGCCGACCACACAGATCATGGCGGCGATGCCGATGGCGATACCGAGCGCGGACAGGAACGCCCGCAGCGGGCGGGTGCGCAGGCCGACGCCGCCGACCCGCAGTACATCGCGCGGCCGCATTCTGGCCGGGACCAGCTTCGGCCGGTCCTTCTGGCGGTCGACGGCGTCCCGCTCGGAAAGGTCCTGGCCCGGACCGTCCTTGAGGACCGTCATCAGGTTCCCACCTCTGAGGCCGTTCGGTCCGCCGAGTCGGCGACGATCCGCCCGTCGCGCATCTCGACCTGCCGGGGCAGGCTCGCGGCGATCTCCCGGTCGTGGGTGATGATCACCACGGTGGTGCCCAAGGTGTTCAGCTCCCGCAGTAAGGCCATCACCCCGGCGCCTGAGGCGGTGTCCAGCGCGCCGGTCGGCTCGTCCGCCAGCAGCAGCGCCGGCGCACCGGCCACCGCCCGCGCGATGGCCACCCGCTGACGTTCACCTCCCGACAACTCGTGCGATAGATGGTCAAGACGGTGTCCAAGCCCCACCCGCCGCAACGCCGCCGCCGAGCGGCGCCGCCGTTCCCGCAGGCCCATGCCGTTGTACAGCAGGCCATCGGCGACGTTGTCCAACGCCGCGACACCAGCGGCCAGATGGAAGCTCTGGAAGACAAACCCGATCCGGGTCGCCCGCAGCGCCGAGAGCTGCCGTTCGGACAACGTGGAGATGTCATAGCCGTCGATTCGCACGGTGCCGGAGGTGGGGCGGTCCAGGGTGCCGATCGTGTTGAGCATGGTCGACTTTCCCGAGCCCGACGGGCCGACGATCGCGACCAATTCGCCGTGCTCGATCGTCAGCGAGACCCCGGCCAGGGCGGTGACCCCGCCCGGGTAGCTCTTGGCCACCCCGGACAGCGAGATCATGGAAGGCGTCGGCGTCATCCGGGCACTCCCACGGCCATACCCTCCGCCAGGCCCTCACCACTGACCTCGACCCGGCCGCCCGCGAACAGGCCGACGTCCACTGCGACATACCGGGTGGTCGTCCCCTCGACGACTTCAACCCCGAAACCGCCCTCGCGCAGCGCCACCAGCGCCGCGACCGGCACCGTCAGCACATCGGCCCGCTCTCCCGCCATGAAGGTCACGTCCAGCACGGCCTCGTCGAGGTCGGCGACCGCCTCCTGGTCCTCCAGGGAGATCAGCACCTCCAGCACGGTCTCAGTCTCCTCGCTGTCGCCGGTGCCTCCCTCGCTGGTCTCGGTGATGGTGCCGGTCTCGACGACTTCACCGGCAACCGAAGAGCCGTCGGGCAGAGTGACGGACACCGCGGTATCCTCCTCGGCCAGCCGCTGGTTGCCCGGTTCCGTCTCGACGGTCACCATCTTGGCGGTGCCGGAGTAGGTGAGCACGTTCTGCCCGGGAGCCAGCGCCTGGCCGACCTCGGTCTCCAGGCTCTCGACCCGGAGCGCGCCGCCCGCGAAGACCACCCGGCCCAGCTCCACCACACCGGTCTCCGGCAGACCCACGTCCTCCTGCCATTCCTCCACCGCGTCCGCCGTCGCCTCGGTGAACTCCTCGTCCACGGTGAAGCCCGTGTAGCCGAGTTCGGAGAGGTTCTGCTCCAACCGCTCGACATCCGCGCCGTTCTCGACGCCGTAGCTCAGCTCGCGGTGGGCGGGCGTTGACCCGTACATCAGCACCACTGGCAGCTCGTCAATCGAGTACAAGGTCTCGCCGCGGCTGACCTCGGCATCCGTCTGAGGCAGCCAGGTCAGCGTGCCGGCCAGCCGGGTCGCCGTGGCGGCGGTGGCGCCATGGTTGAGCTCACCGTCGACCTCGATGGTGTCGTGGAGGGTTTCCCTGGTCACCTCCGCGGTGGCCGGGAGGCCGGCGCCGGATGCCTCGGCGTCTTCGCCGCCGCTGATCAGACCGGCCGCGGCGACGGTGACCGCTCCCGCGGCGGCTACCGCGATCGCCGCCGCCAGGATCTTCTTCCCGCGGCCGCGACCACGGCGACGGCTGCCTGCCCCGTCGCCCCCGGAGTCCTCGGGGCCGGGCGTGGGTCCCGGAATGAGCACGCTCATTCCCCGCCCTCTTCCTGCGCGGAACCCCCAAGCTGGTAGGAGTCGCAGGCCGCTTCCGCGGCGTCCCAGTCCGGGTCGTCGGAGATCTCCTCGTCGAGCCTCGAACCGCCCCCGTTCGGGTCCGGGTCGGGGAACCCGTCGATCCCGTTCTCCCGCATGCACTCCGCGTGCTCGACCGCCGCGTCCAGCATTTCGTCCGTCACTTCGGGCGGGCCACCGCCTGGCATCAGGTCCTGACACGCTTCCATGGCCGCGTTCATTTCGTCATCGCCCGCGTCCGAAGGGGCCAGGAACATCCCTTCGCCGGCCCCGGGGTCCGACATGCCGACGCCGTTGTCCCGCATGCACTGGGCGAACTCCAGCATGGCCTCCTCCGGGTCCTCGGAGCCCCCGCTCTCGCTTCCCTCCCCGCCGTCTCCGCCGCCGCACCCGGTCAGGGCCAGCATCAGCGCCAGCGGGATCAGCGCCACCGCGCCGGCAAGTTGTCGCCGCATCAACGTCCTCCTCATTCGTCCGCGCCGATCTCCATCGGCTGCCAACCGGCCGGCGGGATTCGCCGGCCCGGCGGGAACAAGACAACCCGCCACCATGTGGCCGGGCTGTTTGCGTCATCGCTAACGCCGCGCAAACCCCCCGCCTGGGACGCTGATTGCTATGCGGGTGCTGGTGGTTGAAGACGAAGCAATGCTGGCCGAGACGATCGCCGAGTGGCTGCGTGCCGACGCGCACGCGGTGGATATCGCGCTCGACGGGGCCGCGGCGCTGGAGCGTACCGGTGTCAATGACTACGACGTGGTGATCCTGGACCGGGATTTGCCCATGGTGCACGGCGACGAGGTGTGCCGGCAGCTGGTCGCGTCGGGTTCCACGGCCCGGGTGCTGATGCTCACCGCGGCGGCCGAGATCAACGACCGGGTGGCGGGCCTCTCCCTGGGCGCGGACGACTACCTGCCCAAGCCCTTCGCTCTTCCCGAACTCGCCGCGCGCGTCCTGGCGCTGGGCCGCCGCGCCCGGCCGGCCGTGCCGCCGGTGCTCCGGCGGGCGGGCATCAGCCTGGACCCGGCGCGCCGGGAGGTGTTCCGGGACGGGCGGTATGTGCTGTTGTCCAGAAAGGAGTTCGCGGTCCTCACTGAGCTGATGCGCGCCGATGGTGTCGTGGTCTCGGCCGAGGAACTGTTGGAGAAGGCGTGGGACGAGCACGCCGACCCGTTCACCGGCAGCGTGCGCTTCACCATCCTCAAGCTGCGCCGCAAGCTCGCCGACCCGCCGGTCATCCTGACCGTGCCCGGATCGGGGTACCGCATCGCATGAAGACCATGCGCGCACGCTTCACCCTGATCTACGGCGGCCTATTCCTGGTCGCCGGCATGGTCCTGCTCGGCATCACCTGCCTGTTGCTCGACGCGCGGCTCACAGAGCCCCCACAGAGCATCAGCCTCGCGGACATCGCTCAGGCGGCCGAAGGCGAGGAGGCGCCGCCCCCTCCCACCGATGAATCGCCGTCCCAGTCCGAGGAGCAGCAATGGGTCCTCCGGGGCGCCTCCGTGTTGCTGGCAGAGGAACAGAGGCAGCTGCGCAGCGAGGCGATCTTCTTGCTGGTCACCCAGGGAGCGATCGCGCTCATGCTGGTCGCCGGAGCGGCCGCGGGATTCGGCTGGGTGCTCGCCGGGCGTGTCCTCGCCCCGCTGCGCCGGGTCACCGAAACGGCGCGCCGGATCGCCGGCGCCCCCGTCGCCGGCCATGGCCTGCACGAGCGGATCGCGCTGAGCGGGCGGAGCGACGAAGTGAAGGAGCTGGCCGACTCCTTCGACACCATGGTCAAACGGCTGGACCGCTCCTTCGAGGGGCAGCGCCGCTTTGTCGCCAACGCCTCCCACGAACTGCGCACCCCGCTGACACTCAACCGCGCCTTGGTCGAGATGGCCATGCACCGCAAGACGGCCTCGGCCGATGTCCGGCAGCTCGGCGAGAACCTGCTGGAGATCAACGCCCGCCAAGAGCGGTTGATCGCCGGGCTGCTGCTGTTGGCCCGCGCCGAGCATGAGATCTCCGATCGGTCGCCGGTGGACCTAGCCGATGTGGTGTCTCACGTGGTCGCCCAGACGGCCGCCGAGGCGAGCGCCGCGGGCGTCACCGTGCGGGAGACCACGGCCCAGGCCGTCACTAGCGGCGATGTCGCCCTGCTCGAAGGGCTGATCCATAACCTGGTGCAGAACGCCATCCGCCACAACACGGGCGACGGCTCAGGCTGGGTCTCCGTCGCTAGCCGCACCACGGCCAGCGGCCGGGTCGAAGTGGAGGTCATCAACTCGGGGCCCACCGTCCCCCCTTATGACATTCCCAAGCTCTTCGAGCCGTTCCGTCGGCTGTCCGCCGACCGTGTGAGCACGACAAAGAGCGCGGGCCTTGGCCTGTCAATCGCCCGCTCGGTGGCACACGTCCACGCCGGCACCCTCACCGCCGCCCCCCGGCTCGGCGGCGGCCTGATCATGACCGTCGTCCTCCCCGGGTCGTGAGCACACTGCTCTCGGCCTTCACCGCCGTCCCTGTCGCATTGGCGTGTTGAAGCCGATGAGCTCCGGACCCAGGCTATCGCGGACGATCTGCTCGACTTCCACGGCACACGGGGCCGGCCCGAGGGGTGCACTGCTGCGCCGCACCCGCGAGATCGCTGGCCGTCATGGCCCATTTTGTGCCGGGGAACGCCGTGGCCCTGCCCGGCAGGCGGAGGCGCCAGTTGGTCTGGCGCCAGGCCCTGGGCGAAGCCACGGCATTCATCGTTGTCAATCCTCCCTACCTTGTTGATCGGATGAGCGAGCTAGTCGTAGGGTGGCTCACCCAGGGAGTCGGGGTGTGCCAAGAACGCGGCTCCAGATGCTGCGGGGCAGGTGATCGTGGACCTGGACGGGGTCCTCGTGCTGGCCCACTCAGGACGCCACCGCGACGTGGAAGAAGACCTTTGGGCACCATCCCCTGACGGGGGTTCGTCGATCACGGAAGCGGCGGGAGCGGGGAGCCGGTGGCCGGCCTGCTCAGGCCGGGCAACGCGGGCAGCAACACCGCCGCCGACCGCATCGAGGCCGCGAGGCTGGCCCTGGCGCGACTGCCGAAGAAGCACCGGCGTGGACGCCAGACGCTGATCCGTACCGACTCCGGCGGCGGCACCCACGAGTTCGTCGCATGGCTCGCCCGGCGCGGGCGGTGGCTGTCGTATTCGGTCGGCATGCCCATCACCGACGCCCTCCACCAGGCCGTCCTCAAGGTCCCCACCGCCGCATGGACGGTGGCCGTCGAGCCGGACGACGAGATCCGCGACGGCGCCTGGGTCACCGAACTGTCCGGTGACTGTCTGAAGGGCTGGCCGAAGGGAACGCGGCTGATCGTCCGCAAGGAACCCCATCCCGGCGCCCAGTTGCGCTTCACCGACGCCGACGGTCCGCAGCTCACCGCGTTCGCCACCAACACCACCGGCGTCCCGATCGCCGCACTCGACCTGTGGCATCGCCAGCGCGCGAGGGCCGAGGACCGCATCCGTGCCGCCCGCGCCACCGGCCTTACCAACCTGCCCCTGCACGATGCCGCGCAGAACAGATCTGGCTGGAGATCGTCCAGATCGCCCTCGATCTCCTGGCCTGGATGCCCCTGCTCGCTCTGACCGGCGAAATCCGCAGGTGGGAGCCCCGCCGCCGCCTCCGTCTCTTCTCCGCCACCGCCCAGCTCGTCATCACCGCCCGCCGCCGGCACCTGCGATTCGCACGTCACTGGCCCTGGACC
>NZ_SMKC01000320.1 GCF_004348315.1 Streptomyces sp. 8K308 | reverse complement strand
CGTCAGCCCCGCGTCGACCAGGAGCGAACGGATCTCGTCCAGGTGGACCTGCACCCGCTCGAACATCCCGATGAGGACCGGCCGCAGGCGTCCTGGCGGACGTCAGCGTCCGCGTGAGCGGCGGTGCCCGACCGCGCCGAAAGGTTTGGCCGGGATGCGGTGTGACGGATGGGAGTCTGGCCGCGTGCCGTCTACCTGCTGTTTATGGGAGTCTCGGTAATCTCTTTCGTCGGTGAGCGATGAGTGCTGATGACATGACCGGATTCCGCCCGGGGGTGGGGATGTTCGAGTCAGTGTTCCGGGCAGATGAAGTGCCCGCGGCTGACAGGTTCGATGCGTGGTGCGATGCCGTAGCGAACAGGTGCCCAGTGGATTTCAGTACGGAGCAGCCGGAGCATCCGGCGGCGAAGTTGGAGCGGCTCCGGCTCGGTGGAGGAGCGCTGTTGTCGGTGACCTGCCAGGAAATGATCTGGAACAGGACACCGGGAATGATCCGGCGCTTCGACCCGGAGGCGTACCACCTCAATCTTCCGCTGCGCGGGTCAGCAGGGGTCAGCCAGGCCGACCGGGCCGAGGTCTGCCAGCCCTGGGAGATGCAGGTCTTCAACACTTCGAAACCATTCCGGATCGTCAACGGCCCTCTGCGCATGCTGACACTAGCCATACCCCACACGGTGCTGCCCGTGGCGCCGCACAAAGTGGAGCGGCTCCTCGCCCGGCGCTTATCGGGTCGGGAAGGGATGGGTGCACTGCTGGCGGGGCTCCTGACTCGTCTCGCCCGGGAGTCGGGGGCGTTGCGGCCGGCGGACAAGCACCGGCTGGAGACGGCCGTGGTCGACTTGTTCGCCGCGACGCTCGCCCATCACCTCGACACCTACGAGGATCTTCCGCATGAGACCCGCACCCGGACCCTGGCCCTGCGGATCCAGTCCTTCGTCCGCCAGCGCCTGCAGGATTCGGACCTCACCCCGCCGATGATCGCCGCCGCACACCACATCTCCCTCGGCCATCTGCACCGTGTTTTCCAGACCCTGGGGCATGGCAGCACGCTGGCCGCGTGGATCCGCGACCAGCGCCTGGCAGGCGCCCGCGCTGATCTTGCCGACCCTGCCCAGCGCACCACTCCGATCCACCAGGTTGCCGCTCGGTGGGGCATACCCGACCCCGCCCTATTCTCCCGCGCCTTCCGCACCGCCTACGGAACCTCACCCCGCGACTACCGCCACCACATCCTCGGTGACACCACTGCCAGGCACCGGCCGAGACCGACAGAAACGCGGGCACCCTTGTCCCATAATGGAGACGGTGTTCCGGACGGACAACGTTCCGGTGGCGGACCGGTTCCCGCTCTTCCGTGAGCTGGCGGAGCGGATGCCGCCGATGGTGGTCTCCAGCGCGGACGTGTTCGACTTCCGTGCCCAGTTGCGGGCCGTGGAGCTGCCCGCCGTGCGGGGGACGGTGTTCGACCGCACACCGCGGCTGGACAGGCAGAGTGACCCGGAGACCTACCACCTCTCCCTCATCCTGCGCGGCACCGCCGGCGCCGTCCGGGGCGACGGGGAGGTCTCCTACCGGCCGCACGACTTTCACAGCACCAGCAGCTCCACCCCGCGGGCCTTCCTCACCAAGGAGGGGCCCGGCGGATTCATGGCCGTGGGACTCGACGTGCCGCACGCCGACGTCCCGTTACCCGTGGACCCGCTCACCGTGCGAATCGGCAGGCAGCCACTCTCCGGCCGTGAAGGTCCAGGCGGGCTCCTCGCCGACGCCCTCGTGCGCCTGGCCCGCGAAATCGACACGGCCACGCCGACGGACGGGCCTCGGCTGGCCGCCGTGCTGGCCGACCTGGTCGCCGCCACCCTGGCCCACCGCCTGGACGCCCAGGACCTGCTGCCCCGCGAGACCCGAACCCGGGCACTCGCGCTGCGCATCCAGACCTTCGTCCAGCGCCGGCTGCCCGACCCCGACCTCAACCCCGGCACCATCGCCGCCGCCCACCACATCTCCTGGCCACCTCCACCGCATCTTCCACACCCTCGGGCACGGCACCACCCTCGCCGCCTGGATCCGCCACCAGCGCCTCGAACGCATCCGCCACGACCTCGCCGACCCCACCCAGCGCGCCCTGCCGATCCACCTCATCGCCGCCCGCTGGGGATACACCGACCCTGCCCTCTTCTCCCGCGCTACCTACGGAACCACCCCCCGCGACTACCGCCACCACACTCCCAACGACAGCACCGCCGGGCATCAGCCGGGACCGATAGAAGCACCCGACGACCAAACAGCCCGCTGACACCAACGCTGAGTGTCCAGGGCTGAACGCCCCTCTGCGTCGAACCGCCAGCGGCCCCGCGCCGTGGATCACCCGGTGCGGGCCGCTGTGTTACTCGGCCGGCCACGCATCACCCTGGGGGTCCGGATCAACTCCTCGCGAGGGCTACAGGGTGGCGTCTTTCGACGTGCGGATTCACCGTCTCAGGCGCGGAACCTTCCCCGACGTGATGGGTAGCTGCGGCCCCCTGCGCTGGCCGGCTCGATCAGGGCGTCCCGGGCTGCCTGCCGCCCAAAGCGAGCTCGGGACGTTGTCACCCAGAGACAAAAAGGTGGGTATTGGCAGCCAAGGACTTTCGCCGACCTTACGGACAAGATGTGAGCAGTACGGCTGGCAAGGCGGTCACCTGGAGACAGGCGCCGCGGCCCGCGGGCCGCACAGTTCTCGCCGGGGGGCGCTCACGCCCGGAATCCCGGAATCCGCCACCACGATGCGAAGGAGCAACGATGCGAAAGATCCATGGCTTAGTCCTGTCCGTGTGCGGCCTGCTGACGACGGTCAGCCTGGCCGGTAACAGCGCGGAGGCCAGCGAGTCCGGACGCGAGCCGACGCCGGTCTCCGCTGGCGTGGCCGACAGTGACCAGGTGGGCACGCTGGCAGGGGTTCAGCGGGGGTGTGGGGGTCTGCCGAACGGCGGGACCATATCGCTACGCTCGGCGAGCAACGACCGGTACGTCGCGGCGGAGGTGGAGTACGAGGGCGGTTCCAACGGACTGCTCCGCGCCCGGTCCGGCGACAACGCCGGCTCCTGGGAGCACTACCGCCTGCGTCACCAGGGCGGCACCGTCTGGGCACTGCAGAAT
Organism: Streptomyces sp. 8K308; assembly: GCF_004348315.1. Taxonomy (GTDB): domain Bacteria; phylum Actinomycetota; class Actinomycetes; order Streptomycetales; family Streptomycetaceae; genus Streptomyces. Next base: position 4,876 of record NZ_SMKC01000320.1, on the reverse strand, counting down.
GTGAACAACGGGCGATACGTCACCGTCGAACGCGAGGCGTCAGGGGAGAACGCCAACGCCCTGCGGGCCCGCGCGGGCACGGTCGAGGGCTCGTGGCAGGAGTTCGAATTGCAGTGCTACCAGGGCACCGCCACCTGGATGCTGTACGCCCTCACCAATGACCGCTACGTCTCGGTCGAGCGCGAGTTCACCGGCTACAACGCCAACGCTCTGCGGGCGCGGTCCGCGTCCGTCGGCGGCAGCTGGGAGCAGTTCAACCTCTACCTGCACTGAGCCACCGAGGCAAGAAGGCCGAGCACCACCGCCAGGGTGCTCTGCCCGCCCCGTCCGGGCCCTTCGCAGAACACATCCGCATCTGCTCCGGGTTCTCAAACGTCCCATCATGCGGCCCTGGGCAAAGTCCCAGGGCCGCCAGCATGTCGTAGTCAGTCGGCAGTCCTGGGCTTCCTCGGCGTGCTGGGGGAGCGTTCGCAGTCTCTGACCACCGCACCACGCGCACCGCACCACGCACGCCCGAGCCGGGCGCACCGCACCGGTGCGGCAACGGGTGCGCTGCCGGTCCGTGACGGACACCTGGGCCCGCCGGGCCGAAGCCGGAGACGTCCCACGAGGTCATGCCCCGGTCAGGTGGTCAAGAGGAAACGCGCCCTGGTCAAGGGGAAACGCGGGCGCGCGCAACCAGGGCCGAAGCCACCGCGCCGGCCCGGTCCGCTTCGCGCGCGCCGCCCCGGGATCGTGATGAGTTGGTTCGGGTGACCACGACGGGTGTTCGCGGGGCCTCGATGATCACGCGTGCACGGGTGCTGCTCGCGCTGGATACCTCGGTGGGTGAGGTGGATTCCAAGGAGGTGATCGCGGCCCGGCTCGGTGTCTCCGGCGAGACGTTGCGGCTGGTCGCCAAGCGTTTCGCCGAGACCGGTGGTGATGTTCACGCCACGATCGCTCGGAAGAGGTGCGATCTTCCCCCGGTGCCCTCGCCGGTGACGGGTGAGGTCGAGGCCCGGCTGATCGCGCTGGCCTACTCACCACCACCCCCCCCGGCTATGCCCGCTGGTCGCTGAGGCTGCTGGAGTGGTGAATCCCGCGCCGGCTCCTGGCCGCGAGAGCGCGGTGCCGGGCCCGGCGTCTGATCCTGACGCCCATGCCCCACGAGACACCGATGGACCGTCAGGCGGCCGACCGCATCGCCGCCGCCGCGCAGCGCGACCCCGACAGCCCGACCGCTGAGTCCGGCTTCGACGACCGTGCCCAGGCCGCCGCCGACCGCAACGACCCCGAGGCCTACGACCCCGACGAAGACGGCTGGTGACACGGCTCGCCGGCCGCTCGGAGTACTCGCGCGAGTGAACGTCCCCCGCCGCCTGGGGGATGTCCGTTTCATGGTGGCGCGGCCAGTGTGGTGTTCTCCTGCCTGGGTGGCACCGGAGGTACGGACGGCGTCGTCTGGGCCTGGAAACAGAGGGACAGCGGTTCACCACCGCAGCGGTAGTCCGGTTCCCGGCGCCGAACCTCGGGGGTAGTGCCCTGGGGGAAGAGGCAACGCGTCCTGAAGCCCAGAGCAAGGTGTGTGCTCACCCGGCCGCTTAGCCAGCGGTCGACGCACCAAACACCAATAGGTGGTGAGCCGTCGAAGGAGACGAGTTCCTCGGGATCACCCGCCAGGCCCCGGCGTCGCGGCCGTTGACCCCCGACCGCCGCGAAGCCCGTGGATGGGTACACGGCCTGGCCACCTTCATGCCCGCCCGCGGGGCTGGCCGTTCCATGCGCGCAGCAGGTCGCGGCATCCCCAGGACAAGCGGCCGATCCCGGCGCACAGGTCGATGATCCGGTCACCGTACACGTGCAGCGAAAACGTCTGGGCCATGCCGGCTGGAGTGAAGAACGCGCCGTCAAAGCTCGGGTGGCGGCGTCAGCGCCGGTCGGTGGAGCGGTCAGGACTGTGACGGTGCCTTCTAGGCCAAGGCCCCTATCGGGACACGCTCGCCGGCCGGTGGCCGTACGCGTCGCTCCGGCCGGGCCGACAGATCAAACACAAGGCACAAGCAGCCAGCCAAGTACGAGTCAGGCCACGGCCGAAACGACACGCCATCATCCTCACAGCCCGAGTAGAACGGCCGGTCCGCGGCGATCCGGTCGATCGGCAGCAGCGTCCCGTCCAGGATCACGAACACCTTGTGGGCCGCTGAGCGGGCCGCCGTGGCGATATCCGGTGCGAGGGCCGCGAGTACCCCCACTGCCTCGGTGACGTACCGGTAGACCGTGGCGGTACTGACACCGAAACCGGCTGCGAGCTGGGCGTAGGTGTGCCCGCACCGCAGATGGGCCAGGACCAGCAGAGCCTGCCGGCCTGCCGGGAGGCGCCGCCATCGGGACCCGCGCTCCAGACGCCGAGCGGTCAGCAGGCCCGACAGGTAGCGGAGGGCAGAACTGGACAGATCGATCCCCGATGGGTAGACAAGCACGTGAAGCTCCGGGCAGACAGGTTGATCTTGGCCGACAACCCATCTACCAGGAGCTTCACCCCTTCCCGCACCCAGCCCCCACCTCAACGCCCCACGGCCTCAGACAGGTTGGAAAAGGCTCAGTGAGCGTGAGAGGCCCGCCGCCGGCGGCGGTTGCCGTGCCGAGTGCGGCGAGCAGGCCGTGGGAACGCGCCTGGACATGTCGTGCGCCCGGCCGGGACGAGCCGGGGAGGTCTGAATCGGGAAGCCCGCCGGGGCGGAGAGGACCTGGATGTTGCCGCCGTGCCGCTTGTACTTGCCGCTCCACCACAAGTCCACGCCCTGGTCGGGGCCGGGAACGTGGCCAGCGTCGGTCTCGATGAGAGTGCCGTCCAGGAGCAGACGGCCGTGGCCCGTGGCCTTCGCCACGGCAAGGGCCTGCTCAAGACTGGGTGCCCGGACCTTCAGCACGTCGATCCCCTCGTGCAGACAGCGGTAACAGGTCCGTCCCCAGACACGGCGTTGTCGCGGGCGGCTGGGAGATACGGATACCGTCGACGAACCAGCGGAGCACCAGGACCGCCTGGCGGAACGGATTCAGCAGCCGGGTCTTCCGGCGGGTACGGCGCCGCCGCCGCTCGGAAGCCGGTAGACGGGAGACGGCAGACGGCAGACGGCAGACGTACTCACGGTCCCTTGGTCGAAGGGAAGGGGGGCGGTGCATGTGACACCTGTCGGCAAGCGAAGCCTCCGGTGCGTGGACTTGACTACGCTCGCGGGCCGAGGTCGCCACCGAACTCGTCGTACGGGACAGCGGAGGGCCCCCCGGCCGGCCACGGGCTGGGCCGTCGAGCGTCGCCGGGGGCGACGGGACAGGATTTGCCGAGCGAGGCCCTGGCCAGGGGGCGCGGAGCGGTCGGCGGGCCGGCCGCTCCGGCAGTGCATGGGTCGTCTCCGGCTGCCTCAACCCACCGTGACGGAGTAGGAGTTGGTGTCGAGCTGTCCGCGGCCGTTGAAGACTTCGGTCCCGGCCTGGACGCTGGAGAGGTACTTGGAGTTCGCTATCGACCCACGGTTCACCAGTGCGTTGGTGAAGTCGGCGAGGTTGAGGTTCGCGGATGTCGTGTTGCTGGTGCGGACGAACGAGTGGACCCTCCAGCCGATGTCGCCCTGGTACAGGTCCCAGCTGGCACCGCCGATGTTGAGAGTGGCGACCCTGGACCCCACGGGCCCGGCGCCGCCCGCGGTGTAGAGCCAGATCATGACCTCGTCGGTGGGCTGGTCTTGCCAGTCGGGGTTGGGGATGTCGTGCAGCCACAGGTCATACGCCACGTTGAGCGTGTTGACGTTGTTCTGGGTGACGTTGAAGTTCCAGGAGCTCTGCACCGGCCGGTTGGCGGACAGCTGGGTGGGCAGCTGGGTGTTCTGCGTCCTCCATCCCCAGTGCCAGCCCAGGACCGAACTGGTGTATGACTTGACGGAGCTGTTCTGGCCTGGATTGGAAGTCCAGTCCCAACTGGTGCCCCAGCCAATGGTGTTGCCGGACTGGTAGGTGTCCCAGGCGCACTGCCAGCCGTTCCCGTTCGCCTGGCCCCACAGGTTGTTGTTCACGTAGTACTTGCCCTGGGTGATCGTTTCGTAGGCGGTGCACGTGCCGGCGGCGGAGGCGGTCGCGGGCATCCCCAGCACGGCGGTGGTGCTGAGCACTACCGCGATCAGGGCTGAGCGCAGCGGTCGATGTCTCCTGAGCATGGATCATCCTCCGGATATTGCGGGTCTATGACACAGGAATCCGGTCGCACGCGCCGATACGACGAGGCGGGGATCCGGCAACGGACAGCACGGATCGCAGGCCGCCGGGATCGGCGCGTCAGGGAGCGAGGCACTGACCAGGCAGGGTCAGCGCAGTGAGGTTGCGCAAGTGCGGACAGACAGTCGAAGCGCTTCGACGCTCACGATAGGACTGGCAACACGATGAAGCAATAATTCTGTCAGAATTTGTTTGCATCCTGCCTGCTGGGCATGCAATGGGGTCTTCCGCACGCGGGCCCGGCGCCCCAGGGGAATCTCCGGAGCGCGGTGGCCGCGGGCCTGCTGTTCCTGTCCGGCGCCCGGCTCAGGGCGGCCGGGCTGCTGCCGGTCGCGCTCACCATCGGCGTGCTCCGTGCCGTGACCGGCGACGATCCGCCCGTCGCCTGCGCCTGCTCCGACCAGTCCCGAGTGCCACGGCTTGCAGTACCGCTGCTGACATGGCGATTCCGGAGGCGCCGGCGGCTTCCGCCGCCCTCTCGTGTTCGATTCATTAGACTCCTGATGTTGTCGTCGTCGCTCCCACAGGTGTGCTCTGATCTGCGGTGTTGTGTAGGCAAGCGCTTCGACAACCGCGTGCCGCCCGGCCCGCCGACTACCCCGCACCTGTCTCTTATACACGTCTG
>NZ_SMKC01000031.1 GCF_004348315.1 Streptomyces sp. 8K308 | reverse complement strand
CTCCCCGCCCCCGCCGAGGCCCTGGTCGGCGGCCAGACCGCCGTCAACCTGGACGGCGTCGACGCCATCACCGACAACCTCCCCGCCGCGGGCCTGACCCTGCTCGTCACCATGTACGTCCTCCTCTTCCTGCTCACCGGCAGCGTGCTGCTCCCCCTGCTCGCCATGCTGCTCAGCGCGATCGGCCTCACCGCCACCTTCGGCGCGCTCGTCTGGGGCTTCCAGGACGGCCACCTGTCCGGGCTGCTCGACTTCACCACCACCGGCGACGTGGCCGGCACGGTCCCGGTGATGCTGTTCGCCGTCGCCTTCGGCCTCGGCATGGACTACCAGGTGTTCCTGCTCTCCCGGATCCGCGAGGAGTACGACCTCACCGGCGACCCGACGGCGGCCGTCGCCCTCGGCCTGGAACGCATCGGCCGCATCGTCACGGCGGCCGCCGCCACCCTCTCCATCGTCTTCCTCGCCTTCCTGGTCTCGGACATCGTCTTCCTCAAGGCCCTCGGCATCGGCCTGCCGCTCGCCGTCCTGATGGACGCCACCCTCATCCGCGGCGCGCTCCTCCCCGCGACGATGCGCCTGGGCGGCGCGGCCCTCTGGTGGCTCCCCACCTGGCTCCGCCCCGTCCACGACCGCTTCGGCCTCCGGGAGTCCCCCGGCACGGCACCCGAACCGGCCGAGGAACACGCCCACGCCGGCCGCTGACCGACCAGCCGTCGCCACGTTGGCCGCCGCGGAATCGCCCTCCACGGCGGCCAGGTGACCAGGGCCGGGCAACCAGCGGCCCAGGTACGTCACTGCCACAAGCCCGGTAGGAACCGGTACGGGCGAGTGGCGTGCGCCCGGTAGTCGAGGTGACCAGGGTTCTCCCTCAGGTGCGTGCGGGCCCAGACGGAACCGCCCTCGGAGTCCTCGGACTTCCTGCTGAACAAGCCGCATGCGAGACATTGCATCGTGAAGGTCACGGGCTCGGCCTCGGGACGCTGGTCCGGGCCGAACTCGTACTCCCGAAACCGGTGGATCGCGCGCGTCACCGCGCCTCCCCTCGTCCATCTCCCTGAGTGAGCGTTCGCCCCGGCTGGGCCACCCGCAGCGTGTTCGTCAGGCACTCGGCCAGCCGTTCGCCCACACACCGCAACTCGGCCTCGGGAGTATCGAAGTTCCCCAGGACGGAGAGCGAGTGATCCAGTACGACGGCGGCATCGTGGAGCTGAGCCGATTCCATCGAGTCGGCCAACCGCGCCAGCTTCCCGTCGTCTTCCGTCACCAGATAGACGGGCTTGCCCTCCGGACTCGCCCACGGGGCACGGCGCGGCCTGATGTCGTCCAACGTCGGCACCTCCACGTCAGCTGTTGGCCATGGCCCCGGACGCCGAACCCGTCGCGGGGCACCTTGTTCCCTGATCCTGCGCCGAATTCAGCCGGTGTGGATACAGTCGGGCCTTGACGAACCATTGACTGATCGGAGCGCGATCGATCATGGACATCGGGAGCGTGCGTGCGGCACTCGCTCGAAAAGGCCTGAGTGCGGCCAAGGCGGCCCGGCAGATTCGCTACGACCCGGCTTACCTCTCACGCGTCCTCAACGGCAGGCAGGCGCCCTCAGCCGCCCTGGAGCAGGCCCTCACAGCGCTGCTCGACCTGAACGAGGAAGACGAGCGCGTCGACCACGCGATGCGGCACCCGACCCGGCTCGACCGGGCAGCCGTAGACGCTCTGGCAGGCGCCCTCGCGGCGCAGCGGCGGGCGGACGACGTCGTGGGCCCGGTCCCCCTCCTGCCCGCGGCGGAGACGCATCGCGTGGTGCTCGTGGGACTCCTCCGCGACGCGCGCGGCCAGGAGCGCGACGCGCTGGCTGAAGTCGTCGCCGAACACTGCGCGTTCCTCGGCTGGCTGCACGTCCAGATGCGCTCCGACCGTTCCGTGCCGGTCCTCCGTGAGGCAGAACAGCTGGCCAGGGACATCAGGTCGGGGCCACTGCTCGCGCAGTCCCGCAACTTCCTCGCCTGTCACTGGCGGACGCGCGGCGACCACCGACAATCCGCCCAGCACTTCGACGCGGTGACCCGCACCGAGGGCGTACACCTCACCCAACGGGCGGCGAACACGGCGCGGGCGGCCGAGCAGACGGCGAAGGCCGGCGACAGGACGACCGCCAGGACGCTCCTGCGAGACGCGGAACGCCTTGCGGAACGCGCCGCGAACCAGCCCCCTCCGGAGGCCGCTTACTGGCTTCGGGGCCAGGCGTTCCAACTTCTCAACCAGGGCATCGCACACGCCGCCATCGGAGACGCGAAGACCGCGCGCGAACACATCGCCGTCGGCCTCGCCGGAGTCCCCGCCGAACACCTGTCGGCACCCTGGATCAACGACTACGTGAGCCCCAAACTGCTGCGCGAGTTGTCGCCTTCTTGATGGGCCGGCTTCTTCGGCATGAGCAGCATCAGCCACGTCCGATCACACGCCTTCAACAGCCACTACTCGGCTCCACGAGAAGACCAGGGAAGACGCTTGCCAGCATATCCAGGATAAGAATGAGACTGGAGAGCGCTACGAACCCAGCCGCGCATATTCGAACAATTCGCGGCAAGCCGTCATAGTCTATACGCATACCCCGCTGAATAATGACAGCGAAACGATCGGCCGCATCCGGGCACACCAGCAAGACGAATCCGACGACCCACAACACACCTGCGATCCACACAAAAGCACTCCAGTCCGGGATTCCAAATCAGCCGGTTATTTGATCAGAAACTCATGGTGCCGACCGGATCCTCGGTGGCGCCGAGGAAGCCACGGTCGCCGGGCCACTTTGACATGGAGGTGCCACGTTCCTCGGCAAAGGGGAGCTGCCGGCGCCGCTGGACGGCTTGGGCCACGCCCCAGGCGACCGCGAGGAGCGCTGCGCCCTGGGTGTCCGCGAAAAGGTAGGTGATACGGCTCGTTGAACCGTCCCGGACGGCGATGGTCTCGTCTCCATGGCTGTGGTACGGCGGGCAAGCCGGCCGAGCGCAAGGCAATCAGCGATCGCACCCCTCCAGCGCCTGTCTCATTCCGCGAGTCCAGTGATCGCGTTGGCCGACGCGGCGCAAGAGCCCGCCGCGACGCCGCCCGTCATCAAGCCACGGGCCGGTGCGGGGGTCCGCTTGCGGGAGCCGTCCGCTCACGCCATATCGGGCACCCTGGAAAGCAGGACCACTGCGCATAACGCCCTCTCCTCCGGGGAAAGCGTCGGCGGCTATGCGCCATCCGAGGATGTCGCGCACCACCAAACTCCTCCGCCCCTGGTCGACCGACTTTCGGTGGACCAGATAGGGAGGGTGACTTCCACACCTGATGCTTACGTTCTCTACCTCCTGGGACACCGTGACAGGGATCACGACGCCGGGCGACAGCAGGATCTCCCCCATGACATCTCCACGCTTGAGCATGCCCTTGAGAGCGCCGGGGTGTCTGGGCCACTGCCGGAAGGCGATCACGTCACCCACTCCGGCTCCGTGAAGCCTGCCGCGAAAATTGCCCGACCTCCCGGACACATGCAGCTCGAAAACATGACCGGAGAATTCTGCTTTCTTGCGGAAACCGGAATCACCTCGTCGCCACCGGTCGATCTGGGCAGCCGTGAATTCTTCGGACCGCGCGCGAGCGCGGGCGGCCTGCCTCGACCGGAGGTAGTGCGGAATCACGAGGACAAGCCCGATGCCCAGCGACACACCGGCCCACAGGACGTAGAGCATCCAGTAGTCCGGCCGGAGCCCTCCAGTGGCAATCACCAGGAGAAACAGCAGAGTCGAAACGACGACCCCTTGCCGTAGAGACCTGACGAGCAACTTCACGCCGTCATCTCTCACAAGACTGACCACCCCGTTCGCGCTCGGGCGTTCTGAAACACGGAACCGCGCCCAAAAAAGTTGGACATGGGGGAGAACCACCCACCGTCCGGGCGGGCACGTTCGACGCCGGCCCGAACACGCCCCGGCTGGTGAACTACAGCAGGTCAAAACTCAGGACCAGGGAAAGCGCACCCATCGCGGCGCAACGAGCCCCATGCCCGGAGATAATCCGATAGAGGAAGACCACCGCGAACAACAATACTGAAACCGCTATCAGGCCAACGCCGATGGTCCAGTGGACGAATACTCCGAAGAACGCCGGCAACACGACCCAGAGCATGGCACCCGACCAGCGGTCGCGGAGCAGCCGACCGAGAGAGACCGAGTACTCACCGCCCTCCTCTGAAAAGGCGTCGAGCGAAATATGCGCCCCCGTCAGACACTTCTCCTTGTCGATTGCTCGCCCATCTCTGCTCTCAGTCACCGGAACCAACTCCGAATGTGGTTAACGATCACATTCCGCCACTCCGATCTGGGGACATTGCAGAGAAGGGGCGGCGACCCTCCGTGACCACCCCGGCTTGCCAAGTCATACGCCCGGGACGTCGCAACCCGGACAAGGCCGGACAGTGCTCCACGTCCCCAGAGTGCGCCGGAACGCAATGCCGATCGCCTCACTTCGGGCCGTGCGGCGAAGTACTGCAAGGCCCCTCTCGACCGGTCCTCTTCACTGGCGACGGCCATATGAGCACCTACTCCGGTCACGAGCAAAGCACCGGCTCCCACGGCGAACACGCCCGCGCCGCATACCACGGTCGCGCACACACGCCGGTTCCCGTAGCGGCGACGGTGCTGATCGCCAGGTCAACCCCCCATCGGCCCGCGTTCCTCGTTGCACAGCGGCCGCCCTCGACTCACGTTCCCCAACTTCCCGATCAGCGCAAAGTGATCGTGATCACATGATGCTCTGACTGCTGGAGACCGCCCTCGCGGACAGGATCGCCCCCGGCACGTGGTCCGCCTAATGGCCAAACTGCGGAAATGGTCACGATTTGACGGCATTGGGAAAGTTGAATCCAATGACCAGGGCGCAGGTCATTGAATGACGCGGAAAGAGACCGGGCTTCACGCGCCAACCGAGTACGTCTCGGACAGCGATCTGCTCGCGATCCACCCATACCGAGTTTCGGGTGATCGAGTACCGGGAACCGAAGCTCAATAGAATCTCCTGGTTTCCCGCCGAGATGTGAAGCTCTGTTTCCACAATGCGACGTGACTCGACCTTCCCCGCAATGCCTTGTCGCACCAAGCTGTCGAGGGCAGGCAAGACTCTCGCCAGACGATGGAATGCAACGGAGTCTCCGCTGGCCGGCTCACGAACAGCTCCGCGAAATGCTCCTAGCTCGCTGATTAACCTCAGTTCGTAGTTCTTGTCGCCTATGGAGACTCTTCGAACGTAGCCGCCCTGCTCGGCTCTCCACTTTCCGACCTCGACATCGACCTGGTCAGGCATCTGCCTCCGCAGCTTCAATGCTTCCCCGGACCGCCACAAGTGCCGTGCCGAGACCAGACCGGCGAGCGCGAGGCATATGGGGGCGCAGAGCAAGTAGATAGTCAGGACATCTTCCGCATACAAGCCGTAGCAAAGAACGCCGGAATAGAGAGCGACGAATACCAGCACTCCCGCTCGCACCGCGCTGAGATATCTGTTCACCCTGCTCACCAGTCCCTGAACGAACGCCATGTAGCTTGACCAGGCGTCATACCATACCTAGCGACGAACAAACCATTCCTGACACCTCCACCAATGGGTCCCAAGACCCAGGTCGCGGCTGTGAAACCATCGGCTCGTTCTCCAGTTGCCGCCGCAAACGCTGCATGACCGGCGGCCCCATACCCGGCAGCGATACCAGCGGCGCCAAGGACCAGACAGCCAGCTCCTGCCGTGGCCCCACAGAAACCCACCGCGAGTGTTGTGCCGATGAACACGGCTCCGGCATCGATCAGCATGTGCCCGGCCATCCGCCAGGGCCCTCCGGAGGCTTCAATAAACGCTCCGGCGGCATCCCGAACGGCGCGCGCTCCGGTGACGGCAGGTGTCACCACATTGTCCTCGACCCAGTCCTGGGTGTTCCTGACGGTCGCTTCGGCCATTCCTCGCACGTCGCCCCGCCAGAGGCTGTCGAAGAATCGGACCGCTGCCCCTCTTCCTGTCGGCGTGCTTCTGCCGCCGCGCGTTCCGCCCTGATCTGGGCGGCGCGGTCTCTGGCTCGGGCGAGGTTGGTGATCTGTTGGGGGGTACCGGCGCAGCCGGGGTCGTTGCGGCAGGCCTGGGTCAACCGCTTCTGCTGGGCCTCCCAGCGGGGGGAGGGGGTTCCGCCGCGGGACACGGTCTCGCGGTGGTAGTTCTTGCCGAAGCTGATGTCCTTGATCGCGCCCCTGCGGTCGTAGCTACATGCGTACTGGCCCGACCAGCACTCCTCCAAGGCCTCGCCCGAGGGATCGGAGAAGGTCACCGGGTTCTGGGCACCGTACTGGTAGGCGTTGTGCTGGCGTGGGTCGCCCGGTATCAGCAGCGGATCGGCGGAGATGAACCGGCCGAGTACCGGGTCGTATTCGCGCGCGTTGAGGTGGGTGGTGCCGGTCGGGTCGCTGGTCGCGCCGAGGAAGCCGCGGTCGCCGGGCCACTGGGACGTGGACGAGCCGCGTTCCTCGCCGAAGGGGAGCTGCCGGCGCCGCTGGACGGCCTGGGCCGCGCCCCAGGCGACCGCGAGGAGTGCCGTGCCCTGGGGGTCGGCGAACAGGTAGGTGATACGGCCGGTCGAACCGTCCCGGACGGCGATGGTCTCCTCGCCGTGGGTGTAGTAGCGCATGCCGGTGCGCGCGCCGTTCGCGGTGGCGGTGAGTTCGTTGCCTTCCGGGAGGTAGACGGTGCTGGTGTCGTCCGCGTTGCGTGCGATCAGGCGGTTCCCGTCGGCGCCGTAGACGTATTCGGTGGTCAGGTCGCCTTCCGTGACCGTGGCCAGTCGGCCCTCGGCGTCCCAGGTGAGCGCCTGGTCACGGTCGCCACCTCGGCGCGAGGTGAGGTTGCCGGACGCGTCGTAGTCGAACAACTCGACCTGGCCATTGTCGGGGCCACCGGCGGTGGTGACGGAGCGGAGCGCCTGGGGCTGTTCCTCGCCCTGCTCGCCCGTGGTGTAGGTGTGAGTGACGGTGGAGGCGCCGGTGCCAACCGCGCGGCGGGTCTCGGTCGCTCGGTTGCCGGCCAGGTCGTAGGTGTAGCTGTGCCAGTAACCGTCGCTGCCGCCCACCGTGCTGGAGGAGGGACCGGCGGCGCAGTCATCACCACCGCTGGTGGTGGTCCAGGCGTTGGTCAGGCGGCCGAGGGCGTCCAGCGCGAAGCACTGGTTGTCCGTGGATGCCTGGGCGTCCTGGCCCGAGGTGGCGGCGATCCGCCTGACGTTGCCCGCCGCGTCGTAGGTGTAGCGGGTGTCCTCGATCCGCAGCGCCACGTCACCGTCCACGGTACGGCGGGTGAGGCGGCCGGTGTGGTCGTCCCAGTCACGGGTGTCGTAGACGTGCTCGCCCAACTGGCCGTAGGTGGTGCGCAGCATGCGCCCCAGCGGGTCGTAGTTGCCGTCGACGACGAGCGGGATGCTGCCCGCGGTGGTGCTGACGGGCAGGGCCTCGGCGTTGTAGACCGTGGTGACGCGCTCCTGCGGAAGTCCGCCCATGGCAGGGTGGCGGACGGATTCGCGCATGCCGGTCCGCTGGTTGTAGGTGTAGCTCCAGGTGTAGCTGCCGGACAGGCCGTCCTCGGTGTCGGGGATGGTGACGGTGGTGGAGGTCGGTTGGTATCGGGCGGTGTAGCCGTCCACCGCCGTGACGTAGGCGTCTCCCCCCTGGTAGCTGGTGCTGCTGGAGAGCTGGCCAAGCTTGACGGTGTCGTAGGCGAAGCGGGCGCGGACCTCTTCGCCCTGGCTGACGGTGGTCCTGCGCCCCAGTTCGTCGTACGCGGTCGTCAGGGTGGTGCCCCGGGCGTCGGTGACGGTCTCCGGGCGGTCCATCACGTCATACGCCGTGGTGACGACTCCAGTGTCGGGGTCGTCGGCCGAGGTCCGGTTACCGCGTGCGTCATAGCTCCAGCTCCAGGTGTTGCCGGCCGCGTCCGTCATGCGCGTCATGTTGCCGGCTATGTCGTAGCCATAGGTGGCGGTCTGGAACTGGGTGCGGGCGGCGTTGGTGTAGGAGCGGCGTTCGACCGTCTGCCCGTGCACGTCGGTGATGGTGGTGGTCGCGGTGCCACCGGCCGGAGGAATCACGGTGGTGTGCTCCGCGCCGTCGTAGACCGTGGTGGTGCGGTACTCCTCGTCGCCGAAGCTCAGGGCGATGTCCGCGGTGGGCCGGCCCTGCGCGTCGAAGGTGGTCCTGGTCGCCGAAGGCACGACGTTGTCACCGGCCGCGATCAGCGTGGTCGATGGTGTGCCTTCGGCGTAGAACGCGTCGTGGGTCTTCCATGCGCGTCCGGCCGTGTCGTACATGGTGGCGGTCACCAGCCTGGCCGTGGTGACCTGCACGGCGTTGGTCTGGGTCTGACGCTCGCGGAGCAGGCCGTCGTAGAAACTCTGGGTGGTGAGGTAGGCGCCCGAGTGGTTGAGCGTTTGGGTGGTGACGACGTTGGGCGCGCTGGTGGAGACCCGGTAGGAGTACTTCACCGACGGCCTCGCCCTCGCCATCAGCGGAGGCGCGTGACATGTCGATGGCCACCGCTCCTCGGTCCTGAGCACCAGGGCTTTCCAGACGGGGACCGCGCGGTCCGTCGCGTCTCCACCGTGGCGCCCGTCTCGCCCAGGTGATACCCATGGTGAGCCGTTGCTTCTGAGATCACTGGAGTGACCCGACATGCGATTCGTCCGTCTCGGCGAGCCAGGCGCCGAACGTCCCGCCGTTCTCGATGACGTCGACCAGGCCTACGACCTCACCCCGCTCACCCCCGACATCGACGGCCGGTTCCTCGCCGGGGACGGGATCGCCGCCGCCCGGCGGGCCCTGGCCGCCGGTGAGTTGCCGCCCGTGGCGCACGCGGGCGTCCGGCTCGGGCCGCCGCTGGCGCGGCCCGGCACCGTGCTGTGCGTCGGCATGAACTACGCCGCGCACGCCGCCGAGTCCGGCGGCGCCCCGCCCGAGCAGCCGGTCATCTTCTTCAAGACCCCGAACACCGTGGTCGGCGCCCACGACGAGGTGCTCATCCCGCGCGGCGCCGAGAAGACCGACTGGGAGGTGGAGCTGGCGGTGGTGATCGGCCGCCGGGCGCGGTATCTGGCGTCGCCGGACGAGGCGCTGTCGTACGTGGCCGGCTACACGATCTCCAACGACGTCTCGGAGCGTGCCTTCCAGATCGAGCAGTCCGGCGGCCAGTGGTCCAAGGGCAAGTGCTGCGAGACGTTCAACCCGCTGGGTCCCTACCTGGTGCCGGCCGACGAGGTGCCGGACCCGCAGGCGCTGCGGTTGCGGTCGTTCGTCAACGGAGAGGTCAGGCAGGACTCGTCGACCGCCGACATGATCTTCCCGGTGGCCGAGCTGATCCACCACCTCAGCCAGTACCTGGTGCTCGAGCCGGGCGACGTCATCAACACCGGCACCCCGGAGGGCGTCGCGCTGTCCGGGCGGTTCCCCTACCTCGCCGTGGGCGACGTGATGGAGATCGAGATCGAGGGGCTCGGGCGGCAGCGCCAGGTACTCGCCGCCGCCTGAACACAGATGCCTGAACACAGACGCCTGAACGTTTCTTCACCCAGCCAGAGCGTCAGACCAGGTGGACCGGGATCACCGCGTTGCCCAGCGAGATGAAGGACTCGACCGGCGGCAGCGCGGTGTCCGCGAGACGCAGCGCCGGGAACCGTTCGAAGAGCGCCGGCAGCGCCGTGCGGGCCTCGAGCCTGGCCAGCGGGGCGCCCAGACAGTAGTGGACGCCGTGGCCGAAGGCCAGGTGCTCCCCTGGCGGCCGGGTGATGTCGAAGCGGTCAGCCGCCGGACCGTGCTGCTCCGGGTCGGTGCCGGCCGCCAGCAGGCCGATCACGATCGGCTGGTTGGGCTCGATGGTGATGCCGTCCTCGATCTCGATCGGCTCGGTCGCGAAGCGCAGCGGCAGGTTGGCCACGGAGGGCGCCCAGCGCAGCGTCTCGTCGATCACCGCGTCCCAGCCGACCTGGCCCGAGCGGGCCAGGGCCAGCTGCTCGGGGTGGGTGAGGAGCGCGTGCACCGCGTTGCCAAGGAGGTGAACGGTCGTCTCGTGCCCGGCCGTCAGGATGAGCAGCAGGGTGTCGAACAGCTCCTCCTCGGTCAGCCGGTCGCCGTCCGCCTCGCGGGTGGCGATCAGCGCGCTGGCCAGGTCGTCCCCCGGGGCCTCCCGCTTCTCGGCCACCATCTCGCCGAGGACCCGGTAGAGGGTCCCGTAGGCGGCCGTCATCTCCTCGGGGGAGGCCGAGGTGCGGAACAGGAAGTCGACCGCGTGCTGGAACTCGGGGCGCGCGTCCTCCCGGAGACCGTAGAGGTCGCAGATCACCCGGATCGGCAGCGGGTTGGTGAACCCGGCGAAGAGGTCGGCGGGTTGGCCGGCCGGTGTGGCGGCGAGGCCGTCGAGCAGCTCGGCGGTGATGGCCTCGACCCGCTCCCGCATGGCCGTGGTCCTGCGGTGGGTGAAGGCGGGTGCGACCAGCTTCCGCAGCCGGGTGTGGTCCTTGCCATAGGCCGAGAGCATGTTGTTCGCCGCGGCCCACAGATAGAGCGGCCAGCCCTCGGGTATTCGGCCGGCCTGGAAGTCGGGCCAGTGCTGGCTGGCGTCCTTGGACACGCGGGGGTCGGTGAACAGGCGTTTGGCCACCGCGTGCCGGGTTATCAGCCAGCCTTCGACGCCTCCTGGCAGGGTTATCGGGACGGCGGGACCGGCGTCGCGGAAGCGGGCGGCCTCGGCTCTGATGTCGCTTCCTGTGGGGTCGATGAGTCGGGGTTTGAGGTCCACGGGCTGGTTCCCTTCTGATCCGGGGCGATCGGCGTGAAGCGGGCGGGCAGTGCGACCAGACCCCGGTGGAAGGGGCCGGGGCGCCACGACAACTCTTCATAGGGAGCGGAGAGCGTGATGTCCACCAGCCAGCTGGTGAGGCGGTCGATCGCCGTCGCCGCGATCATCACGGCGGGCTGCTTGGCCGGGCAACCGTGCGGTCCGGCCGCGAACGCCAGGTGGGCCCCGGCGTCCGCCCGTGCGCCGGGCGGCAGTTCGGCGGCGGCACCGGCGTTGGCGGCCGCGTAGGAGACGAGGACCGGGGTGCCGGCCGGAATCCAGGTGCCGTGCAGGTCGACGTCGCGCCGTGGGAAGTGCGTGGAGAAGTTGGCCATCGGTGGCTCGTTCCACAGCACGTCGACGATGGCGTCGGACGAGGAGAGCGAACCGCTGGACAGGGTGCGGTAGTAGCGGGAGTCAGAGAGCATGCGGGCCAGCGCGTTGCCGATGAGGTTGGCCGTGGGCTCGTGGCCCGCCGTGGTCACCATCAGCAGCTGCCACACCAGCTCCTCCTCGGTGAGGTTCGCCGGGTGTTGCAGCAGCCAGGAGGTCAGGTCCTCGCGCGGCTGCTCCCGCTTGAGCGTCGTCAGGTTGGCCATGTAGGCGTTGAGATCGTTTATGGCCGTGATGGCGCCCTCGGGCGAGCTGGAGTCCAGCAGGCTGGTCATCGCCGAGACGAGCCGGGCGCTGTAGGAGTCGGGCAGGCCGAACAACTCGTTGAAGATCAGCAGCGGCAGCACCCGCGCGTACTCGCCGATCAGGTCGGCCTCGCCGCGCTGCGCGAAGCCCTGGATCAGCCGGTCAGCCGAGCGGTGCACCATCTCCCGCAGGTCGTGCGGCTCGACCAGGTCGAGGCAGTCGGTGACCGCCTGCCGGTAACGGGCGTGCACGTCACCGTCGTTGTAGAGCAGGTTGGGCCGCCAGGCCATCATCGGCATGACCTGGCTGTCCTGCGGAATGGTGTGCTGCCACACCCGGGGGTCCTTGGAGTAGGTCTCGGTGTCGTGCAGGACCTCGAGCGCCGCCCGGTAGCTGGTCACCAGCGTGGCGACCACCCCGGGCGCCAGCTCCACCGGCGCGCAGGCGCCGAACTCCCTCAGCCTGGCGTAGACGGCATGCGGGTTCTCGGCGAAGTCCGCGCCGTACAGGGGGACCGGGCCCCCCAGTGCGTCGGTGTGGGGCGCGGGCCCGGGCGTTGGGTGGGTCACGACTGCTCCAGGACAGGGATGTTCAGCAGGTGCTCGGCGAGCCCCAGCAACGCGGCCAGGGACGAGCCGCGGTCACGTGCGTCGCAGGTGATGAGGGGGGTCTCCGGGGCCAGGTCGAGCGCCTGCCGCAGATCCTCCTCGGGGTACTGGGGCGAGTCCGGGAAGACGTTGAGCGCCACCGCGTAGCGGATCTCCTGCTCCTCGATCAGGCCCATGACCTCGTAGGAGTCGGCGATGCGGCGGGTGTCGGCCAGTATTAGCGCGCCCAGGGCGCCCTGGGTCAGGTCCTCCCACAGGGCGTGGAACCGCTTCTGGCCAGGAGTGCCGAAGAGGCACAGCGCCAGGTCGTCACTGAGCGACATGCGGCCGTAGTCGAGGCCGACGGTAGTGGTGGTCTTGTCGCGCACGCCCTCCAGGTGGTCGACGACGGCGCCGGTGGCCGTCATCACCTCCTCGGTGCGCAGCGGGGGGATGTCGGAGAGGGTGTTGATGATCGTGGTCTTGCCGACGCCGAACGGGCCGCTGACGATGACCTTCACCAGGCGCTGGTCAGGGTTGCGCAGGTAGATGCCACTACTGGAGCGCGCGGAGTCCACGGATCACCCTTTCGAGGAGCTGCTGGTCGGGCAGCTGGTCGTCGTGCGCGGGGGTGGGCGCTCGGACGATCAGCCACCCCTCATCGAACAGGTCGCTGACCACGACCTTGACGAAACTGACGGGCAGGGACAGATGGGCGGCCACCTCCGCCAACGGCAGGGCACCGTCCAGCAGGAGCTCCAACACACGCCGACCAGCGGGCGACAGGCTGGCCGGCACCTGATCGGTGGCGGCCCGCAACACCGTCAGCCGGTCGAGCACGTTCCGGCTGGGGCGGGTGCGGCCTCCCGTCCACACGTACGGCGGAATCAGCCGCCGGTTCATGCCGGGAGGCCATCCCCGCGGACGGATGAGCCGCCCAGGTCGGAGCGCGGCGGGCTGCCCATCGCCTTGCCCAGGGTTTGCACCTGCTTCTGCATCTCGTAGCTCACGTTGTCCATCGCCACGTTGGGCCCGGTGAAGACGGCGAGGTAGGTGTTCTCCGCGGCCGGGATGACGAAGACGTACCCCTCGTAGGTCTCGACCATCACGAGGCGCAGCAGCGAGCGGCCGCCGAAGTAGGTGTGGCTGGTGCCCCGGCTCGAGGCCAGCAGCGAGGCGAGCACGGCGGAGAGCTTCTCCGCGGTCTCCCCGTCGAGGCCGGAGTGGGCCTCGAAGAAGCCGTCAGCCGTGACCACCATGGCGTGCTGGACGTTGGGGATCTCCAGGATGGGTGTCAGGACGAACGACAGGTCCACCTTGGGCCTGGTGACGGGCGTTCGGGCATTCATCGGCTGTCCCTCTCTGAGTCGTCGACATCATCCACCGCGGTGACGGCGGGCTCCTCGCCGGTCTCGGCGCGCCCGCGGGCCGTACCCCTCTGCAGCGCTCCCATCCGGGACGCGGCCTCCTCGGGATCCCGGTAGTACATGTCGACCGGCGGAGGGCCGTCGGCGGCACGCCTGGCCGACCGCTGGGGGCGGCGGTGCCGGCGCTGGGGCAGTCCGGGCAGCGGGCCGTCCGGGTCGGCCGATGTCTCGGTCGCGGCCGGCTCGGCGGCGGTGGGCTCGATCACCGGCTCCGGCGGCACCGGGCGCGCGCGGGGCGGCGTCTCGGCCGGCGGCGCGGGGGCCACCGGCGCCCCGGGGGCCACCGTGGAGCCGGCGACGCCCGCGAACGAGGGCGGCGCGACGCCGAACGGCGCCATCGAGGACGGCGCCTGGGACGGCGCCGTCCGCATCTGCGGTGGGGCCGGCACGTACGGCACCGGGGCCGTCGGCAGGTGCGGGGCCGCGCCCGTCGGCGCGGGCGTCGGCGGGATCAGGGCGCGCGGGTGGTCGTCCGCGACGGCGTGCAGCAGGTCGCCGGGGATGAACAACACGGCCTTGATGCCGGCGTAGTGCGAGGGCTCGACCGAGACCTTGAAGCCGAACTGCTTGCACAGCTGGCCGATGGCCGCGAAGCCGGTGGCCGGCGGGTCGCCGAGCTCCGAGAGGAAGACCTTGGCCTCGCCGGTGAGCAGCCGCCTGGCCTTGGCGAACTCGTCGCCGTTCATCCCGATGCCGGCGTCGTTGACCACGACCACCGCGCCGTTGTGCGCCTGGTGCAGGCCGACCTCGACGGGCAGCGAACCGTGCGAGTGGTGCACGGCGTTGGCCAGCAGCTCGGCCACCACCACGGCCACCGACTCGGCGGCCCGGTCGGCCACCGCGACGGCGCGCGGCAGGTAGTTGTCGATGCGCACCCGGTCGTAGCTCGGGATGCGGGAGCTGGCGCCCAGCACCAGGTCGGGCAGCAGCGTCTTGGTCCGCACCAGGCCCGCGCCCGCGCCACAGACCACGCGGGTGGCCTGGAGGCGGCGCAGGATCTGCTCGTTGAGGTAGTCGAGGGCCGCCAGCTTCTCCGCGAGGTCGGGATCGTCGTACTTGTGGAGCAGTTCGTCCACCGAGGTCTGCAGCTGGTAACACATCGTCTGCAGTTTGGTGGTCGCGCCCCGCATCGCGGACTGCGCCGCGCCGTCGATCCGCGCGCGTTCGTCGAGAATCGCCCTGGTCGCCTGCTCGAGCACCCCGTCGAGGGCGCCGCCAGCCTCGCCGCCGAGCAGCTCGGGGTGGAGCGGTCCCGGCACCCGGATGTGCGGGTGCCGCGAGTTACGCGCCAGGGCGGGCAGCCTCCTGGACGCCAGGTGGGCGATCTCGGCGACCATCATCTGCGCGCGCCGCTCGGCCTCGGAAAGCCGACCGCGCAGCACGGCGAGCTCCGCGTCCGCGGTGTCTGCCCTGCGCCGCAGGCCCATGACCCGCTGGCGCCTGGGCGGCCAGAAGACGGCGAGCGACACCGCCGCCACCGAGGCCACCACGAGGCACACCACCGCCGCCGCCGGTATCTGCATGTTTCAACTCCCGAGAAAGTACGCGACGTGGATGCGGAACGCGCCCAGGCAACCACCCGGAAGTCGACCGAGCACACCAACCCCGGCCGGGGACTTGCCACAGCCGACCCACTTGCTCAACGCGCGCCACGATAGGTCTCGTTCGCAACGCCAGGGCAGCAGGGGGCAAATTCAAACAGGGGTCAAGCACGCACGCAAGGTGGTGACTGTTGCGCGCTGTGAAGGGACGGCGTGCGCCGGCGCGAACAACCCACAGCGTGCAGGTCGCGTCTGGAAGATATGACGGGGTGGTGAGCGCCCCCGATCTGAGAGGCTTCGTCTGTGCCCACCACCAGTACCGAGAGCGCGCCGCTGCCGCCCGCTTCGCCCGCCGACGCCCCGAGCGACCCGCCGGCCTGGCGGGTGCTGCTCGACTACGTCCGCCCGCACCGGGGCGCCCTGTTGGCGGGCGCGCTGCTCTCACTGGTCACCAGCGCCACCGGCCTCGCGCTGCCCCTGGTCGCCAGGGGCCTGATCGAGAACCTGTCGGACGACGGCCCGATCGGCGCCGCGCTGCTGCTGATGAGCCTGCTCGTGCTCGCCAACGCGGGGGTGGGCGCGCTGGGTTCCTATGTGCTGCAGCGCACCGCCGAGTCGGTCGTGCTGACGGCCCGCCGCTCGCTGATCGGCTTCCTGGTGCGGCTGCGGGTCTCGGCGGTGGACGGCACCGAGCCGGGCGACCTGCTCTCCCGCGCCACCTCGGACACCACGCTGCTGCGCGCCATGACCACCAACTCGCTGGTCGGGCTCGGCACCGGCGGCCTGACGCTGGTGGCCACGCTGATGATGATGTGCTTCGTCGACCTGGTGCTGCTCGGCGTCACCCTCACGGTGATCGCGCTGGCCGCCGTCGTCATTGGGCTGATCGTGCCGCTGATCAACCGGGCGAGCAAGCGGGCCCAGGAGTCGGTGGGGCAGATGGGCGCGGCACTCGAGCGGGTGCTCGGCGCGCTGCGCACGGTCAAGGCCTCGGGCGCCGAGGGGCGCGAGGAGGAGGCGGTGCGCCGGGCGGCCGAGGCGTCCTGGCGGGAGAGCGTGCGGGCCGCCAAGTGGTCGGCGCTGGCCGGGAACACGGCGGGGCTCTCCATGCAGATCGCGTTCATCACGGTGCTGGCGGTGGGCGGCGCCCGGGTGGCCACGGACGCCATCTCGGTGGGCACCCTGGTGGCGTTCCTGCTCTACGTCTTCTATCTGATGGCGCCGATCCAGGAGGTCGTGCAGGCGGTCACGCAGTACCAGGTGGGCGCGGCGGCGATCAGCCGGATCCAGGAGGTGGCCGCGCTGCCGTCCGAGTCGGCGCCGCGCGGCGCGGTGCGGTCGGTGCCGGCGGGCGCGCCGCCGGCCTCCGTCACCTTCGAGGGCGTGCGCTTCCGTTACGGGCCCGAGCTGCCGGAGATCCACCACGGCGTCGACTTCGTCGTACCGCCACGCGGCCTGACGGCGTTCGTCGGCCCGTCGGGCGCCGGCAAGACGACCGTCTTCTCGCTGATCGAGCGCTTCTACGACCCCACCGACGGCCGGGTGCTGGTGGACGGCGTGGCCGTGACCGAGTGGGACCTGGCCGAACTGCGGGCCGCCATCGGCTACGTGGAGCAGGACGCGCCGGTGCTCTCCGGCACGCTGCGGGAGAACCTGCTCTTCGGGGCGCCCGACAGCGGGGAGGACGCGCTGCGGGAGGCCGTGCGGACCACCCGGCTCGACGGCCTGGTGGCCCGGCTGCCGGACGGCCTCGACACGGTCGTCGGGCACCGCGGCACCAAGCTGTCGGGCGGCGAGCGGCAGCGGGTGGCGATAGCCCGCGCGCTGCTGCGCCGGCCGCGGCTGCTGCTGCTCGACGAGGCCACCTCCCAGCTGGACGCGGTGAACGAGGCGGCGCTGCGGGACACGGTGGCCGAGGTGGCGCGGGACACCACGGTGCTGGTCGTGGCGCACCGGCTGTCCACGGTGACCTCGGCCGACCGGATCGTGGTGATGGACGCGGGCCGGGTGCAGGCGATCGGCACCCACCGCGAACTGGTCACCGAAAGCCCGCTGTACGCGGAGCTGGCGGCCACCCAGTTCCTGGCCACGGCGGAGCTCGGCTGAGTTACGGCCGGGCAACCGTGGGTGCCGCTCCGGCCGTTCGCGCCCACGCGGCGGAGCCGCCCGGTGTCGCGGCCCCGCGCCCCCCGCGGGGCCCGGACACCGCACCGGGACTTGCCAAGGCTGCGCTGCCAAGGCCCCGGCTTGGCCGATTCGCGGCTCTTGCCACGTCCATATCCTTGAAGACATGCGCATTGGCACGCTGGCACACGCGGCGGGGGTGACCGCCAAGACCATCCGGTTCTACGAGCGGGCCGGGTTACTCCCGGAACCGCCGCGCACCCCCTCCGGTTACCGGGACTACCCGCCGGAGAGCGCCGACCGGCTGGTCTTCATCCGGGGCGCGCAGGCGGCCGGGCTCAGCCTGGCCGAGATCCGCGACGTCCTGACGATCCGCGACAGCGGCCAACCGCCCAACGGCGCGGTGGCAGACCTGATCGCCGCCCAGCTCCGTCAGGTCGAGGCCCGCCTGGCCGAGCTCACCCACGCCCGCAACGCGCTGCGCGAGCTGACGGGCTGCGGGTGAGCCGACCGGCGGGCCTCGTCCGTGCGTCCGCGGCTAGGGTGCCGGGGTGGTGACGGTGAAGGGCGTGCCGTCGCCGAGGTGCAGGATGCCCTTGCCTGGGGTGGGCTGTTCGGCGGCCGCGCTGCGCGGCAGCCTGGCGCCGATGAGTTCACCGACCCGGTGGGTGCTCGGCGAGAGCAGCACCCCGCGCCTGGCCTTCTTGACGTCGACCTGCCAGCCGGAGAAGCCGCTGCCGAGGTCGGCCTCGTCGCCGCCGAGGATCAGGTAACGGCCCAGCTCCGACCCCTGGTTGAGGATGGTCTTGAGCTCGTCGCCGGCGTCGCAGCGGCGCAGGTCCTCGCCGTCGTCCATCACGAAGACGATCGGGTCGGCGAGCGAGGACGTGCTCATGGCCTCCCGCACCTCCTTGTTGGTGAGGTTGTCGCCGGTGAACACCTGCAGCACCCCCTCCTGGCCGGAGAGCTCGCGCAGCGGCGAGGGCCGGGGCGCGGCGATGACCAGCCGGATGCCGCGCTTGAGGTAGGACCTGGCGAGCATCATCAGCACCGTGGAGCGCCCCGACTTGGCCGGGCCGCCGACGATGAACGCCGGGGTGCCCTGGCCGAGGTCGGGGCCGTAGCCCATGAGTTCGTCGCCGCCGACGCCGACCAGGCCCCAGAGCCGGGACTCGGATGCCTCCGGGTCGCGCATCTCCCAGGCGTCCTCGAAGGTGAGCCGGCTGGGCAGCACGTCGACCCGCAGCGGCCGCTTGGCGCGCGGCACGTCCTTGTCCCGCTCGTGGGCCCAGGCGCCGATGGACTCGAGGGCAGCGGCCTGCGCCTGTCCCGTCAGCTCGTCGGCGAGCACCGCGACCTGGATCTGGGTGGCGGCCTGGTTGCGGATCATGCGGCCGTCGGGGATGTTCTCCGGCACCTTGCGGGCGCTGAGCCCGATGCCGCTGTAGTCGCCCCGGTCGGGGAGCCGCAGCGCGTACCGGTCCTCGGTGAGGGTGGCGATCCGGCCGGAGAGCACGCTGCGGTCGCCGGCGATGATCAGGTGGATGCCGACGCTCGCGCCCTCCCGCATCATCGTGAACAGCTCGTCGGTGAGGGCGCCGTGGTCGATCTCGCCCAGGGTGTTGCCCCAGCCCTCCCAGCGGTCGAGCAGCACCACGATGTGCGGGAGCCGGTTCTCGGGCGCGGCGGTGGCGCGCTGCTCGCTGATGTCGGCGAGCGCGTCCCTGGCCAGCATCTCCTGGCGGCGGTCGAGCTCCTGCCGCAGCCGGCGCAGCAGCCGGCGGACCCGCTCGACCTGGGTGCGGCTGACCACGGCGCCGCAGTTGGGCAGCTTGGTCAGGGCGTTGAGCGCGCCGTTGCCGCAGTCGATGCCGTAGATGTGCACGTCGGCGGCGGAGTGGACCCAGGCGAGCGAGCCGGCGATGGTGCGCAGCAGCTGGGAGCGGCCGCTGCGGGGCTGGCCACCGACCAGCATGTGGCTGAAGGTCTTGAAGTCGACGGCCAGCGGTCGCCTGGCCTGCTGCTCGGGCAGGTCCTCGACGCCGTACGGGGCGGCGCGCAGCGTGCCGGCCGGGACGGGGTGTTCGAGCTCGGCGAGCAGCACCTTGTCGGGCAGCGCGGGCAGCCAGGGGCTGTGCTGCTTGGGGAAGCCGAGCTGGTGGTCGGCCTCGATGACGGCGTCGACCAGCACCTTGAGGTCGGTGATCTCCTCTTCCTCGGACTTCTGGCCCGGCGGGCGGCGCAGCGCGGCGCGGCCCAGGTCGTGCCAGTCGAGGCGGCCGAGCCAGGGCCGGGAGACGGCCGGGTCGACGGCGCCGGGGCGGCGGCCACCGACGCGTCCCGACTGGAACGGCACGAGCGAGGCGTGGCCGAGGCGGACGTAGGCGCGTCCCGGCGTGGACTTGGCGATGAAGCCGGCGTCGGGCGCGTCGATGACGTCCGTCGACTCGCTGCCGTCGGTGACGCGCAGCGCGATGCGGAGGTTGGTGTTGGCGCGGATCTCGGGCGAGACGACGCCGCTTGGCCGCTGGGTGGCGAGCAGCAGGTGGATGCCGAGCGAGCGACCGCGCTGGGCGATGTTGACCAGGCCCTTCACGAAGTCCGGCAGTTCGCGGACCATCGAGGCGAACTCGTCAATGACGATGAGGAGTCGGGGCAGCGGGGACAGGCTCCCCGGGTTGCGGCGCATGAGGTCCTGGTAGTCCTCGATGTCCTTGGCGCCGACCCCGGCCAGGATGTGCTCGCGGCGGGTGAGCTCCGCGCCGAGCGAGGCCAGGGCGCGCTCGACCAGGTAGTTGTCGAGGTCGGTGACCATGCCGACGGTGTGTGGCAGTTGGACGCAGTCCTTGAACGCGGAGCCGCCCTTGTAGTCGACCAGCACGAAGGTCATGTTGTCCGGGGTGTTGGCCACCGCGAGCGAGGCGACGATGGTCTGCAGCAGCTCGGACTTGCCGGATCCGGTGGTGCCGGCGATCAGGCCGTGCGGGCCGTCGCGGCGCAGGTCGATCGCGAACGCGCCGTCGTAGGACTCGCCGATGACGGCCTCGGTGGACTGGCCGCCGAGCCGCCAGCGGGCCGCGATGGCGCCCGCGGTGGGCGGCTCCATCTCGATGACGTCGAGCAGCCGGCTGGCGGAGGGCAGCGCCGCGTCCTCCGACTCGCCGCTGATGTCGCGGATCGGGGCCAGCGAGCGGGACAGGAGCTCGCACCACTCGGGCAGCACCCAGTCGGGGCGGACGCCCCTGATCCGCCAGGCGCCGGCCTGTTCGACCCGCAGCCGGTCGGCGACCCGGGTGAGGGTGGAGCCGCCGGGCTGGTCGACGCCGGGGGCGCCGGGCTGGCCACCCATCGCGGGCGCGGCGAGGAAGGTGTGGAAGCCGGTGGCGTAGCCGGCCTGGCGCGGGCTGGCGCTGGTGGCCTTGTTCGGGTCGGGCTCGGCGACCACGACGGCCTGGCACTCGCCGGGCAGGAACCGCTCCTCGTCGTCCAGGCAGATGGCGAACATGGACGCCGCTGGCCCCTCGGTGAGCAGCCGGATGACGCCGGGCAGCGAGCGCATCCGCCGCGAGCCGTCGAAGACGACGACGATGTCGGGGTCCTTGAACGTGGTCTGGCCCTTGCTGCGGGCGTCCTTGCGGGCCTTCTGGCGGGCGTCGAGGAGGGCGGTCAGCTCGGCGATGCGGGCGCCGATGGTCTCGGCGTCGGTGCCGACCAGCACGTTGGTGTTCTGCTCGGGCAGCGGGCGGGCGTGCGGCAGCCAGCGCACCCAGTTCCAGCTGTGCTGTCCCGAGCCGTCGGTGAGCACGAACAGTTGGACGTCGACGTGGCTGTGCAGGACGGCGAGCTGACCGACCGCCCAGCGGGCGAGGGCGCGTGCGGTGTCGCCCTGTCCGGCGAAGCCGATGACGCCGAGGGTGCGCAGCGGCAGGGTGATGGGCGCGTCGGCGATCTTCCACAGCACCTGGCGCTTGTGCTCGTCCTGTTCGGGGTCGTTGAGCATGACCTCGGAGTCGAGCTCGGCGGTGCCGACGCGCAGCAGCAGGTGGTCGTTGTCGGTGCGGCGGCGCTCCCAGAGGCGGGTGCGGGGCCCGGTGGCCTGGGCGAGGACGGTGGCGGGATCGGGCGCGGCGTGCCGGCGGGCGAAGCGCTCGGCGATCAGCGCGGTCCTGGCGTCGGCCTCGATCCTGGCCTTGCGCTCGGTGTACTCGGCGACCTTCTGGGCGTGCGTGATGCGGCCGCGCTTCTTGTCCATGAAGTAGTTGGACAGCAGCATGATGGGGCTGAGGAACGCCATCATGAGGAACATCCAACGGTCGAACAGGTAGGCCATGGCGACGGCGCCGACGAGCGGCAGCAGGGCCATCAGCCAGGGCATGGGCCGGCGTTCCCGCTCGCCCGGCGGCCGGGGCAGGGTGAACTTGGTCTCCCGCTCGGGCGGCAGCAGCCGAGGCGGCCGGTTGTAGTCGAGCCCGACGCCGTCCTCGGAGACCTTGAGCGCGGCGTCCGGCGGGAAGTACGGGGTGAGTTCGAACAGTGAGTCACCGATGGCCAGCTGCTTGCCGAGCTTCCAGTCGGCGCGGTCGCCCTCGGTGTGCGTGAAGGGCTCGCCGTCGATCAGGGGCTGGGACTCGGTGTAGACGGTGACCTTGGCCGTGCCGTCGGCCGCGACGCGCAGCGTGAAGGCGCGTTCGGGCAGGGTCGGGTCCTGGACGCGGACGTGCACGTTCTGCCCGTTGCCGACCTCGATCTTGCCGTGGCCGAGGCGGTGCACGGCGCCGGCCGCCGGGCCGCCGACGACCCGCAGCTCGACGACGCCGGCCGGCTCGCCCGGCCAGCAGCCGTTGGCGTTGTGCAGGCTGACCACGCTGCCCTCGCGCAGCGGCGACTGGGCGAGGGTGAGCGAGGGATCGAGGTACTGGCCGCCCACGAAGAGGTGCACGGGTTCGCCGCCATAGCCGCCGGATCCCACGACCTGGGCGAACTCCGGTGCCAGATCGGCGAGCTGGGTCTCGGCAGCCGCGTCGATCACGGCGTCCGCGGCGTGTCCTCCCACCGGGTCGACGACGGTAAGCGTCAGACGCACGGCGCTCCTCCCCTTTGCCCTACGTTGCCTGCATGTCCGTAGTGGACATGCCCATAATTGCATCCCTCCGGTCGACGGGATTCGGGCGTGCGCCACTGCAACCGCCACGGCCCGCCCTGCGTCCAGGCTGGTGACCGTGGCGCACGGGAGACGGCCCCTTGACCGGGGGTGTCGGCTCGTGCCTTACGGACGTAGGCTGCCAGGAGCGTGGCCGCACCGGAAGCCGGGGCGCCACGCCAGACATAAGCAATCCAGCGGGGGGACGGGCCTCCGCGCATCGAGGAGGGGGTCTTCGTGGCCGACCTGGATATCACATACGAGGACATGCGGCTTGCCAGCCAGCGCCTCAAGACCGAGTACACGAACATGGACGCGAAGCTCGACGAGCTGCGCACCTACATCGAGGGCCTGATCGAGGACGGCTACTCGGCGCGTTCCGGCCGGGCGTTCGGCGAGTCGTTCACCGAGTTCACCACCGGTGCGCGGCAGATGCTCGAGGGCCTGGACGGCATGGGCGACTTCCTGAACACCGCTGCCGACGCCCTGGAGGACACCGACACCTCCCTGGAGAGTGGCATCCGCGGCGGCTGACCTTCGTCACCGTTCGGGACCGGGCGGTGTCGCGGCGCTGGGTGTGCGCCGGGGCACCGCCCCTCGCTTTTCTTCCGCCCACTTGTCGGTCCTCCGCACAGAATTTCCCCAATGTCCTCGTGATTTGACGGTCCGCCTTCGACTGGACAGACTGTCCAAAGTTAGTCAGATCTTCTAACTTCCGCTGGGGGCGCGATGCCGCACTACCTCGACGAACGGTCAGGGCGGACGTACGCCATCACCCCCGACCGGTGGCGCGGCGACGACGGGGCCCCGCTGACCGTCACCCCCCTGCCCGGCCTCGGTCCCGCCGACGTCGACACCGCGGAGCGCTCGCTGTGGCGCTACCGCCGGGCCCTGCCGGTCGCGCCGCGACCCGTCTCGCTCGGCGAGGGGCGCACCCCGCTGGTCGCCGGGGAGTGGGGCGGGGCCGACGTCCGCTTCAAGCTGGAGTGGTTCGCGCCCACCGGCAGCTTCAAGGACCGCGGCGTCAGCGTGCTGGTCTCCCATCTGGCCGCCTCGGGCGTCACCGAGGTCGTCGAGGACAGCTCGGGCAACGGCGGCGCCTCGGTCGCCGCCTACTGCGCCGCCGCCGGCATCCGCGCCCGCATCCTGGTCCCCGCCGGCACCTCCCCCGCCAAGATCCTGCAGAGCCGCGCCTACGGCGCCGAGGTCGAGGAGGTCCCCGGCGACCGCGACGCCACCGCCGCCGAGGCGCTGCGGCGCGCCGCCGACACCCCTTACGCCAGCCACAACTGGCACCCGCTCTTCCTCCAGGGCACCAAGACCATCGCCTACGAGCTGTGGGAGGACCTGGGCTTCACCGCCCCCGACGCCGTCGTGACCGTGGCCGGCGCCGGCAGCCTGGTGCTCGGCTGCGACCTGGGCTTCGGCGAGCTGCTCGCCGCCGGCCACATCGCCCGCCGCCCCCGGCTGCTGGTCGCCCAGCCGGCCAACTGCGCGCCGCTGCACGCCGCGTACCAGGGCCTCGCCCCGGCGGCCTTCGCCCCCACCATCGCCGAGGGCGCCGCCATCCGGGACCCCGTGCGGGCCCTTGAGGTGCTGGCCGCGATCCGCCGCTCCGCGGGCGACACGGTCGCCGTCCCCGAACCCGACATCGCCGCCGCGGTGCGCGGGCTCGCCGCCGCCGGCCTCTACGCCGAGCCCACCAGCGCCACCGCCGCCGCGGCCGTCGACGCCTTCCGCGCCCGGGGCGCGATCCGGCCCGGCGAGACGACCGTGATCATCCTCACCGGCAGCGGCCTCAAGGCGCCCCACCTGATGAGCCACCTCCTCGCCCCCGGGAGCGCCGCGTGACCGCACCGCTGCCCGAGGACGAACTGCTGCTGCGCGAGGCCGAGAAGATCGTGACCGCCATCGGCCGGATGTTCCCCGGCCTGTGCGAGGTGGTGCTGCACGACCTCCGCGACCCCCGGCACGCCGTCCGCGCCATCGAGAGCGGCCTCTCGGGACGCGCCGTCGGCGACCCCGCCACCGAGATCGGCCTGGCCCGCGTCCAGGACCCCGACTACCCCGACGTCCTGCAGAACTACCCCAACCGCTTCCCCGACGGCCGCCCCGCCAAGAGCACCTCCATCGGCATCCGGAACAGCACCGGCCACTACGTCGCCGCCATCTGCCTCAACCTGGACGTCTCCGTCCTCGGCGCCGCGGCCGACGCGCTGACGGCGCTGGCGCGCACCGACGACCGGGACCGGCCGCCGACCGAGACCCTGCGCGCCCGCACCCTCGACGAGCTCCGCGCCGCCGCCCAGGAGTTCGCCACCGCACGGGGCAGCGCGAGCCCGCGCGGGCTGCGCGCCGCCGACAAGCGGGAACTCGTCCGCGAGCTCGGCGACCGGGGCCTCCTCCAGGTCAAACACGCCGTCCCCACCCTGAGCGAGGTCCTCGGCGTCTCGCGGGCCACCGTCTACAACCACCTCCGGTAGGCGAGACGACCGCTTATGCGGGTGCGGCTTCCGACGATGGCCGCGGCCGGGTCCCCGGCCGTTTCCTTGAGGCATGTCGATCACCACCGCCGCCCCCGCCGCGACCGCGCCGGTCGCCGTTGTCACCGCCGTCCTGACCCTGCTCGCGGCCGGCGCCATGGCGGGCCTCTTCTTCGGCTTCTCGGTGGCCGTGATGCCCGGGCTCGACTCGCTCGACCCCGAGGCGGCGGCCGAGGCCATGCGCCGCGTCAATGAGCGGATACTCAACCCGCTCTTCCTGTCCGCCTTCACCGCCGTGCCGCTGACCGCCGGCGCCACCGGCGGACTGCTGCTGTGGCTCGGCCACCGGGCCGCCGGCTGGGCGTTCCTGCTCGCCGCCGTCGTCTACCTGCTCGGCACCTTCCTGCCGACCGCCGCCGTCAACGTGCCGCTGAACGACGCCCTCGCCGCCGGCGGCTCCTGGGCCGACTACAGCCCACGCTGGACCCCCTGGAACACCACCCGCGCCGCCTTCGCCACTCTCACCCTCCTCCTCTCCGCCGGCGGCCTCTGCGTGTGGTCACGCGGAGCGTGACCCTTGCCGGGGGCGTGGCCGCGCCGCCGGCACCGCGGCAGGACGATCGCGGCTCGACCGCACGGCCGCGGCCACGCTTCGCGCGAGCAGGCCGCCGGACCGCTGGCGCGAAGCGCGGGCCCTGGCGGGCCGCTGGCGTGGAGAGCCCGCCCTGCCTGGCCGACCGGTCGGGCGGTCGGGCGGTCGGGCGATGACGTGGGGCGCCTTCACCTGGCACTCCGCGCCGGGCCGGCGGCGCGGCGTCCGCAACCGCGCGGGCGGGTATGGTGGCCGACACCCCCGCGCGCCGCACGCGTCGAGTGGCTGACGGCAGACACCCGGCCGGCCCTCTGCCGCGCCCCCGGTCGCCCGCCGAGCCGGCGCGCCGTGGCCTACGGCGGCGCGCGCCGACTTCGCGGCGTCAATCGTGGCTTTGCCGCGCGGCGAATGTCGCGTCCAGCGCGGCCAACTCCGACTCGAAGCGGGCGCGGGCCGCCGCCTTGTCGGTCGGGGGGAGCCACGCGGCGTCGATGGAGTGGAGGGCCATCTCCCGCAGACGGGCCCGCGGCACGCCGATGGTCTCGGCGGCGATCCGGTACTCGTCGGCGAGGCTGGTCGGGAACATCCCCGGGTCGTCCGAGGCCAGGATCACGTTGAGGCCCGCGTCCACCATCGCGGCGATCGACGCCCGGCGCCAGGGCCGCCAGGAGCGGCGCGAGGTGGTGGAGATGACGGTGAACGGCACGCCCTCGTCCCGGCAGCGCGCCACCACCGCGTCGTCCTCCAGCACGTAGTAGCCGTGGTCGATCCGGTCGCAGCCCAGCAGGTCGAGGCAGGTCACGGTGTTCACCGCGACCGGCGCGTGCTCCGAGGCGTGCGCCGTGCGCCGCAGCCCGGCCTCGCCGGCCAGCCGGTACGCCTCCGCGAACCGCTCGGGCGGGCCCGCGGTCTCGAGGTTGACCAGGCCGATCCCCGCCAGGTACTCGTGTTCCCTGGCCACCGCGCGCCGGACGTAGTCGAGCGCCCACCCGGCGTCCCTGCTGCGATCGATCGAGCCGATCAGCCGGCCCGTCATCCCGAAGTCGCGCTCCGCGAGCCGGATGCCCTCCGCACACGCCTCCACCATGCCGTGGAAGCCCAGGCCGGCCAACCGCGGCGGCACGTCGTCGATGTGCAGCTCCAGGTGCCGGACGGCGCCCCGGTGCGCGTCCTCGAACGCCTCGTACGTGATCCGGGTGAAGTCGTCCGCGTCCCGCAGCGCCTCCTCGACCCAACCGCTCGCCCGGAACAGCGAGTAGGAGACCTCCGGCTCGTCCGGCGCCCGCCCCCGCGGCACCGGGATCCGGGTGTTCCGGTACAACTCCGGGTCCGGTGGCAGCGAGTTGATGTCCCGCCAGATGGCCTTGGGATCGTCGGGCAGGTCGAGACCGGCCCGGCGGGCGAGTTCGGCGAAGGTCGAGGCCCGCGTGGTACCGATCAAATGAACGTGCAGGTCCGCCTTGGGCATCCGCGCCAGATACTCAAGGTCGGCGTCGTTCGGTGTCTCAGACATGGCTCACTTACGCGATGGCATGCCCGGGCCGGCGAGGGCGGCGCCGCGTCGCCGGCCCGGGCGTCTGTGGGTGGGGGGAGGGAACGGGCCCGGCTCAGCCGCCGGAGACCTCGCGGGCGAACCGCTCCACCCACTCGGTGCGGTTGTCCACCAACTGCTGCGGGTCGAGCGTCTGGTACCCGGCCGCGACGGGGTCGGTGGCCGCCTCGCCCATCAGCTCGGCGAACGTCTCGGACGGCGCCACGTCCGGGTTCACCGGCAGGTCCGACTCCACGCTCGCCTGCTGCCCCTCGACCGACAGCATGTAGTCGATGAAGGCGTACGCGCCCTCGGTGTTCGGCGCGCCGTCCGGGATCATCAGCCGGTTCGTCGCCATGTAGCGGCCCTCGGCCGGCGGCACCCAGTTCACCGGCTCGCCGGCCGCGATCAGCGGCGGCACGAAGGCGCTGATCGTCGGCACGGCCGCGATCTCGCCCTGGGAGATCAGGTTGGTGACCTCGGTGGTCGAGCTGTAGAACTGCAGGACGTCCGGCGCCCAGTCGCCCATCGTGCCGAACGCGGTGTCCATGTCGTAGGGACCGTCGCCGAACTGCTCGCCGATGCCGGAGGCCGTCAACTGCCCGGCGGTCGCCGAGATGTCCGGCAGCGCGACCCTGCCGGCCAGCGCCGGGTCGCCGAACGTGCCCCAGTCCGCGGCCTCCTCGGCGCTCAGCTCGTCCGTCCGGTAGAGGACGCCGTTGAGCTGGTAGGTGTAGGCCGGGCCGGCGTAGGCGTCGTCGACCGCGAACTCCGCGATGGCGTCCAGGTTCGGCACCTCCTCGGCGCCGAACTCCTGGAAGAGGCCCTGGTCCTGGCCGAGTGCCGCGAAGGTGTCGGAGATCAGCATCACGTCGATGCCCGGGTCGCCGGCCGCCAGTTGCAGCTGGGTGAGCCGGTCCGCGTTGCTGCCGCTCTCGATCTCCACCGTGGCGCCGGTGGCCTGCTCGAACGGCTCCACGATGTTGGCCTCGAAGTCCTCGACGCCGAAGGGGAAGGTGGACACCACGATGGTGGCGCCCTCCAGGCCGTCCCCGCCTCCGCCGCCGGAGCCGGCGCCGTCCGACGAGTCGGATCCGCAGGCGTTGAGGGTCAGCACGGTGGCGGCCACCCCGGCACCCACCGTGACCAGCCTGGGCAGTCGTCGTCTCGTCCGCTTCATGGGGGGTGTCACGGAGGTCGTCGTCATGGAGGTTGTGCTCCGTTCGTGCGGGTACTGGGGCTTCAGCCGGCGAGCGGCACCAGATGGTCGGGGCGCGCGGAGACCGTCACCCTGCCCCCCGGGTGCAGCGCGGCGCGGTCGTCCGGGGTGAGCGCGTCGCCCCGCAGCGAGGCGACCAGCGGCGTGGTGGCGCCCTCGGCCTCCTTCGCGTCGAGCGAGACGCGGACCTCGACCCCGCGATAGGCGATCGCCCGCACCGTCGCGGACACCGCGGTCTCCCCGCTCGCCGCGTCGCCGGTCGTGACGGTCAGCAGCTCGGGCCGCACCGTCACCAGGCCACGCCCGGGCAGGGTCAGGAAGTTCTCGTAGCCGAGGAACTCGGCCACGAACCGGTTGGCGGGCGCCGGGAACAACGCGTCGGGCGCGCCCTGCTGCATCACCCGGCCCGCGTTCATCACCACCATGTGGTCGGACATCTCGAGCGCCTCCTCCTGGTCATGGGTGACCAGGACGACGGTCAGGCCCGTCTCGGCCTGGATGCGGCGGATCTCGCCGCGCATCTGCACCCGCAGCCGGGCGTCGAGGTTGGACAGCGGCTCGTCGAGCAGCAGCAGCCGCGGCCGGATCGCGATGGCGCGGGCCAGCGCCACGCGCTGCTGCTGGCCGCCGGAGAGCGCCTTGGGCCTGCGGTCGGCGAGGTGGCCGAGGCCGACGAGCTCCAGCGCCTCCGCGACCCGGCGGTCGCGCTCGGGCCTCGCCACCTTCCGCAGCTTGAGCCCGTAGCCCACGTTGGCGGCGACCGTCATGTGCGGGAAGAGCGCGTAGGACTGGAAGACCATGCCGAGGCCGCGCTTCTCGGGCGGCGTCGCGGTGTGGTCCTCACCGCCGATCCTGATCGTCCCGGCCGACGGCTCCAGATAGCCGGCGAGCATCCGCAGCGACGTCGTCTTGCCGCAGCCGCTCGGCCCGAGCAGCGTGGTGAGGGCGCCCTCCCGGATGGCGAGGTCGAGCGAGTCGACGGCGGTGAAGTCGCCGAAGTGCCGGCTGACCCCCACGAACTCGGCAGCGGTGGTCATCGGTTTATGCCTCCGAAGATGCGGGCGAAGCCGAGGACGCGTTCGGCTACGAGGGCGAGCACGACGGTCCCGGCCAGCAGCAGCGTGGACATCGCCGCGATGATCGGCGTGTAGTTCTGCTGGACGTAGTCGAGCATCGTGACGGGCAGGGTGCGGAAGTCGCGGGACTGGAGCAGCAGCGAGATCGGCACGTTGTTGAAGGAGGTGACGAAGCTCAGCAGCGCGGCCGAGATGATGCCGGGCCGCAGCACCGGCAGCGTCACGGTGAAGAAGGTCCGCAGCGGCGAGGCGCCGAGGCCACGGGCCGCCTCCTCGAGGGCCGGGTCGGCGAGCACCAGCGAGGCGCCGGTGACCCGCACGGCGTAGGGCAGCAGCAGCGCGGTGTGGCCGATGAGCAGCGCCTGGAAGTTGTCCAACTCCATCTGGAGCATCAGCTGCTGGAAGAGGGCGAGGCCGACCACCAGCTCGGGCAGCACCAGCGGGGACAGGAAGAGGCCCTCGACCAGGGCCTTGCCAGGCAGCCGGCCGCGCATGATCGCCAACGTCGCCGGGATGCCCACGGCCAGCGCCAACACGGTGGAG
Source organism: Streptomyces sp. 8K308 (assembly GCF_004348315.1). Taxonomy (GTDB): domain Bacteria; phylum Actinomycetota; class Actinomycetes; order Streptomycetales; family Streptomycetaceae; genus Streptomyces. The sequence goes on along the minus strand of NZ_SMKC01000031.1, from coordinate 8,302 downwards.
ACGGCCGCGAGTTGGAGGCTGGAGACGAGCGCGTCCGTGAACGGCCGGTAGCCGGTGGCCTCCTCGAACCAGCGCAGCGAGAAGCCCTCGGGCGGGAACCGCAGGGTCTCGCCGCCGGTGAACGCGGTGGCGACGACGAAGAGGATGGGGACGATCATCACCACGTAGCCGAGCACGGCGAGCGCCGCGGCGACGGGGCTCCTGCGCTTCACCTGATCTGCCCCTTCCGGCTCGCGAGGGTCGAGGCGACGTAGACCAGGAGCACGAGGACCGTCATCACGATCGCCGTGGCGGAGGCCGCCGCCCAGTCGAGGGTGACGCCCGAGTAGCTGAACAGCTGGGTGGAGAGCATCCGTTGCCGGGATCCGCCGAGCAGGTAGGGCGTGGTGTAGGCGGTGACGGCGCCGGCGAAGACGAGCGTGGCGGCCATCGCGATGCCCGGCATGGAGAGCGGGATCACCACGCTCCACATGGTCCTGGTCCGCCCGGCGCCGAGCCCGCGTGCCGCGTCGTCGAGGCCGGCGTCGACCTGGGCGACGGCCGAGTAGCAGGTGACGATGGCCAGCGGCAGGAAGAGCTGCACCAAGCCGAGGACGACGGCGAGTTCGGTGTACAGCAGCTGCGGCGCCTCGTCGGAGATGCCGAGACCGGTGATCACCCGCCCGACCACGCCGTTGCTGCCGAGCACCACGAGCCAGCCGTAGGTGCGCACCACGTTGCTCAGCAGCAGCGGGAAGATCGCCAGCGCGAGCAGCGGGCCGGCCCAGCGAGAGCGGGAGCGGGCCAGCAGGTAGGCGGTGGGGAAGCCGAGCAGCACGCAGATCGCGGTGACGACGAGGCCGACGCGGAGCGTCCGCCAGATGATCTCCAGGTCGTAGGGGTCACTGAGCATCTGGCCGAGCCGGTCGAGGACTTCGCCCGTCTCCACCCGGGGTGGCGAGAGCAGCATCACGAGGGAGGGCGCGACGACGCCTCCCACGAGCAGGGCCAGCCCGGGTAGCAGCAGCGCGAGCGCTATTCGGCGCGATCGGATCAAAGTGTGTCCTGGGTAGCTCTCTGTGTTGCTCTCTGTGTCCGCAACCGGTTGCGCAACCGGTTGCGGTGACAGTAGTTTGCTGAGCGGTGCCGCGTACAGGGGGCGTTATTAACTCTTTGTAAAAGTCCCCGAGCGCCCTTCACCCTGGGTAAGATCGCCCGCACACGATTGAGGAGTCCGGTGCCAACGCTCGACGACGTCGCCAGGGCCGCCGGCGTCTCCAAGTCCACGGCGTCCAGGGCGCTTTCCCGCCCGGCGCTGGTCGCGCCCGAGACCGTGCTGCGGGTGCGGCAGAGCGCCGAGCGGCTGGGCTTCGTCCCCAACCGGGCGGCCACCGCGCTGGCGCGCGGTCGCACCGGGATCGTCGCGGTGGTCGTCCCCACCCTGGAGAATGCGTTCTTCACCCCGATCATCGGCGGCGCCCAGCACCGCGCCGCCGAGTCGGGGCTCCAACTCACCGTCGTCGTCAACGCGTTGCGCGACGACGCGGACCTGGACTCGCTGACCCAGCTCTCCGCCCAGGTCGACGGCTTCCTGCTGACGGCACCGCTCGGCTCCGAGTCCCGCACGCTGGCCGCCTGCCAGCTCAAGCCGACGGTCCTCATCGACCGCGAGCTCGCCGGCGTCTCCTCCGTGATCGCGGACACGGCGACGGCGTTCGCCGCCGTCGCCCGCCACTTCATCCAGCGTGGTCACCAACGGATCGCCCTGGTGGGCGGCTCCAACCGCTCCTGGCAGAACGAGCAGCGGATAGCCGCCGTCCGGTCGGCCACGGCCGGCCTGGCCGAGCTGGCCATCTTCGACCCCATGCCGCCGACGTTCGCCGCCGGCACGGAGGTCGCCCCCGCGCTCGCCGAGTGCGGCGCGACGGCCGTCATCCCCTACGCCACGGCGCTCGGCCTCGGCATCGTCTTCGGCCTCGGCGCCCGCGGCGTCCCGGTCCCCGACGGCATGGCCATCACCATCGAGCGCCAGGTGGCCGAGGCGCTCGGCCTCACCGCCATGCCCACCATCGACGTGGACGGCGCGGATCTCGGCCGCACGGCGATGTCCGCCCTCCACGACCTGATGACCCGCGACACGGCGGAGACGGCGGCGCGGCTACGACTTTCGGTGCCGGTGGTCATTCCCCGCTGAAGCGGCTCCGGTCATCCCCCCGGCCATCCGCTCTCAGCCGGTGCGGTCGAGCGCGAGCATGCGCGCCAGGTCGCGCAGGCACTCCTCGAAGACGGGCTCCAGGTCGGAGTAGGCGAAGTCCAGTTGGATCGCCGCCTCTCTTCGCCCCACGATGGAGCACCGGATCCTGTCATACCCAGTTGCCATCCGTGTTCGCTGTTTGGTCATCATCGTCGGCTGCGACTTGAGGTCCCACGCCACACGGCACACACGGCTGACACCGAGACGCTTCCTCTCGCCTGAACGGAGGAAGCCGCCAAGCGTTCAGGAGCCGGCGAGCCACGCGTGGAGGCGGTTGCCGAGCGTGACGTCGTGCGGCAGCCGCGCCAGCTCCGGACCGTCCGCGTCCACGCCCTGCCGCTTGAGGATGTCGGCCAGGGCCGCCCAGTGGCCGCCCTCCGCCTGCTCCCGCGTCTCGTCTCCGAACGGCTCGTCGGGACCGACCACCATTCGGGCCGTGTCCTCGATGTCCTCGACCGTGGTCGACGCCCGGACGTTCTCCCCCGACGAGCCCCAACCGCGATCGTCGAGCAGTACCACGCTTCGGCCGTCCGCGAGGACGGCTTCGAGCCGCGCCGACACCGAGAGCTGCCGAGCGGTCGTGTCCGCCTCGTCCAGTTCGGCGTGCGTGACCAGGCGGGTCACGGCGGTCACAACGCGCCCCTGCGCACGGCGGAGACGAAGGCGGCCCAGCCGCGGGGGCTGTGGATCAGGGCCGGCCCGTGCGGAGCCTTGGAGTCCCGCACGGGTATGACGCCGGTCGGCGCGCACGTGCGGGAGAACTCGACGCACTGTCCGCCGTTGGCGTCGCTGTAGGAGGACCTGACCCACTCGACGGCGGCGAGGTCCATGTCGCTGCTCATGCCCGGAACTCCTTCAACAGACTGGTGATCATGGCCAGTGTCGCGTCAGGGGAGAGCGCGTTCGCCCTGAGCAGATCATAGTCATCCTGCGCCGCCGCGACCGTGCGCGCGGAGTCGTGCATCCGGCCGCCCACCCGGGTCTCGGTGTACAGCACGGTGGGCGAGTCCGGGAAGTGGAGCAGCGTGAAGGGTTTCGTGGAGGTAGCCGGTGCGCCGGCCGAGAAGGGCAGGATCTGGAGCCTGACGTGCGGGGACGCGGCTTCCTTCAGCAGGTACTCGAGTTGGCCGGCCATGACCTCGCGACCGCCAACCACCGTGCGCAGGCAGGACTCGTGCAGGACGGCCCACAGCAGCGGAGGGTCGTCCCGCTCGAACACCGCGCGGCGCCGGAGTCGCGTGGCGGCCTTGTCCTCGATCGTCTCGGCGTTCGCGCCGGAGTAGTAGGCGCGGAAGGTAGCCCGCGCGTAGTCCTCGGTCTGGAGGATGCCGACCACGAGGGTGGTCGAGAAGTCCAGTATCCGCGACGCCTTCTGCTCCAGGTTGAGGTACGGGGCGAACCAACTCGGGTGGTCGCCCTGGTCGATCCGGCGCAGGAGACCGATGAACAGGTTCCCGGTGCCGAAGGCGACATCGCACCCCTTCGCGAAGCGCTCGCTCGGCATCGGCAGCATCTTTCCCGACTCGACCCGGCTGACGTACGCCTCCGAGTACCCGGTCGCCCGGCCGAGGTGTTTCTGGGTGAGCCCGCGCGCGAGGCGAACCTGCCTGACGTCGCGCCCGAATCGCTGGAGCGGGTTCAAGGTGCCTGGCTCTGGTGTGTCCTCCATGACGATGACCTCCCGTCTCACGGGCGGGGCAGGAAGTCGCCGCAGCTGGCAGGCTTGCGCGCGGCTTGTTAAGCCCCGGATTCCACTCGCCACTGTGCCACCTTGGTGACCACCGCGACACACCCCGTGTTCGCCCAGGTTGACGCCCCTGTGCCACCGCGCCGTGCGGGCGAGTTGACGAAAGCGGGTTCGCATGACTGCCAGTGATCAAGCAATCGCCCAGGAGCCCGAATCCGCTCAGGATAAGGATGCCGAGCGTGAGCGCCTGGAGCTCCGGGAGAAGGTGCGGCGGGTCAACGCCGAGAGCGAATCGAACTTTCAGCTGAAGAGTGAGGGTTGGCGATGACCCGCGCGCGCTACCGGTTCCGGGACCGCGTCTTCGGGCCCGACGACTCCACCGACGCCGAGCCCGTCAGGCTGGCCATGCAGTGCCTCTCCTGCGGCCTGTTCAGCCGCAGGTCGGAGGAGCCCGAAGACGGCTCCGACTGGGCGGTGGCTCATCTGCGGGAGCACCCCGGCCACCTGGACTACCGGGCCCACGTCACCCGCCCGTACCGGTTCGTGCCGGGTGAGTGGGGATGACGAAATTCGGCCCAGGGGTGGCGGGCCGAAATGGGTAGCCTGAACAGCGAGGATCCTCGCTCTCTCTCCTGGCATTAGCCACGAACTCGACCGAATCCCTCAGTAGCGAAATGGGAAGATCGCAATGGAAAGACACTTCATTCCTCCGCCGGACCGCCGCCACGGCTTTGCGGACTGTTCGTCACCAAGGCCCTCAGAGTTGTTCAAACGCCCGCCGAGACCCATGTGAGGGCCCACAGTGCGATGAGGGTGCCCGGCTCCCACCCCCGGAGGGATGGGTCGGTGATGGTCGTGTACAAGTAGTGTGCCGGCTCAGCCAGTTCCTCCGCCGTCCACGCCATCGGCGGAGTCGAGTCCGTCACCGTGGTGCAACCGATGGGGCGGCCGTCCGCCTCCAGAACGAACATGGTGCCGTGCGGATTCTCGGCCTGCGCGCTCACCATCTCGACGTCGCTGCGCCAACTCGGCATCCCGCGTTGTTCCAGCCACTCGGAGCGGGCGAGCACGATGTTGGCGATAGGTGCGATGTCATCCGAACAGGCTGGACGAACGGAGAACTTCATCTGGCCTCCCTTGGGCATCGCACTTCACGATACGGCCGCCCAGTCGCCGCAGCCGTGACGAACTCAGCCCTCGGGCCAGGTGATCCAGGACTCGGGGATGTCGTCGTCGAGCCGGCGCACGTCCGCCGTCCGGAGCACCCCTTCGGCCACGAGGCGGCCGGCGGTGAGGCGGGCGATCTCGATGGCGCCGAGGGGGCTGAAGTGGGTGTTGTCCTGCTCGGTCGCCGTCCAGTTGAAGTACCGCTTGCTCTCCTCGACGCCGAGCTTCTGCCAGAGGTCCAGGGAGAGTTCCTGGATGTCGAGCAGCGGGACGCGCTCCCGTTCCGCCAACGCCCGCATCGCGGCCGGGTACTCGCCGTGGGTGGGGAGGGCGTTGCCCGAGGCGTCGAAGCGGCGGCGTTCCACCGAGGTGGCGAGGACGGGACGGGCTCCTCGCTCCCGGGCGCCGGCGATGTACTGGCGCAGGTGGTCCTGGTAGGTGGTCCAGGGCTCGGTGTAGCGCGCCGGGTCCTCGATCTTCTCGTCGTTGTGGGCGAACTGGACCAGGAGCAGGTCTCCCGGCCGGATCGACGCCAGGATGGTGGCCAGCCGGCCCTCGTCGATGAAGCTCTTGGAACTACGGCCGTTCATCGCGTGGTTGGCGACCGTCAGCGCGGGCCGCAGAAAGAAGGGGAGGGCCATGCCCCAGCCCGTCTCGGGCGCGGCGGCGGCGTACTTCTGGGCGGCGGTCGAGTCGCCGGCGATGTAGAGCGTGCGTGGCACCGGGCGGTTGTCCTCTCGGGCGTCGGCGAGAGCCGTGGGGGCCGCGACGAGGCCGAGCGGTAGGGCGGCCAGTGACGCGATCGCACTCCGGCGGGTGGTCCTGGTGGTCCTGATCACGAGAGCCCCTCTCCCGGGCGGTGGAGCAAGCGCTTGCAGGCTGGTGAAAACTCCGTTGACGGTAGGAGGGCGCCGGCGCCACGTCAATGCTTCTGACAGCCCGAGCGCCCTCGACAGAAAGGGTTTGCCGTCCTCGGGTGAAAGCTCAGATGTAGCTCTGGAGTTGGGCCGGCGGCGGGTCGGCGGCCGAGCAGGGGGAAGGAAGGGGACAGAACAGGGGGTTTCTGGCGTAGGGGGTGCGACGTGGGCGTCGTGGTCGTCGTGTTGGTGGGAAGCGTCGTGGCGAGTCTGGCGGGGCTCGTGGCGACGAGGGCCTGGGCCAGGCGGGAGCCGCCGGTGGCCAGGGGTGGTGCGGTGCGCAGCGCGTACGAACTGGCGTTTCTCGAGGGTGGGCCCGAGACGGTGGCCGACGCCGTGGTCCGGGTGATGCGGGAGAAGGAGCGGGTCAGGCTCGCCGGCGATTGGCTGCGGGTGCTGCACCCGGTGGCGGACGACGACCTGGAGCGGGAGTTGCTGGCGCAGTTCGGCACGGACTGGACGGCCTCCCTGGAAGACGTCCTGGCCGGGCTCGCGGCGTCCGACCCCGTGTGGGCGGTGAGCGACGAACTGGCCGAGCGCGGACTGCTGTTGGATCTCATGCGGTACGAGGCGTGGCGGCTCGCGGGCCGGGTCCACGACGTGGTGTGCCTGGTGGCGGCGCTCGGCATGGCCGGGGCGCTGCTGGTCGCCGACCTGGCGTGGTTCGTCGCCGTGCCGGGGACGTTCGCCGGCGCGGTCGCGCTGTTGCTGGTCGGCCGCTCGCTCGGCGGCAGCAGGCTGACGCCGGCCGGCCGGGACGCGGTGGTCAGGGCGCGGCGGAAGAAGCGGTTCCGGGTGGTCCGGCAGCCGGAGCGGCGGCGCGGTCACCGGCTGCGGACCGGCTCCGGGTACGGCTCCACCTACAGCGCCGGGGCCTGCGGCACCGCGTTCCACGCCGGCGACATCGGCGGCGGCGGTGGTTCGAGCTGCGGGGGCGGCGGGGGAGGCGGCTGCGGCGGCGGGAGCTAGCTAGCTCGGCTCGATCTGGCCGCCGGCCGCAAGGAGGGGTTCGAGGAGGCGGTCGAGGTCGGGCAGGGCCCGGCGCGCCACCGCGAAGTCGCGCCAGACGAGCCGGAAGGGGACGCGGGCGCCGAAGCCGCCGGCCAGGCAGTCGCGGAGGGCGTCGGAGTTGGCGCCGAAGTAGCCGGCCGGGCCGTTGATCGCCTCGCCGAGCGCGCAGTAGAAGGCGAGGGGGTCGGTGACGGCGTCGCCGGAGAGCTCGTAGGCGGTGCCGGCGGGCCGGTCGTCGGTCGGCGGCAGGCCCGGCGTCGAGGCGTGGACGCGGGCGGCCTCCAGCCAGCCGGCGCGGTGGTCGGGGCCGCCGGCGGCCCAGCCCCCAGGCGCGGGCGGGAAGCCGCGGCGCCACTCCTCCCAGACGGGGCCGGCCGCGGGGTTCGGGAAGCGGAAGAAGTAGCCGTTGAGGAGGACGTCGTACCTGCCGTCGACGGCCGGGTGTTGGGCGAGGACGGTCGGCCCGCCGACGTAGTAGGCGCCGATCACGCGGTCGGCCTGGTCGAGGATGGCGAGTTCCGCGTTCGGGAGTTCGCGGCGGCCCGTCACCTCGGGTGACACGGAGCAGCCGAGGAGTTGGAAGGGGCGCCAGCCGCCGGGCTCCTGCTCGCCCTCCCCCTCCTCGGGGGCGGTGAAGAAGCCGGCGAGCTCGCGCGCGTGGACCAGGGTCGGTCCTGCCTCCTCGTGGCGGAGAACGAAGGTCATGGGTTCAGCCTCGCATGCGGGGGGTGGTCAGCGGAGCCGGTTGGGCAGCACCCCGCCGTCCGGGAACCAGGGGGCGGGGAAGATGAACGGACTGCTGTAGTCGTGGTTGAGGACGAAGCCGAGGCGGCCGTCCGGGCGTTCCAGGATGCGGTGGTTGGTGCCGGGCACGTCCCACTCCAACGAGCCGCGCCACTGGTCGCGTTGGCGTGGCGGAACGTGGTCGGCGCGGTGGATGGTCTGGCGTCCGGTCGCCGGGTCGATGCGGGGGGTGCCCTGGCCCAGGCGGATGTTGTCGTACTCGCGGACGATGGAGCCCGGGATGTTGTGCCGGTCGGAGAGCCGGAGCGGCGGGTGCGCCGCGAGGCCGAGCGGGTCGCTCCAGGTGTGCGGGTTGTGGACATAGCCGTAGTGGTGCGGCGCCGGGGTGAGGCCCAGCGGGTCGGGGCTGGTGTAGCGGGCGGCGGCCGGGTCGTAGTGGCGGTGCAGGTTGTAGTGCCAGCCGGTCTCGTCGTCCGCGTACTGTCCGGGGAAGCGCAGCGGGGTGGCGGTGGTGGCGTCGGGGTGGGCGGCGTGACCCCACAG
>NZ_SMKC01000319.1 GCF_004348315.1 Streptomyces sp. 8K308 | reverse complement strand
GGGCTATTTTTTTTTTTTTTTTTTCAAGCAGAAGAGGGCATACGAGGTTTATGAGCGTCTGGTGGGCTGGGAGATGTGTATAGGAGACAGGGGTGGGTGGGGGAAAGCCCGCGGTCAGTCGCGAAGCGGCTTCGCTCCGGTGGCCCGTGCCACCAGCGCCTCGTACACGTCGGGGGACGTCGTGTGCTCGCCGAGCCGGCACGGCTTGCGGTCGCCGTGGTAGTCGCTCGAGCCCGTCGTCAGCAGGGAGAGGTCCGTGGCCAGGGAGTGCAGCCGGACGCGCGTGTCGATGTCGTGGTCCATGTGGTCCACCTCGACGCCGTCGAGGCCCGCGGCGGCCAGCCGTGCGATGGCGTCCTCGGAGACGACCCGGCCGCGCGAGGCGGCGAGCGGGTGGGCGAAGACCGCGACGCCGCCGGCCGCGTGGATGAGGCGGATGGCCTCGAAGGCGTCCAGCTCGTGCTTGCCGACGTAGGCACGACCGCCGTCGCCGATCCACTCGGCGGTGAAGGCCGCCGAGACGTCCTCGACGACCCCCGCCTCGACCATGGCCGCCGCGACGTGCGGGCGGCCCACCGCGCCCTCGGCGAGCTCCCTGACCCGCTCCCAGGTGATCGGCACACCCAGGTCCCGCAACCGCGCCACCATGCCCTGGGCGCGCGGCACCCGGTCGTCGCGCAGCAGGTCGCGCTCCCTGGCGAAGGCCGGCTCCTCGGGGTCGAAGAGGTAGCCGAGCATGTGCAGGCCGATGCCGTCCAGCCGGCAGGAGATCTCCGCGCCGGTGACCAGGGTCAGTCCGCTCGGCAGCGCGGCCGCCGCCGCGGCGTGGCCGGCGACCGTGTCGTGGTCGGTGAGCGCCACCACGTCGAGTCCGCCGGCCGCCGCGTTCCGTACGAGGTCGGCGGGGGAGTCGGTGCCGTCTGATGCCGTGGAGTGGGCGTGCAGATCGATGCGCATCAGGTCAGGGTAGAGGGCCCGGTTGGCGTCGGCCGCGCCTGGAGGGTGCGGACGGCGGCGACCAGGGGGGCGAGCTCGGGGCGCCGTTCGGCGAGGTCGAGCGCTTCGCGCAGGGCCGTCTCGTTGGTGGGGCGGGCCTCGCTCAGCAGCCGGCGGCCGGCGTCCGTGACGTCGGTGTAGATGCCGCGGCGGTCGGTCGGGCAGAGGTAGCGGGTGAGCAGGCCGCGGTCCTCCAGGCGGTTGACCAGGCGGGTGGTGGCGCTCTGGCTGAGCACCACCGCGTCGGCGAGCTCGTTCATCCGGAAGTGGCCGCCGTCGCCGTCGTGCTGCTGGCTGAGCACGTTGAGGACCGAGTACTCGCGGACGCTGAGGCCGTGGCCCGCCTGCAGGGCGCGTTCGATGTGCGCCTCGATGCGGTCGTGCAGCGCGGACAGCGCGCACCACCCCTGGGCCAGACCGGGTTCGGTACGCATCGCCTCTCCTTCCGTCCCGCCCAGCATAGTCCTGTCCCGCGATTGTCGGCGTTTGTGAATAGTAGGCGTCTGCAATTATTGTCCAGGCGGGTAAGAGTCGTCCGCAATGAAGGACGGGCGGCCGGAAGAGACTGAGGAGGGCTCCCTCATGCCCATCGCGCTCTTGGCGCTGGCCATCGGGGCTTTCGGAATCGGCACCACCGAGTTCGTGGTGACGGGGCTGCTGCCGGAGTTCGAGGCCGAGTTCGGCGTCTCCACGCCCACCGCCGGGTTCACCGCCACCGGCTACGCGCTCGGCGTCCTGGTCGGGGCCCCGCTGATCTCGGTCCTCGCCGGCCGGACGGCGCGCAAACGGCTGCTGATGACGATGATGGGGCTGTTCACGGTGGGCAACGCGCTCTCCGCAGTGGCCCCCGAGTTCTGGGTGCTGCTGGTCGGACGGGTGGTGTCGTCCCTGGCGCACGGCGCGTTCTTCGGGGTCGGCTCGGTCGTGGCGGCGCGGCTCGTGGCGCCGGCGCGGCGGGCGAGCGCGATCGCGCTGATGTTCACCGGGCTGACCGTCGCCAACGTCGTAGGCGTGCCGGCCGGCACCCTGCTCGGCCAGCAGGTCAGCTGGCGGCTCACGTTCGCGGCCATCGCCGTGGTCGGCGTGCTGGCGCTGGCCGGCGTCGTCGCCCTGGTGCCGGCTGGCGCGGGTGAGGACCCGGAGGCGGGTGGCGCCCCGGCGGGCGGCGGGCCGCGGCACGTCCGCCGCGAGCTCGCCGCGTTCCGCGACGCCCAGGTGCTGCTGGCGATGGCCATGACCGTGCTGGGCTTCGGCGGCGTGTTCGCGGCGATCACCTACATCGCGCCGATGATGACGGACGCGGCCGGGTACGCCGAGTCGAGCGTGAGCTGGCTGCTGGTGCTGCTCGGCGTCGGGATGGTGATCGGCAACCTGGTCGGCGGCCGGTACGCGGACCGGGCGCCGACCAGGATGCTGTACGTCTCGCTGGCCGCGCTGGCCGTCACGCTCGCGGCGTTCACCCTCACCGCCCACGACCGGCTCGGCGCCGCGGTGTCGCTGCCGCTGATCGGCGCGTTCGGCTTCGCCACCGTGCCGCCGTTGCAGAAGCGGATCCTGGACAACGCGGCGCAGGCCCCGACGCTCGCCTCCGCGGTCAACATCGGCGCCTTCAACCTGGGCAACGCGCTGGCCGCCTGGCTCGGCGGCCTGGTCCTCTCCGCCGGCGGCGGGGCGACCACGCCCAACCTGGTGGGCGCCGCGATGGCTGCCAGCGCGCTGGCGCTGGCCGTGTTCGGCTCGGCCCTCGAACGCCGCGGGCGCGGCGGCGCCGACGAGCACCGGCAGCCGAGGGCGGAGCCCCGGTTCCTCGCTAGGACATGATCCGCGGGGAGAGGGCCCCGCAGGGCACCAGCTCCAGCTCGGAGCCGGCGTCGCGCAGGTCGGTCAGCACCAGCTCGTCGTACATCAGGACCCCTGCCTGCTCCGGCCACAGCACCGCCCACAGCCACAGGCCCATGGCCTCGCCGGCGAACACCGCGCGGTCCGCAGGCGCGTCGGCGACCTGCCAGAGCGGGGTGGGGTGGCCGGCGGCGAGCACCTTGACCTGCGGCGAATCGTCCACCGGCAGACGCGGCCCCGGGTCGGGCCCCGCGACGCCGGCGAAGCGGGCGCCGAGGCCGACGCCGAGCTCCTCGGCGATCAGCACCATCTCGCCGGGCCCGCCGAGCGGCCCGGGGCCCGAGCAGGCCACCGCGGAGGCCCGGCCGCCGGTGCGGTCGTCGCCGGCGCGGGCCACGCCCGTGAACAGCCAGCCGACCGGCAGCGGCCACGGCATCCACACCGGGACCCGGGTGCGGTTCACGACCACCGTGAGGGCGTTGACGCTGGGCGGGACGACGGGCTGCACCGGATGGACGGCGCCATGACCGGCACACTGCCAGGAGTCGGCGAAGAGGCCGGGTGCTCGCACCCGCCCGCCACACCTCGGGCAACTGGGTTCGCCCCTCATAGGGACCAACGGTCCCTCTGCCCCGCCCCATCCGTCAAGGCGTGTCCCCCGACGGTGCGACGCGGGCGCGACGGGGGTCGAGCGGGTCGACGCCGAGCTCCCGCCACCGCTCAAGCAGGGCCGGCGCGCCCCTGGCACGCTTCCACGCCGCCTCATTGGGCGTCAGCGGCAGCACGGGCAGGAAGCGGACGGGATCGCGCGGCGCCGGCAGCGCGAGCTCCGGCACGGTGCCGTTCGGCTCGCCGAGCAGCACGGAGGTGAACGGCGCCCCAGGCCACAACGGACGCCCCAGGTCGAGCGAGCCGCCGGGGGCCGCGACCACGCCCTCCACCTGCGGGCTCGCGGCCACCGTGGCCAGTGCGCGCGGCACCCCGTCGACCGCGGGATCGCCGGCCCGCACGGTGAGCAGCAGCTCGGCGCGCGGACCGCGCTCGGGGTCGGCCAGGACGGCCGTGGGGTCGGCCATCGGCGCCGCCGCCATGCCGACCGTGGCGTAGCGCACCAGCTGACGCGCGGTGTCGGGGAAGCGCAGCACCTCGATCCGCTCGGCGCCGAGGAACGTCACCGCGGCCCGGCCGTCCGGCTCGCCGAGGGCCGAGCGCAGCCGCTCCTCGACGAGCCCGAGCACCTCGACGCTCACCGCCGCTCCCCCCGGATGACCAGGGCGAGGCCGACCAGGATCACGGCCAGCGCCGGGTAGGCGGCGACCGGCGGCAGCTGGCCGAGGGCGAGCGCGGCGATCAGCACCGCGCCCGGCGTCTCGAGCAGCGTCGCCGTGGAGGTGACGGAGGGCCCGAGCCCGCGCACCACGAGGTTGAGCAGCGAGTGACCGAACAGCTGGGCGACGACGGTGATGGCGAGCAGCTTCAGCCAGGTCTCCCCCGAGTAGCCGCCGAGCGCGGCCCCGGCGAGGAGGCAGACGGGGAGCAGCAGCGCCGTGGTGGTGCCGTAGCAGAGCAGGGTGTAGGCGGTGGTGCTCGTGGTGCGCCGCACCTCGGCGCCGAGCAGCACGTACGCGGCGCCCGCGATGCCGCCGCCGAGCGCCAGGGCGTCGCCGGCCAGGGCGTCGGCCGAGACGGCGAGGTCGACGCCGGAGAGCAGCACCACGCCGGTGAAGGCGATGGCCGAGCCGAGCCACACGCCCGCCGGCGGTCGGTGGCCGAGGAGCCGCAGCGCCAGCACGGTCCACAGCGGCGTCGTGGTGGCCAGGGCCACCGAGGAGGCGACGGAGGTCAGCCGGAGGCTGGGCAGCCAGAGCCCGAAGTGCGCGGCGAGCGCGGCGCCGGCGGCGAGCGTGAGGAGCAGGGTGCGGCGGCTGACGCGGGCCAACTCGGCGCGGAGCGCCCGCCGTCGCGCCAGCACCGGCAGCAGGCTGGCCACGGCAAGCGCGTTGCGCCAGAAGGCGATGGCCAGGGCGGGGGCCGCGGTGCCGGCCGTGAGCGGGCCAGAGGCCGAGATGCCGACGACGGCCACGCCGAGCAGCGGCCAGTCGAGGCGCGAGCCGGCGACGGGCGCGAGCGGGACGGCCTGGCCGGCCGAGGCGACGCCGCCACGGGCCCTGGCACGTGCGCTGATCACTCGACCCCTCCCCTCGGGCCCGTCGGACGGCGGAACGCGCGTCGCTCCGGCGGCCCTGGTGGCCTGGTGCCCGCGCGGCGCGGCGAGCGGCGAGCCGCCCCCGCCGACTGGCCCGGCCAGGGCCTCCGCCTTCGGGACCGGCCCGGCCACCGCCTGGCGACGTCAGAGGGCGCCGAAGCCCACCCGGCGGGCGGCCTGCACGCCGATCTCCACGTAGGCGATCCGGTTCGAGGGCACCAGGACCTTGCGACCACGCTCGTCGACGAGCGAGAGCAACTGGTTCTCGGAGGCCAAGGCGTCGGCGACGGCCCGCTCCACCTCCTCGGCAGACTGCCCGCTCTCGAGAACGATCTCGCGCGGCGTGTGCTGAACGCCGATCTTGATCTCCACGGCTTGTCCCTCCGCTGATCCGTTAGCTCGTCACAGGTTAGCCGCGTGCGGAGGTGCCCCGGACGCGGCCGGCCACGCCCAGAGCGAACACCGGACCGCCGGGGCCGAGCCGTCAGTTCTGCTTGGGGAAGCCGGCGATGCCACGCCAGGCCAAAGCGGCCGTCAGGTTCTTCGCCGTCTCCCGCGGGATGCCGCGCCCGGAGCTGAGCCAGTGGCGGGCGGTGATCTGCGCGAGCCCGCAGAGGCTCACCGCGAGCAGCATCGACTGGTCCTCCGGCAGGTCGGTGTCCTCGGAGATCAGCGGGCTGACGAGCTTGGCGCAGTCGAGCGAGACCTGGTCGACGCGCTCCCGCACCGACGGCTCGTTGGTCAGGTCCGACTCGAAGACCAGCCGGAACGCGCCGCCCTCGTGCTCCACGTAGGAGAAGTACGCGTCCATGGTGGCGGCGATCCGCTGCTTGTTGTCGCTGGTGGACGCCAGCGCCCGGCGCACCGCCTGGACCAGCGCCTCGCAGTGCTGGTCGAGCAGCGCCAGGTACAGCTCGAGCTTGCCGGGGAAGTGCTGGTAGAGCACGGGCTTGCTGACCCCGGCGCGGACGGCGATGTCGTCCATGGCCGCCGCGTGGTAACCCTGGGCGACGAAGACCTCCTGGGCGGCGCCCAGCAGCTGGTTGCGCCGGGCCCGGCGCGGCAGGCGGGTGCCGCGGGGGCGCGCCTCGGTCTGCTCTGTGGCTGTCACGCCGCCTCCCGGTGGTCGTGTGTGCGTGTGGTGCTGCTCGTGCTCTTCGTACCGTGTTCCGTCTGTCGCGCTGTCGCGTGCTGGTGCTCGTACTCGTACGTCCAGTCGTCATCGTACGGTCGTGCGGTCGCGCAGCGTGCATTGTGAGGGGAGGATTTCACTCTGCGGACACCGGCCGCGGGCGTCGCCTCCGCCACCGGGCGCGGTCGGCCGCTCAGCGCGCGTCCTCGCGGTAGTCGTCGTCGCCCGGGTCGACCACGCGGGCCTGCTCGGCCGCGTCTCCCGGGTCGGCCTCCGGCGCGCCACGCTCCGCGAGCGGCGTGTCGCGCAGCCTGAGCAGCTCGAGCCGCTGCTCGGCGACGTCGCCCTCGGCGGCCTCCTCGTCGAGCTCCTCCTCGTATTCCACGGACTCCGGGTACTCGTCGAAGGACTCCGGCTCTGTCGGGTCCTGCCGCATCGCTCACCACCTCCGGCTCTCGGGTGGGCACCTCCCACCCTAGGCGCGCGCGCCGCGAGAGGCGAACCGGAATGTGACGCCGGACACAGGACCAAGGTCCGGCTGGTGCGTGTGTGCGAGCGTGACGGGCTCGTAATATTGCGCCCATGCCATCCACGGAAGAGCAGCGAGCCGAGGCGGCGCTCGCCGCCGCGGAGGGCTGGCCAGGGGTGCGGGAAGGGGAGACCCTCCGCACCACCGACCTCTCAGGGATGACGCTCGCGGTCCGCCGCCGAGCCGGCGGCGTCGACGGTCTCGAACCGGCACTCCTGGTGCACGGCCTCGGCGGTTCCTCGCGCAACTGGTCTGCGCTGATGGAGCAGTTGGCCGCGGACGTCGAGTGCGAGGCGCTCGACCTGCCGGGCTTCGGCGCCTCGCCGCCGCCCCCGACCCGCGACTACTCCGTCTACGGACACGCGCGCGCCGTCATCCGGCTGCTCGACGCCGGGGGCCGCGCGCCGGTGCACCTCTTCGGCAACTCGCTCGGCGGCGCCGTCGTCACCCGGGTCGCGGCGCTCCGCCCCGACCTCGTCCGCACCCTCACGCTGATCGCGCCGGCCATGCCGGAGCGGCTGCCGCGGCTCACCTCCCTCCCCACCGGCCTCGTCGGCGTGCCGGGCGCGACCCGGCTGCTGCGCTGGGCGACCCGCGACCAGGCGCCCGGCCGGCGCGCCCGCGCGGTGTTGCGCCTGGTGTACGGGAACCCGGAGCGGATAACGCCCCTGGAGTTCGCCATGGCCGAGGCCGAGATGGAGCGCCGGCAGGGGCTTCCCTACTTCTGGGAGTCGCTCGGCCGCACCACCCGGGGTCTCCTCAACGCCTACACGCTCGGCGGCCAGCACTCGCTGTGGCGGCAGGCGGAGCGGGTGCTGGCGCCGACGCTCCTGGTCTACGGCGCCCGCGACCGGCTGGTCGGCGTCGCCAGCGCCCGGCGGGCCGGCCGGGCATTCGGGTTCTCCCGGCTCGTCGTGCTGCCGGAAGCCGGTCATGTGGCGATGATGGAGTTCCCGGCCGAGGTGGCCGGTGCGTTCCGGGAGTTCCTCACCGAGGCGGCCGTGGCCGCGGGCGACCGAGGGGAGGCCGATGGACGCCCGTGACGGCGCCGGGTCCCGTGTGGGGCCGGCGACAGGACCGCGCCAGGAGTATCTCGATGCCTTCGACGCCCCCGACGCCGCCCGACCGCGGCGGCCCATCCCCGGGCAGCGCCTGGCGGGCGCGGCAGCGCCCGGACGAGTGGGGGTGGCGACCGAGACCGGGTCGAGGGCCGGGGACGACGGGCGTGCGGGAGGCGCAGGACCCGCGGACGGGGGCGCCGGAGGGCCCCGGGACGACGGGGCTGAGCCGGCCGACAGGGCCGACGGGCCCGATG
>NZ_SMKC01000318.1 GCF_004348315.1 Streptomyces sp. 8K308 | reverse complement strand
GTCGCCACCGACCGGCGGTCCACGGTGGTCAGGTCGTCGCCACCTCGTAGGGCACCTTCCGCTCGTCAAGATCGCGCAACGCCCGCGCGTCGGCGCCGTCGTCGACGACGACGCGGTCGAACGCCGTCAGCGGCGCGACCCGGTGCAGCGCCACCCGGTTGAGCTTGGAGTGGTCGAGCAGCAGCACGTTGTGGGCCGCGGCCCGGAGCATGACCCGCTTGACCGACACGATGTGCTGCTCCTGGTGGTAGGCGAATCCCTCGGACACCGCCGAGGTGGACACGAAGCACAGGTCCACGTTCAGCGCCTCGATGGCGTCCACGCACGAGACCCCGAGGAAGGAGTCGTGCAGCGGGTCGTAGTCGCCGCCGAGCGCCATCAGCCGGATGTCGCGCTCGCCGGCGAGCAGGTTGATGATCCGGAGGAAGTTGGTGACGACGGTCAGCGGCGTGATCCCCGCGAGCCGGCGCGCCAGCGCGAGCGCCGAGGTGGAGTCGTCGAGCAGGACGGCCATGCCGGGCTCGATCAGTCCGACGGCCCGCTCGGCGATGGCGTCCTTGGCGGGACCCATCGACTTCAGCCGGTAGGCGACGTTGCTCTCGAACACCCCGGACGGCTGGGCGGTGACGCCGCCGCGGTGCTTGCGCACGATGCCCCGGCGTTCCAGCTCGTCGAGGTCGCGGTGGATCGTCATGAGGCTGACGCCGAACCGTTCGGCGAGTTCGGCGGCGGCGACGGAGCCCGCGGAGAGGACGACGTCGGCGATGTCCTGCCGACGCTGCTCGGGGCCGCGCCGACCACTTCTGTCCATAGTCATGGTCCGAATCCTCGTGGCCGAGGGAGGGCGGCAGAAAGCTATAACAGGCCAGCTGTGTTGTTAACACTCAGGACAGAACTTCTCCCTGGCCGGTCACCGCACCGCGAACCCCCGGGCGCGGGCCGGGAAGCCGGCTCCCGGGGGCGGGAACATAACGAAATTGCTTGGAACTTCACATCGCGGGGAGCGAAGTCGGCGGGTCAGCCCTGGTGGTCGGCCGCGACGTCCAGCACCCAGGTGACGCAAAGCGGTCCCTGAGCATGCCGTAGAGCGGCGCCCACGACGCGGGCTCCAACGGCCGGACGACGGTCGAGCCGACGGCCAACCTCTCCCACAGCGCTGCGATCTCCTCGGCGTCGTCGCCGCGCACCGAGACGAGGACGGCGTTCTCGCCCGGGTTCCAGGGCATTGGGAGGGCACATCGTAGGCCATGACGTGGCAGCCGTCGTCACCGGCCACCTGACCCCACATCACCCACTCCGCCTCGTCCGCGTTCCGCGTGTCGCCCGCGTCCCGGTAGGTGACGACGGTCGTGTGCCCGCCGAAGACGGAGTGGTAGAAGTCGAGCGCCGCGCGGGCGTCGCCCCGGAAGTTCAGGTGGGTGGTCGTCGCGATGGACATGCTGGCTCCCGGCTCTCGGTCGCCGTCCGCCCTCGGTCGGGGGCGGTGACCGCACACTTCCACCGGTGGCGGACAGGTTGTGTCCCCTCCCTGCCACCGGTCACCGGCGCCTGGCCCTATGCTGCGTTCGCACACGGGAAGCGGTCGGCAGGGAGGCACGGTGGCCGGGACAGTCGACTTCACGCGCGCGGACGTCGAGGCGGCGCTCGGCCGGTCGCCATGGCGGCGGCGCGACGCGTTCACGGACGAGATCGATCCGGAGAGCATGGCGGGCACCGCGGCGGCGTACGCGCGGGCCGCGGCCGAGGCCGGGGAGGCCGGTGAGTTGGCGGAGGCGGCCACCCGGGCGGGCGAGGAGGCGGGCCGGCTCAACGGCGAGGCCGTGGTCGACGGCACGGAGCGGATCGACGCCACCGCGCGGGGGCTCCAGGGCAACGGCGCCGACCTGGACCGCGTGACCGGCCTGCTCGTCCGCGCCATGAATCGGGCGCTGGACGCGGTCGACGAGGTGAACGCCCTCATCGACGGGCCCACCGGGCTCGACGCCTACCACACCGACCAGTTGGAGCAGGCGCGGCGCGAGCTGGCCTCGACGCCGCTGCTCGAGGCCGGCGGGTACGGCGGGTACGGCGACGACGCGCTGCCGGGCTCCGGCGCCGGCGGCGCGCTGTCGCGGCCGGCGCTGATCAGGCTGCGCCATCTGACGGCGGTCGTCGACCGGGCGCGGGCGACCTCGCGGGAGATGGGCGAGGCCATCGCCCAGTACCGGCGCCGGCTCGCGGAGTACGGCACCGAGCTTGACGACCTGGACTACGACGTCGTCGACGGGCCGCTCGGGTTGTGGACCACCTCCGGCATGGCCCGGTTCGCCGCCGACGGGATATCCCGCGAACTGGCGTCCGGCCGGCCGGATCCCGAGGCGCTGCGCCGCCACACCGAGACGCTGGCGGCCATCGGGCGCCAGCTGTACGACCCGCTCACCGGCCGGCCGCTGTCGGGGGCCCGGCTCGACGACGGGCAACTGGCCTACCTGGAAGGGTTCTACGCCCGCCTCGACGCCCGCGAACTGGCGGCCCTCGGCGACCTGGCCGGCGGACCGCTCGCGCTCGACCCCGCGCGGCGCGCCCCGCTCACGGACGCCCTGACGCGGGTCGCCGACGGCCTCGTCATGCTGACCGACCCGGCGGTGGGCGGCGCCCAGGACCGCCTGCCCGCCGCGGCCCTCGCCTACCTCGGTGCCAACGACGAGCCCGAGCTGCCGCCACGGGACACCGCCGGCCTGGGGCGGGAGCGGTTCGAGGACTTCGGCCGGTTGATGGACGCCGCCGCCCACCGGCCGAGCGCCGAGCTGGAGCGCGAACTGCGCACCCAGCGGGCCGTGGTGGCGCTCTGGGCCGTGGACGAGGCCGGCGGGGCGGAGCGCGAGGCCGCGCTGCGCGACGCCTTCGCGGAGATGGACCCCGGCTCGCGGGCGTCGTTCTGGTCGGCGCACCGGGAGTCCCTGACCGACGCCGGCCTGCTGTCCGCCCCGCCCGACCGCCGGTACGACGAGGGGGCCGGCCCGTACGACGTGGCCGAACCGCTGGTCCGCGACTACGCGTTGCAGGCCGAGCTCGAGGCCGGCGCCACCGTGGCGGAGGCCTTCGGCTACGAGGACGCGGCCCAACTGCTCGACCACTACCTGGACGGCTCCGGCAGCCGGCTCGACGTCGATGTCGACGGCATGCTCCAGGACTCGACCGTGGTCGGCCGGGCGGTCGACGCGGCGGTCTCGGCCAGGCGCGACGAGTGGACACGCGAGGCGACCGAGGCGTTCCGGGAGAGCGGCGGCCGGCCCGTCGCTTTCCCCGTGCGCTCCGGCGCCCAGGGCTTCGAGTTCGACGACGCCAACTGGCGCCTGGCGATGGGCCACGCCGAGCTGGACGTCGCCGGCGTGGTCACCGTCGAGCCGGGCCCCACCGGCCGCCCGGAGGCCCGTCTCGACTACCAGGTCAACGTGTGGGACCGCTACAACTGGGACGACGACAAGGTCGCCAAGATCGGCTGGATGACGTTCGACAACGCCGACATCGGCCGGCTGCACTCCACCGGTCTCGCCCAGGACTACGACGTGCGCGGCCGAAGCTCGGTGCGGCACACGCCGCTGCCCGTGGACTGACCCAGCCCCCCTCGACTTTCCCCCGGCCCTCCCGCTCTGGGAGCATGCGGGCTGCACGCGCCGTCACGCTGGTTGACGCGCGAGCAGGGGGAGGGGGCGTGCCGTGAGGTTCCAGGTGTTGGGCGAGCTGGCGATCCGGCGGGACGGGCGGCAGGAGGCCCTCGGCGGGCGGTTGGAACGCTCCCTGCTCGCCGTGCTGTTGGCGCGCGCCGGGCGACCGGTGCCGACGGACGTGCTCATCGACGCGTTATGGGGCGACCAGCCGGATCCCCGCGGCGGACAGCGGCTCCAGCTCCAGGTCCACCGGCTCCGCCGCAAGCTCGGGGAGCCGGACCGGCTCGCGCTGGGGCCCGCCGGCTACCGGCTGCGGGTGGAGCCTGGCGAGCTCGACGCGGAGCGGTTCGAGTCGGCGGTCGAGGAGGGTCTCGCGATCGCCGCCCGGGAGGACCCGCGGGGCGCGGTCGAGTCGCTGCGCGGCGCGCTGGGGCTGTGGCGGGGCGCACCATTCACCGGGGTTGACCTCCCGCTCCTCGACGACTGGGTGCACCGGCTCGTCGAGCGCCGCCTCGTCGCCCTGGAGACGCTGTACGAGTCGGAGCTGACCCTCGGGCGGCACGCGGAGATCGTGGCCGAGCTGCTCACCCAGGTGCGCGAGCACCCGATGCGCGAACGCTTCCACGCGCTGCTGATGACCGCCCTGGCCCGGGCCGGGCGGCAGGCCGACGCGCTCGCGGCCTACCGCGCGGTGCGGGAGACGCTTATGCGGGAGCTAGGCGTCGAACCTGGGCCCGAGCTGCGGGAGTTGGAGCGCCGTGTGCTGGCCGGCGAGGCGCTGGGGCCCGGGGGGCACGGGGAGCACGAGGCGCGGCGGCTCGCCGCCCCCGCCGGGCGTGGCGAGGTCCCCGCCCAGCTTCCCCTCGACGTCCGGAACTTCGTCGGCCGCGACGCCGAACTGGCCGAGTTGGACGGACTGTTGGCGACGGCGTCGGCCGCCGTCGCGGCGGTGTCCGGGACGGCGGGCGTCGGCAAGACGGCCCTGGTGGTGCACTGGGGGCACCGCGGCCGGGAGCGGTTCCCCGACGGCCAGCTCTACGTCGACCTGCACGGCTACGGCCCCGACCAGCCGGTCGCCCCGCAGGACGCGCTGGCCGGGTTCCTGCGGGCGCTGGGGCAGGAGGGCACGGCGCTCCCCCAGGGGCTCGCCGAGCGCGCCGCCCGCTTCCGCACCCTGGTCGCCGGGCGCCGGATGCTGATCGTGTTGGACAACGCCCACGCCGTCGAGCAGGTGCGCCCCCTGCTGCCCGGCGCGCCGTCCTGCTTCACGCTCGTCACCAGCCGCGACACGCTGGCCGGCCTCGTCGTCCGGGACGGGGCCCACCGGGTCCGCGTCGCCCGGCTCCCCGCGACGGACGCCCACCACCTGCTGCGGGAGCTGCTCGGCCCGCGCGTCGAGGCCGAACCCGAGGCGGCCGAGGCGCTGGTCGAGCAGTGCGTCCGGTTGCCGCTCGCGCTGCGCATCGTCGCCGAGCTGATCAGGTCGCGGCCGGCCCTCAGCCTCACCGAGCTGGCCGGCGAACTCGCCGAGCGGCAGGGCGCCCTCGACCTGCTCCACATCGAGGGCGACCCGCACACCGCCGTGCGTTCCGTGTTCTCCTGGTCCTACCAGCGGCTCGATCCCGCCGCGGCCCGGGTGTTCCGGCTCCTCGGCCTGCACCCGGGGCACGACACCGACACCCACGCCGTGGCGGCCCTCGCCGGGCACACCCTGCGGGAGACCCGCCGGTGCCTCGACACGCTGCTGCGCGCCCATCTCGTCGACCAGACAGGCGACGGGCGGCACCGGCAGCACGACCTGTTGCGCGACTACGCCGCCGAGCTCGCCGAGTCCACGGACACCGCCGCCGAGCGGGCGTCCGCGCTCGGCCGACTGCGCGACCACTACCTGTACGCGGCCTCCGCCGCCATGGACGTCTTCGCGCCCAACGACTACGCGCACCGGCCGAAGGTGTCGCCGCCGGACGGCCCGTCCCCCTCGTTCCCCGGTCACGACCAGGCCCGGCGCTGGCTGGACGCCGAGCGGGCCAACCTGCTCGAGGTCACCAGGCACGGCGATCCGGCGTTCGTCACCCGTCTGTCCGAGACGGTGCACCTCTACCTGCGGGTGGGCGGGTACTTCGACGAGGCGGTCGCCCTGCACGGCCGGGCGCTCCGCGCGGCCCGGGCGGCCGGCGACGAGTTCGCGGAGGCGAACGCGCGGCGGGTGCTCGGCACCATGATGAACCTGTGGGGCGACGACCCCGAGGAGGTGGTCGGCCACTTCCGGCAGGCGCTGGCCGTCTACGAGCGGGCCGGCGACCGGTCGCTCCAGGCCTCCGTGCTCAACGGCCTGGCGGGCGTCGCGCTGCGCAGGGGCGAACTGCCGGACGCCCTCCGCCAGTACGAGCTCGCGCTGGAGCTGAACGGCACGGAGGGGAACTGGCGGGTCCGCTGCGCCCTCCTGGTCAACATGGGCCGCACGCTGCGCACCCTCGGCCGGCTCGACGAGGCGCGGCGCCGCCTGGAGAGCGTGCTCGAACTCTGCGAGTCCCACGGCGACAAGTCCGTCGAGGCCAACACCCACTGCGTGCTGGCCGACGTGCACACGCGGCTCGGCGATGAGGCAACGGCGTTCGAACACGCCCACCGCAGCATGGCCCTGGCCCGCGAGACCGGCTACCGCCAGATCGAGGCGCTGTGCCTGAACAAGTTGGGCACCCTCCACCGGAACCGCGGCGAGCTCGCGGAGGCGCTGCGCCTCCACGGCGAGGCCCTCGCCCTGGCGCGCGCCGTGGGCGAGTCGGAGCTGACGGTCGAGATGCTGAACACCCTGGCCGCCACCCACACGGCCGCGGGCGATCCGGCCCGGGCGCTGCCCCTCCACGAGGAGGCCCTGGCGCTGGCCGTCGAGGTCGGCGAGCGAGTGGCGCGGGCCCACTCGCACGCGGCGATCGGCGACACGCGTGCCCGACTCGGCGAGCACGCGGCGGCCCGCGAGCACTGGCGGCAGGCGCTCGCCGACTACGAGGCCGGCGCCCTGCCCCAGGCTGTCGAGCTGCGGGCCAGGCTCGAAGCCGACGCGCCCTGACGCGGCCGACCGGCGTCAGGGTGTGTAGTCCTCGATCGGGCCGAGGGGGACGAACACGCCCTCGGTAACCTGGTAGAGGTGGGGCCCCGTGCCGCCGTACTCCCCATCGCCGTCGAAGCGGATCACGCCCGTGACGCCCCGGTGGCTGGCCCTGGACAGGGCCTGGAACACCGCGGACCGGTCCGCCGCCTCGGCGCCGAGACCGGCGACCGTCTCCGTGATCAGCCGGGTGACGTCGTACACGCGGGCCGCGAAGTAGCCCGGCTGCAGGTCGTACGCCTCGGTGAAGCGGTCGGCGAACTCCCACGTCGCGTCGTTGGTGAACGGGTCGACGATGAACGACGCCAGGAACCACCCCTCGGCCGACTCGCCGGCCCGGTCGATGAACGGCTGCTCAAGGCCCCGGTTCCCGCTGATCCGTGGGCCGGTGAACTCCGCCGAGCCGAGCGCGGCGGCCAGCGCGCCGAGCTGGTCGGACGCGCCGAAGAACGCCACGGTGTCCGCTTCGGAGTCCGTGATGCCCCGGACGAGGCCGGAGAGGTCGGTCTCGTCGCTCGCCACGGACCTCCGGCTCTCCAGGTAGTGGGTCTCGTCGTTCACCAGCACCGCCTGCACCTCGTTGGCCATCTCCACGCCGTACGAGGTCTCGTTGTCGATGACGGTCACGGCGAAGACGTCCGGGTGCCGGGCGAGGAACTGACCGATCGCGGCGCCCGACTGCCGGTCGCTCGGCACCGCGCGCAGGAAGGTGACGAACCCCTGCCCACCGAGCTCGGCCTCGGTGACCGAGTGGACCAGGAAGGCGAGGCCCGCCGCGCTGTACCGCGCGCCGGCCGCCATCACCGTGTCGTAGGCCGCGGGCCCGACCACGGCCAGGACGGCCTCGTCGTCGATCGCCGTCTGGGCCGCCGCCCCGGCCTGCGCCGCCACGCCCTGGTCGTCGGCCTCGACGACCTCGAAGCGAAGGCCCGGGTGGTCGCCCGAGGCGTTCGCCTCGTCCACGGCGAGCCGGGCGGCGTTGAGCATCTCCTGACCGAGCACGGCGTTGTCCCCGCTCAGGTCGCCGTGGACGGCGATCCGCACGGTCCTGACCTGTCCCGTCCCATCGCCCGACGAGTCACCGCCGCTTCCCTCGGCGGTGCCACCGCCCGAGCCGCCGCCGTCGCCACCGAGCCGGGCGAGGCGCCAGACGAGCACGCCGCCGCCGGCGACGGCCGCCGTCCCGCCGGCGGCGGCCAGCAGCGCACGCCGCGAGGGGCGCAGGACCGGCGGCCGCGTCGGCGGGGCGGGCGCCGGCGGGCCGAGGGTGTCGAC
>NZ_SMKC01000317.1 GCF_004348315.1 Streptomyces sp. 8K308 | reverse complement strand
GTGGTGTGTCCTGCGGCGAGGCCGAGGTAGGCGAGCGCGGAGTGCGAGCCGTTGAGCAGCCGCAGCTTGGTGAGCTGGTGGGGCGCGGGGTCGGGGACGAGGAGTGCGCCGCCGGCCTCCCAGCGGGGGCGGGCGGCGGCGAAGGTGTCCTGGAGGACCCAGGCCAGGTAGGGCTCGCCGGCCACGGCCGCCTCGTCCCGCACGCCGAGCGCGGCGGCCGCGGCGGCGCGGTCGGCGGCGGTGGCGGCGGGCACGATGCGGTCCACGACGGTGGCGGGGAAGGTGACGGCCTCGTCGAGCCGGTCCAGCACGGTCGCGCGGTCGGGCCAGCGGGAGGCGGCGACGAAGTCCCTGACGACGGCGGCGAGCACGGCACCGTTGTCGGCCATGTTGTCGCAGGAGACGACGGTGATCGGGGCGGCTCCGGAGCGCATCCGGGCGGTGAGGCCGGCCGCGAGCCGGCCGACGACGGTGGTGAGCTGGGCGGTGTCCGGGGCGGCGAGGTCGGCGGCGACGGCGGGGTCCGTGGTGTCGAGCGCCGGGGGCCGGGTGGGATCGGTGGCGCGGTGGTAGCCCTTCTCGGTGACGGTGACGGTGACGACGGTGACCTCGGGGTCGGTGAGCAGCGCGTCGACGCGGGCGGCGTCGGGCCGCATGGCGAGCGCCTCGGTGAGCGCGCCGACGACCCGGGGGCCGGCCCCTTCGGGGTGCAGTTCGGTCAGCGAGTAGAGGTGGTCCTGGGCGCGCAGGGCGCGCACGGTGTCGCGGGAGCGCGGTGCCACGGCCGCGATGCCCCAGGGCTCCCCGGTGTCCGCGGCGGCCAGCTCGGTGTAGAGGGCCTGGTGGGCGCGGTGGAAGGCGCCGAGCCCGAGGTGGACGACGCGGCTGCGCAGGTCCGCCGGGTCCACCAGGGGACGGCGTTCCCGCGGGAGCCGGCGCAGGGTGGCGCGGCCGAGCCCGGCCGGTGCGGTGCCGGTCACCAGTCGTGCACCGAGCCGTCGAGGCGCCGCGCGACGGGCAGGTAGCGGGGCTGGTAGGGGAAGCGCTCGGCGGCCCGCTCGTCGTACTCGACGCCGAGGCCCGGCTCCTCGGCCGGGTGCAGCAGGCCGTCGGCGAAGGTGACGCCGCCGTGGAAGACCTCGGCGGTCTCGGGGGCGTGGCCCATGTACTCCTGGATGCCGAAGTTGGGCACGGCCAGGTCGAGGTGGACGTTGGCGGCCAGGCTGACCGGGGAGAGGTCGGTGGCACCGTGCGAGCCGGTGCGCACCTGGTAGAGGGCGGCGAGGTCGAAGATGCGGCGCAGGTGGGTGATGCCGCCGGCGTGCACGACGGTGGTGCGCACGTAGTCGACGAGCTGTTCGGTGATCAGGTGCTGGACGTCCCAGATGGAGGTCAGCGCCTCGCCCACGGCGATGGGCGTGGTGGTGTGCTGCCTGATGAGCCGGAACGCATCCTGGTTCTCGGCCGGCGTCGGGTCCTCCATCCAGAACAGCCGGCAGGCCTCGACGCTCTTGCCGAACTGGGCGGCCTCCAGCGGGGTCAGCCGGTGGTGGACGTCGTGCAGCAGGTGGAACCCGAAGCCGAAGCGCTCGCGGATCGCCTCCAGGTAGGTGGGGGCGAAGGTCAGGTAGGACTGGGTGTCCCACGGCTGCTCCTCGGGCAGCGCGGTGGCGGCCGGCTCGTAGATCGCGCCCTGGCGCACGCCGTAGGTGCCGCCGACGTCGGGGACCGCGGCCTGGGCGCGCACGGCGCGGTAGCCGAGGTCGAGGTAGCGCTGGACGTCGTCGAGGAGGGCGGGCACGTCGGCGCCGCTGGCGTGCGAGTAGGCCAGGACGCCGTCCCTGGACCGGCCGCCGAGCAGCTGGTAGACGGGGAGTCCCGCGGTCTTGCCCTTGATGTCCCAGAGGGCGGTGTCCACGGCGGAGATGGCGGTCATGGTGACGGGGCCGCGCCGCCAGTAGGCGCCCCGGTAGAGGTACTGCCAGATGTCCTCGACGCGGGCCGGATCGCGGCCGACGAGCAGCGGCACGAGGTGGTCGCGCAGGTAGCTGGCGACGGCGAGCTCGCGCCCGTTGAGGGTGGCGTCGCCGAGTCCGGTGACCCCGTCCGAGGTGGTGACGCGCAGGGTCACGAAGGTGCGCCCGGGGGAGGCGACGAAGACCTCGGCGCGTTCGATGGTACTCACGGCGGCTCTCTCCCTACCGGTCGAACAGTGCATGTATACAAGCACCTGTCGCAAAGGAAGGCAAGGGGTGTCCTGCCGATACGATGGAGCCCATGGCTCAGAAGAACGGGCGGCGGACCTCACGGCGGACCATCTACACCAGGCTGCGGCAGATGGTCCTGACCCTGGAGCTGCCGCCGGGCGCCGCGCTCTCGGAGAACGAGCTGGCCACCTCGCTCGGGGTGAGCCGGACCCCGGTCCGCGAGAGTCTGATCCTGCTGGCGCAGGAGGGCCTGGTGCAGGTCTTTCCGAAGATCGGGTCCTTCGTCTCCCGCGTCGACCCGGCGCAGGTCGCCGACGCGCAGTTCCTGCGGGAGGCGGTCGAGCTGGCCTCGCTCGACGACCTGCCGGAGCCGCTCGACCCCGCGCTGGTCGCCGAGCTCCGCGACAACGTGGCGCGGCAGCGTCAGCCGGGGCTTGCCATCGAGGAGTTCTTCGAGCTTGACGAGGCCTTTCACCAGGGGCTGCTGCGGCTCAGCGGGCACGGCAGCGCCTGGACCACGGTCGCGGCCGCCAAGGGCCATCTGGACCGGGCCAGGCGGCTCGGCCTGCAGGAGACGGCGCCGGCCGTCTTCACCGAGCAGCACGGCGAGATCCTGCGGGCGGTACTGGCCGGCGACGCGGACCTGGCCCGTGCCGCGATGCGCACCCACCTGCGCGCGGTGTTCGACGACATCGAGCGCATCAGGGCGCGCTCCCCCGAGCTGTTCGCCGCCGACCCCACGTCGGTCCCGGTGCGGCGCAACGTCGTCGTGTGGGAGTGATGGCCGCCGGACATGCCGCGGCCCGGCACCCCGCCGCGATCGGGCGGGCTGCCGGGCCGGGCGCGGGGCTCACTCCCCGGTGGGCACGAGGTTCATGTACATCTGCGACTGGTCGGGGCGGCTCCAGACCGCGGGGAAGGCGTAGAGGTTCTCCTGGCTCGGCCAGCCGTCGAACTTCGCGGCGTGGAACTCGGTGGTGGTGCCGCCGGTGAGGATCGGGATGTACGGCATGTCCTGCTCGATGCGCTGCTGGATCGTGTCGTAGTGCGGCATCCGCGCCGCCATGTCCTCCGGGTTCAGCTGGGTCAGCGCCTCCAGGGCCTCGTCGACCTCGGAGTTCGAGTAGCGCGAGTAGTTGGTGTCGGCGGACTCCCCCACCTCGGCGGTGTTCTCGGTGCCGTAGAAATAGCTGTAGATGTAGAACGGGTCGGGCGCGGGCCCCGGGTAGAGCGAGTCGATGACCAGCTGGAAGTCGCCGCGGGCACGGGCGTCGGACATCTCGTTCCAGGACACCTGGGCGACCGTCAGCTCGATGCCGGCGGGCAGCAGTTGCTCGCGCAGGGTCTCGAGCGCGGTGATGTAGTCGGTCCAGCCGGTGACCACGGTCACGGTCAGCGCCAGGGGCTCGCCGTCCCTGGCATAGATCCCGTCGCCCTCGCGCGCGTACCCGGCGCCGGTCAGGATCTCGTCGACGCGCGCCAGGTCGGGCTCCATCGGCACGGTCGGGTTCTCCAGCGCGTCCGAGACGTAGGCCGCGTCGCGCTCGGGCAGGGCGAAGCCGGGGGACATCTCGCTCGCCGTGTTCTGGAACGCCAGCTGGTTGAGCTGGGTGCGGTCCATCGCGTAGTAGAGCGCCTGGCGCACCGCCGGGTCGGTCTGCGGTCCTGTGCAGCCGAGGTCGGCGTTGGCGCAGGCGTCGAGGACCATCTGGTTCATGGGCACCGTGATGGCCGAGTAACCCGGGTAGTTCTCCTCAACGTTGGCGATGTCGGGGACCGGGCCGCTGTAGACGTCGACCTGTCCGGCCGCGAGCGCGTCGGTGGACGCCTGGTTGCCGGCCAGCGAGCGGTACTGGACGTGCGTCAGTTCCGGTTCGCCACCCCAGTAGTCGGGGTTGGCGTCGAGCGTGAACGCCTGCCCCTTGAAGTCGCCGAGCGTGTAGGGCCCGGTCCCGACCGGCTCGGGGATGGTGTCCGCGTTGGGGTCCTCGATGCCGCTCCAGATGTGCTCGGGCACGATCCAGGTCTTGCCGAGCAGCTGCGGCCCCTCCATGTAGGAGGGGGCGTCGAAGGTCACGGTGACGTGGGTGGGGTCGACGATCTCGGTGGTGCCGTGGAAGCCCACCGTGTTGGGGACGGCGTCGGAGGCGATCATGTCGAAGGTGAACTTGACGTCCTCGGCGTCGAACGCTTCGCCGTCCGACCAGGTCACGCCCTCGCGCAGGGTGATCGACAGTTCGGTGCCGTCCTCGTTCCAGGCGTACTCGGTGCCCAGGCGGGACACGGGCTCGCCCGGGCTGGCGAGGTTGAAGTAGAACAGCGGCTCGAAGATGGTGCCGGGACCCTCGACCAGGGTGGGCGAGTACGGGTTGAAGTTCCGGATGTAGTCGCCCGTCTGTCCGGCCACCACCAGGGTGTCCGCGGGTGTCGAGCCACCTCCCCCGCCGCCGTTCCCTCCGCCGCCGCAGCCGGCCGCCAGCAACGCGAGCGCCGCGGCGCCGACGGCCAGGGCCGAGGCCCGGCGCCGGTGGACGGGTCCTGGTTCGTTCGTTCTGTTCTCTCTCATCGCCTGCCTCATCCTCGGGGCACGGGCGGACTCGCCCGGAGAAGGCGAGTGTTAGGCCGGTGAATTAACAAAGTCAATCCCTCGGAACCGATCAAAGTTGCGGAGGAGATGACAGTTGACGATCGTGTTCTGGTGAGCAGCTATCAGAACCCGGTCATCGGCGGGTTCCATCCGGACCCGAGCCTGTGCCGCGTGGGCCAGGATTACTACCTCGCCTGTTCCAGCTTCGAGTACTTTCCCGGGGTTCCCCTCTTCCACAGCCGCGACCTGGTGCACTGGCGCCAGCTCGGCAACGTCCTCGACCGCCCGTCGCAGCTGTGGCTGCCGCCCGGGACCCCGGCCTCCGCCGGGATCTACGCGCCCACCCTCCGCCACCACGGCGGGCGGTTCTGGCTCATCACCACGCTGGTGGGCGGCGGGGGCACCTTCCTGGTCACCGCCGAGCGCCCCGAGGGCCCGTGGTCGGAGCCGGTCTGGATCGACCTCCCCGGCATCGACCCCGACATCGCCTGGGACGAGGACGGATCCTGCTGGTGCGCCTTCTCGGATTCCGGGATCAGGCTGGCCAGGATCGACCCGCGCTCCGGCGCGGTGCTCGACGGCCCCTTCGAACTCTGGTCGGGCACCGGCCGCAAGTACCCGGAGGCGCCGCACCTGTACCGGATCGGCGACTGGTGGTACCTGCTGATCGCCGAGGGCGGCACCGAGCGCGGACACGCCGTCTCCATCGCCCGCGCCCGCTCGCCACGCGGCCCGTTCGAGCCGGCCCCGGCGAACCCGATCCTGACACACGCCGCAACCGACCGTCCGATCCAGTCCACCGGCCATGCCGACCTGGTCGCGGCGCCCGACGGCAGCTGGTGGATGGCGCTGCTCGGCACCCGACCCCGCGGCCACACCCCCGAATTCCACGTGCTGGGCCGGGAGACCTTCCTGACGCCGGTGCGCTGGGTGGACGGCTGGCCCGTCGTCGGCCCGGTCCAGGAGTGTCACCCGGCCCCCTCTCCCCTCCAGCCGGTGGAGCCCGAGCCCGTCAGGGACGACTTCGACGAGCCCGCGCTCGCGCCGCGCTGGGTCTCCCCGCGCGCACGCCCCGAGGGCTCCTGGTCGACGACGGACCGCCCCGGCTGGCTCAGGCTCACCGCCACCGGCGACACGCTCGACCGCCCCGGTCACACCTTCGTCGGCCGGCGGCAGCAGCACCCGGAGTGCCGGATCAGCGCCCGCCTCGACCCCGGCGCGGCCAGGGCGGGGCTCTCCGTGCGACTCGACGAGGCCCACCACTACGACCTCGAGGTCGCCGACGGCGAGGCGCGGGTCGTCGCCCGTGTCGGCCCGCTCGGCCAGTGCCTCGCCCGCCGCCCGGTGCCACCGGGGCCGCTCACGCTGGTGGTGGACGTCCGCACCCACGACGTGCTGCCGCCCGGCGTCACGGCCGCCGAGCAGCTGACCGGGGAGCCGCTCGGGGTTCGGGCCACGGGGCCCGACACCATCAGCTTCTCGGTGCTGCCGGGCGCGGCGACCCAGCCGGTGCGACTCGCCGAGCTCGACGGGCGCTACCTCTCCACGGAGGTCGCCACCGGCTTCACGGGGCGGGTCGTCGGCATGTACGCGACCCGGGGCAGCGCGGACTTCGACTGGTTCGACTACCTGCCGGCCCTCGGCCGCCGGGGGTGAGAACCACCCGGCCGGCATCGCACGGGTGCCGGCCGGGGCGGTGCGTCGCGCGCGGTTCAGAAGCGGGCGCCGACGTTCGCGCCGTTGGACGGGCGGAGGAAGGTCGACGACGGGATGGCGCCGCCTGCCTGGCGCGGCCCGGTGATCGTCGACGGGTCGGTGCTGACGAAGGACCAGCTGCCGCCGATGTTCCAGGAGTTGCCGCTGCCGCCCGAGTTGGAGCCGAGCGACACGTTGGTGCCGTTGGACACCGCGAGGTTCGCGTTCAGGGTGCCGTCCGCGTCCGCGAAGTCGAAGCCGGTGCCGCCGTTGCGCCAGGCGGTGTTCCGCTCGGCGAGCAGCGCGCCAGGGTTGGCGTTGTCGATGAAGCCGCCGGCCGAGTTGTCCCAGGCCATGCTGTTGCGGGTGACGTG
Source organism: Streptomyces sp. 8K308 (assembly GCF_004348315.1). Taxonomy (GTDB): domain Bacteria; phylum Actinomycetota; class Actinomycetes; order Streptomycetales; family Streptomycetaceae; genus Streptomyces. The sequence continues at coordinate 1,192 of NZ_SMKC01000317.1, read as the reverse complement.
GGCGGCGGGCAGGTCCTCGTCGCCGCCGCCGAGCTTGAAGCCGTTGCCGTCGCCCGTGTAGTCGGGCAGGTTCCACCGGTTGTAGCCGTTGCCCCAGGCCAGGCTGGACTCGATGGTGATCGGGGAGAGGAACTCCCAGGCGTCGAAGCCGTCGTCGGAGTTGTTCCAGAGCCGGGCGCCGCGCACCACGTTGCCGGTGCCCGAGCCCTCCTTGATGGCCAGGCCGTCCGCGCTCTCGCCGTTGTTCCTCGGGTCCCGGTTGCCGTAGCTGTCCAGGTTGATGACCTGGTTGTTGCTCGAAGCGCCCTGGAGGTGGAGACCGCTCTCGTAGTTGTTCCGGGTGACGAGGCGCTCGAAGCGGTTGTTGTTGGTGTCGAGGCCGAAGATCCCGTAGGGCCCGTTGATGATCTCCAGGCCGATCAGCCGCCAGTGGTCGCCCTCGATGTGGATGGCGCCGCGCTCGGGGCGCGGGATGCTGCCGTCGACGGGGGCCGGCGTGTGGGGCATGTTCTCGCCGTCGATGACGGCCTGCTCGCCGTTGTAGTTGGTGAGGGTGAAGGGCTGGTTCGCCGTGCCGTTCTTGTTCAACTGGATGTTGGTGCTCGGCGCGTAGGTGCCGGCCCTGAGGTAGATGGTGTCACCGGCCACGGCCAGGTCGACCGCGCGCTGCACGGTCCGCAGGGGCGCGGTGAGCGTGCCGGCGTTGCTGTCGTTGCCGCTCGGCGACACGTACAGCGCGGTGGCCTGGACGCCGAGGTCGTCGCTCGCGGCGACCGCGGCGGTGCCCGGCAGGGCCGCCGCGGCGCCGGCCAGCAGGGCGACGGACGCGATCAGGGCTCTCAGTCTCATAGTTGGTCTCCAGTAGTTGGCATGGCCGTGCTGAAAGCGCTTTCCATCGGAGGCGGATGCTAACGGCAGGCCATGCACACGTCAACGCCGGTTGCGGGCGGGTTAATTGGAGAGCGGTTGCGGACGCCGGGGGTCCCGGCACGGGGTCGGCGCGGGATACTGGCTGGTCGGGGCCCACCCCAGAGGGCCGCCGCGATGACGAGGGGCAGTGATGCAGTCACCCGGGCCGGCCGAGGGCCACCGCCAGCCGATGAGCAAGGCCGACTACGTCTACGAGGTCCTACGCGACGACATCCGCAACGCCCGCGTCCCCGGCGGCACCCAACTCAAAGCCGCCCACCTC
>NZ_SMKC01000316.1 GCF_004348315.1 Streptomyces sp. 8K308 | reverse complement strand
TGTATAAGAGACAGGATCCACACCGACCGACCAGCGGCCAGCTAGTCGCCGTTCGGCGCCGGCGTCGTCTTCTGGATCTGCAGCAGAAACTCCGCGTTGGACTTCGTCTGCTTCATCTTGTCGAGCAGCAGCTCGATCGCCTGCTGCTGGTCGAGCGCGTGCAGCACCCTCCGCAGCTTCCAGACGATGCCCAGCTCCTCGCTGCCCATCAGGATCTCCTCCTTCCGCGTGCCGGACGCGTCCACGTCCACCGCGGGGAAGATCCGCTTGTCGGCGAGCTTGCGGTCGAGCTTGAGCTCCATGTTGCCGGTGCCCTTGAACTCCTCGAAGATCACCTCGTCCATCCGCGAGCCGGTCTCGACCAGCGCGGTGGCCAGGATGGTCAGGGAGCCGCCGTCCTCGATGTTGCGCGCCGCGCCGAAGAACTTCTTCGGCGGGTAGAGCGCGGCCGAGTCGACACCACCGGACAGGATGCGGCCGGAGGCCGGCGCCGCCAGGTTGTAGGCCCGGCCAAGGCGGGTGATGGAGTCGAGCAGCACGACCACGTCGTGGCCGAGCTCGACGAGCCGCTTGGCGCGCTCGATGGCCAGCTCGGCGACCGTCGTGTGGTCCTCGGACGGCCGGTCGAAGGTCGAGGAGATGACCTCGCCCTTCACCGAGCGCTGCATGTCGGTGACCTCTTCCGGACGCTCGTCGACGAGGACGACCATCAGGTGGCACTCGGGGTTGTTGCGGGTGATGGCGTTGGCCACCGCCTGCATGATCATGGTCTTACCGGTCTTCGGCGGGGCCACGATCAGACCGCGCTGGCCCTTGCCAATGGGCGAGACGAGGTCGATGATGCGGGTCGTCAGCGCGCCCGGGTCGCTCTCGAGGCGCAGGCGCTCCTGCGGGTAGAGGGGCGTCAGCTTGTTGAACTCCGGGCGGCCACGGCCGGATTCGGCGGCCATGCCGTTGACGGAGTCGAGCCTGACCAGCGCGTTGAACTTCTCGCGCCGCTCGCCCTCGCGCGGCTGCCGCACCGCGCCGGTGACGTGGTCGCCCTTGCGCAGACCGTTCTTGCGGACCTGGGCGAGGGAGACGTAGACGTCGTTGGGGCCCGGCAGGTAGCCGGAGGTGCGGACGAAGGCGTAGTTGTCGAGGATGTCGAGGATGCCGGCGACGGGGATCAGCACGTCGTCGTCGGCGACCTGCGGCTCGGCGACCTCGTCGCGGCCACGGCGGCCACGCCGGTCGCGGTAGCGGCCACGCCGACCGCGCCGACCGCCGTCGAAGTCGTCGTCCTGGTCACGGTCACGGTCCCGGTCACGGTTGTCCCGGTCCCGGTCACGGTTGTCCCGGTTCCGGTCGCGGTCGCGGTCACGACCGCCCCGGCCCTGACCGTCCTTGCCCTGGCCCTGACCGTCCTTGCCCTGACCCTGCCCCTGGCCGCCCTGGCCCTGGCTCTGGCCGCCCTGACCGCCCTGGCCCTGGCTCTGGCCGCCCTGGCCGGCGCCGCCCTTTTCGCGCCGTCCGCGCTCCCGCTTGGACTGCTGCCGCTCGGACTGCCCGTCACCCTTGGTGCCCTCGGCGCGGCCCGCGTCGCCGGCCGGCGTGGGCTCGGCGCCGACGCGCTCGGGCTCGACGGCGGGCGCGGTGCCGTTGACGGCGGCCTTGGCCTTGCCCTCGGCGGCCTGGCCGGGAATCTCGATCTGCTGCTGAGCGGTGGCCTCGTCGCCCGTGCGCGCCCGGGAGGTGGCCCGGCGCTTGGGCTTCTCCGCAGCGGCGGGTGCGGCCTCGGCGGGCTTGGCCTCGGCGCTCGCGCCGCCGGAGCCGGCGGCCTGCTTCTCCTTGATGACCTCGATCAGCTGGCTCTTGCGCATCCGCGCGGTGCCCCTGATCCCCAGCTTGGCGGCGACCTGCTGCAACTCGGCCAGAACCATGCCTTCGAGGCCGGTACCGGAACGCCGACGCCGAGGCGCGGCGGTGGCGGCAGGAGCGTCCGTGGCGGACGCGGTGGCAGCACCGGCGGACTTGTCGGCGGTGTCGGCACTCACGCCCATCAGATCGGTGGTGTCGCTCACGAAGGGTCCTTCCCTGGAGCGGACGTCGGCCTGTCTGGCTCGGCGACCGGTCGTGCTGTCCGGCGTCGGCCCCGTACGTCGGGCCGGCCGGTGCGGTAATCCCGCCTGTGAACGCGGCGGAAGATCAGTACATGCTTGGTGCGGGGGGACGTCGCAGCGAACCGCCGCACCGTTCCGGAGCGTGCTCAGCACCGCCAGGCAGGCTGCTCAGGCTGATGATGGAGGCTCCCGGAAGAAGAGGTGGCCCCAGGATGTGGGACCCCGGAATTCCGCACGACGCCCACCTGGGCGTCTGATGCAGACATGAGATTAACACTACCGGACCCTGCGTTCATTCCCCCTCTCGGCGATCGATTCGGGATCTCCGGCGATCCCGGCTGATCTGCGGCGATCTGGCCAGATCGCCTGGCCTGGCACGCGACCCGCCGCCCGCTCGGCGCCCGGTCGCGTCACTGAGCGGCCCCGGCCCCGGCGAGCGGCAGCACGCAGGTCCCCGCCGTGTCCAGGTCGAGCCGGTTCGCCGTCCAACCGTCGCCGGCCAGACGGGAGATCTTGTCCGCCGCGCCCTCCTCGGCCAGGGCCAGCACGGTGGGCCCGGCGCCCGAGATGACGGCCGGCACGCCGTCGGCGCGCAGCCGGTTCACCAGGTCCATGCTCTCGGGCATCGCTGAGGCCCGGTACTCCTGGTGCAGCCGGTCCTCGGTGGCCGGGAGCAGCAGCTCGGGTCGCCTGGTCAGGGCCTCCACGAGGAGCGCGGCGCGGCCCGCGTTGCTCGCGGCGTCCACGTGGGGCACGGTGTGCGGCAGCAGGCCGCGCGCGGTCTCGGTGGCGAGTGGTTTCCCGGGTACGAACACCACGGGCGTGATCTGGGGCGACGGGTCCATTCGGATGGCGCGGACCGCGCCGCCCTCGCCCCAGGCGAGCGTGAAGCCGCCGAGCAGGCAGGCGGCGACGTTGTCCGGGTGGCCCTCGATCTCGGCCGCGAGTTCGAGCAGCGCGTCGTCGTCGAGCCGGGCCTCGCCCCCCGTGGTCACGGCGCGGGCGGCGACCAGGCCGGCGCAGATGGCGGCGGACGAGGAGCCGAGGCCGCGACCATGCGGGATGCGGTTGGCGCAGACGACCTCGAGGCCACGCGGTTGACCACCCAGCGCATCGAAGGCGGTGCGCAGCGTGCGGATCAGCAGGTTGCGCTCGTCGCGCGGGAGGGTGTCGGCTCCCTCGCCGGCGATGTCGACGTGCAGCCCCGCGTCCGCCACCCGGACCACGACGTCGTCGTAAAGCCCGAGGGCCAGACCCAGCGCGTCGAAGCCCGGCCCCAGATTGGCGCTGGTCGCCGGGGTGCGCACCCGCACGGCGGCGGCACGGAAGGCGGGATGGGCCATCGCTCGATGACTCTCCTTGGTGTGATGTGCGGCATGTCCCCCTCCTCGCACCGCGCCGGTGGACGGAACTGACTGTCCCGGGCGCTGACGTCTGGCGCGAGTGGTGCCCCACTGCGGAGGACGAATACCAGCCTATCGAAGGAAGGTTCAGACGCGATACAGGGCGGCATGGTGTCGCCCCTCACCCCGGCGACGGCCCCGCCGCCGGGGGCGTTCGCGTCACGCCAGGCCGAGGCGGGCGGCCGCCGCGTCCGCGTCGACCGGCACGGTGACCGGCCGGGGCGCGCCCGCGACCGCCCAGTCCGGGTCCTTGAGGCCGTTGCCCGTGACCGTGCAGACGATGCGCTGGCCGGGGTCGACCAGGCCCTGCTCGGCCGCCTTCAGCAGGCCGGCGACGGACGCCGCGGACGCCGGCTCGACGAACACGCCCTCGCCGGCGGCCAACAGCCGGTAGGCGGCGAGGATCTGGCGGTCGGTCACCTCGTCGATCAGGCCGCCGGACTCGTCCCGCGCGCGCTCCGCGAGCTCCCAGGAGGCCGGGTTGCCGATGCGGATGGCGGTGGCGATGGTCGACGGGTCCTTCACGGGCTCGCCGCGCACGATCGGGGCCGCGCCCGATGCCTGGTAGCCCCACATGCGCGGGGCGTGGGTGGCCGGGCCGTCCGCCGCATACTCGCGGTAACCCTTCCAGTACGCGCTGATGTTGCCCGCGTTGCCGACCGGCAGCACGTGGATGTCGGGCGCGTCGCCGAGCATGTCGACGATCTCGAACGCGGCCGTCTTCTGGCCCTCGATGCGCACCGGGTTCACCGAATTGACCAGCGCCACCGGGTACTTCTCCGACAGGCCGCGGGCCAGCGTCAGGCAGTCGTCGAAGTTGCCGTCGACCTGGAGGATCCGGGAGCCGTGCACCAGCGCCTGACCCATCTTGCCGAGCGCGATCTTGCCCTGCGGGACCAGCACGGCGCAGACCATGCCGGCGCGCACCGCGTAGGCGGCGGCGGAGGCCGAGGTGTTGCCCGTGGAGGCGCAGATGACGGCCTGCGCGCCCTCCTCCTTGGCCTTGGAGATGGCCATGGTCATGCCGCGGTCCTTGAAGGATCCCGTGGGGTTGGCGCCCTCGACCTTCAGGTGCACCTCGCAGCCGACCCGCTCGGAGATCCGCTGCGCGTGCACGAGCGGGGTGCCGCCCTCACGCAGCGACACCACGGGCGTCGCGTCGGTCACCGGCAGCCGGTCGCGGTACTCCTCGATCACGCCGCGCCACTGACGGCTGGTGCTGGTGGTGATGCTGCTCATGCGGTGGTCCTACTCCCCTTCGACGCGCATGATGCTCGCGACGCCATGCACGGTGTCCAGTCTGCGCAGCGCCTCGACGGTCCCGCTCAGCGCGGCGTCGGGCGCCCGGTGGGTGACGACGACGAGCTGCGCCTCGCCGTCCTTGCCGGTCTGCCGGACGGTGTCGATCGACACCCCGTGGTCGGCGAAGACCGTGGCGCACTGGGCCAGCACACCCGGCTTGTCAACGACGTCCAGGCTGATGTGGTAGCGGGTGACCACCTCGCCCATGGGGCTGACCGGCAGCCGCGCGTACGCCGACTCGCCGGGCCCGCGGCCGCCGGAGAGCTTGTTGCGGCAGGCCGCGACCAGGTCGCCGAGCACCGCGGAGGCCGTGGGCGCGCCGCCGGCGCCCGGGCCGTAGAACATCAGCTGGCCGGCCGCGTCCGCCTCGACGAAGACGGCGTTGTACGCCTCGCGCACCGAGGCCAGCGGGTGGGCGAGCGGGATCATCGCCGGGTGCACCCGGGCGGTCACCGAGCGTCCGTCCTCGGCGCGCTCGCAGATCGCCAGCAGCTTCACGGTGCAGCCCATCTTGCGGGCGCTCGCGATGTCGGCCGCGGTGACCTCGGTGATGCCCTCGCGGTGCACGTCGTCGAGGCGCACCCGGGTGTGGAACGCGATGCCGGCGAGGATCGCGGCCTTGGCCGCGGCGTCGAAGCCCTCGACGTCCGCCGTCGGGTCGGCCTCCGCGTAGCCGAGGGCCGTCGCCTCCTCGAGCGCCTCGCCGTAGCCGGCGCCGCTGGACTCCATGCGGTCCAGGATGAAGTTGGTGGTGCCGTTGACGATGCCGAGCACCCGGTTGACCTTGTCGCCGGCCAGCGACTCGCGCAACGGCCGCAGCAGCGGGATCGCGCCCGCCACCGCGGCCTCGAAGTAGAGGTCGGCGGCGTGTTTCTCGGCGGCCGCGTGCAGCGCCGGGCCGTCCTGGGCGAGCAGCGCCTTGTTGGCGGTGACGACGCTCGCGCCGGCCTCGAAGGCGGCGTCGATCAGGCTCCTGGCCGGCTCGATGCCGCCGATCAGCTCCACGACCACGTCGATGTCGCCGCGCCCCACGAGCCCCGCGGCGTCGGAGGTGACCAGGTGGGGGGCGACCCCGCCGCGCGCCTTGGACGGGCGGCGCACCGCCACCCCGGCCAGCTCGACGGGGGCGCCGACGCGGGCGGCGAGGTCGTCGGCGTGCGTCGTCATCAGGCGGGCCACCTGGGAGCCGACGACTCCGCATCCGAGCAGCGCCACCTTCAACGGCCGAGTACGCACCATTCGCCCTCGCCTTTCAGCTCACGTGTCGTATCCAGTCTCACGCACCCGCGAAAGATCCCCGCACGCCGGTTCACTATGCGGACGCTTCTTCTCAGCCGACGTCGAGACGCAGGAGATCCTCCTCGGTCTCCCGCCGCACGATCGTCCTGGCCCGGCCGTCCGCGACCGCGACGACGGGCGGGCGCGGGGTGTGGTTGTAGTTGCTGGCCATGGAGCGGCAGTAGGCGCCGGTGGCCGGCACCGCGAGCAGGTCGCCCGGGCCGGTGTCGGCCGGCAGGTAGGCGTCGCGGACCACGATGTCGCCGCTCTCGCAGTGCTTGCCGACCACCCGCGCCAGCATCGGCGGCGCCGTGGACGCCCGCGACGCCAGCGCCACCGCGTACTCGGCGTCGTAGAGCGCCGTCCTGATGTTGTCCGACATGCCGCCGTCCACGCTCACGTAGGTGCGCAGCCCCGGCAGCGGCTTGACCGTCCCCACCTCGTAGAGCGTGAACGCCGTCGGGCCCACGATCGCCCGCCCCGGCTCCACCGAGATCCGCGGCACCGCCAGGCCGGCCACCTCGCACTCCCGGCCGACGATCTCGCGCAGCGCCTTGGCGATCTCGGCCGGCCCCTGTGGGTCGTCGTCGGAGGTGTAGGCGATGCCGAGCCCGCCGCCGAGGTCGATCTCGGGGAGTTCGACGCCGTGCTCGTCCCTGATCCGCGCCAGCAGGCCGACGACCCGGCGGGCCGAGACCTCGAAGCCCGACATGTCGAAGATCTGCGAGCCGATGTGCGAGTGCAGCCCGAGCAGCTCCAGGCCGTCGTGCCCGAGGGTCCGCCGCACGGCCTCGGCCGCCGTCCCGCCGGCCAGCGACAGGCCGAACTTCTGGTCCTCGTGCGCGGTGGCGATGAACTCGTGGGTGTGGGCCTCGACGCCGACGGTGACCCTGATCTGCACGCCCTGCCGCACCCCGGCCGCCCGGGCCGCCGCCGCCACCCGCTCGATCTCCTCGAACGAGTCGACCACGATCCGCCCGACCCCGGCCTCGACGGCGCGCTCGATCTCGGTCGTCGACTTGTTGTTGCCGTGGAACGCGATGCGCGCCGCCGGCATCCCGCCGGCCAGCGCGGTGCTCAGCTCGCCGCCCGAGCAGACGTCGAGGTTCAGCCCCTCCTCGGTCAACCAGCGGACCACCGCACGCGACAGAAAGGCCTTACCGGCGTAGAAGACGTCCGCCTCCGACCCGAACGCCTCCCGCCAGGCCCGACACCTGGCCCGGAAGTCGGCCTCGTCGAGGAAGTACGCGGGCGTGCCGAACTCCTCGGCCAGCGCCCTCACCCCCACCCCCCCGATCCTGACCTGCCCCTCCTGGTCACGTTCGACGGTCCGCGCCCAGACCTTCTCGTCGAGCACGTTGAGATCGGCGGGCGGCGCCGAGTAGTGGCCATCGGGCAGCACATCGCCGTGCCTGGGGCCTGCCGGGTGCGCGGAACGACTCATGGAACTCTCTTCTCACACTTCTCAGACGTGTTCGGGTGCACTGACGCCCAGCTGGGTCAGGCCGTCGACCAGCACCATCCCGGCGGCCTGGGCGAGGGCCAGCCGGGCCCGGTGGACGGCCGAGGGTTTCTCGTCCCCCCACGGCAGCGCCCGCCGCATCGCCTCGCTCCCCCCGAACGCGTCCGCGACCCGCACCAACGACCGCGCCACCCGCGTGGGCTCGCCGCCCCACGGGTGCTCCCCGAGCGCCGCCACCAGCGCGTCCTCTCCCGGCACGCGCCCAGGCTCGGGCGCTAGGCCCATCCGGCCCGCCTCCCTGACGAGCGCCCGCGCTCGGGCCTGCGCGTAGCGCACCCGGAACAGCGGGTTCGCCTCCCGCTGCGCCAGCGACTCCCCGCCTCCCGCCACGGCGGCCCACCGCTCGGCGTCCCGCGCCGGATCCTCGGCCACCTCGCCCCGCCGCGGCCGCCGCAGGATCTCACCGACCAGCGCCACATCCGCCCCGTCCGCGAGCCCCACCTCGAGGA
>NZ_SMKC01000315.1 GCF_004348315.1 Streptomyces sp. 8K308 | reverse complement strand
CGGCACGGCCGCAGGCCAGCACGGCCGCGGCCAGCACGGCCGCAGAGGCCCGACGAGCGGCGAAGCCGCCGTCAGGGCCCCTGCAAGCCGCGCGCCAGCGCAGGCGCGCGCAGCGCGCCGTGGCCTACGCCAAGCGCGCAGCGAGCGCGCAGCGAGCGGTCAGTCGGGGCGGGGCGTGGCGCAGGAGAGGGTCGTCGTGGCCGCCGCCACCAGCGCGGCGCAGCCGACCGGCAGTAACGGCCAGTCCACCGCGCCCCGTTGGGAGCCGTCGATCAGCGTGCTGACGGCCGCGTTCGCCGGGGAGGCGCCGCCCGCCAGCAGGGCGATCGCCGCGAGCGCGGTGACCGGGATCGACCAGGCGGGGCTGCGCAGCAGCGGTCGGTTGCACAGGACGCCGAGCGCCGTGCCGAGCAGCGCACAGGTCAGCATGGCCAGGAGGCCCGCCGCCGCGGCCTGGCCGAGCGGGATCGGGCTGCGGCGGTCGGCCCCGTGCTCGTCGCTGATCAGCAACACGGCGACCGTGCCAGCCACACCGAACGCCGCCGACGTCGTGAGCGCCGTGAGGACCGCGGCCAGCCGGACCCGGGCCCGGCCGGCGGCGGCCACCGCGCAGGCGCGGGCGGCCGGCGGTTCGGCGGCCACGCCGACCCGCACCAGCCAGGCGGCCGTCGGCAGCAGGGCCGCCGCGACGAGGCCGAGCGCGTCGAGGACGGGTTCGCCGGCCCGCACGCCGACGACCAGCAGCATGGCGTAGAGCAGCAGCGGCGGCAGCCAGCGGTGCGAGTGCAGCACGAGCGCCAGGCGGTAGCGGACGAGCGCGAGCAGCACGGTCATGGGCGGGTGTTCACCGTCCTGATGTGCCAGGCGGGTTCCGCGGCGAGCAGGGTCCGCAGCAGCGCGTCCGACTGGGTGGCGGGGACGCTGAGCCGGACGGCACCGTCCGGCAGCCGCTCGGCGCCTGGCGGCGATGGGGCGTCTGGCGGGCCCACCGCCTCGACCACCACCGTGGCCGCCGGCCCGCCGGGGGCCGTGAGCCGGCCGGCCTCGACGCGCAGCGCCGCCCCGGGGACGTGGGCGAGCCGGGCCGGGTCGTGGTCGACGAAGAGCACCGTGGTGCCCGCGGCGAGGCGGTCCTCGACGGCCGCGTCCAGGGTCCGGCGGGCCGGCTGGTCGAGACCGGTCCACGCCTCGTCGAGCACCAGCAGTTCCGGCGCCGCGAGCAGCGCCTGGGCCACCGCCACCTTCTGGCAACTCCCCTTGGAGAGTTCGCTCATGGGCGTGTCGGCGTGCTCGGCAGCGCCGAGCAGCCCGAGCCAGCGCTCGCCCTCGGCCGCCGCGCGCCGGCCGGGGAGGCCGTGGACGCGGCCGAGGTGGGTGAGGTAGCCGCGCGCGGTCAGCGGCAGCGCGGCCGGGAACCGCTCCGGCACGTAGCCGACCCGGCGCGGGCGGCCGGTGATCCGGCCGCGGCTCGGCGCGTCGAGGCCGGCGACGAGGCGCAGCAGCGTGGACTTGCCGGAGCCGTTGCCGCCCTCGACGCGGGTCAGCGTCCCAGGTCCCAGTTCGAGGTCCACGCCGCGCAGCACCCATGGCGCGCGCCGGCCGTAACGACGCGAGACACCCGTCAGTCTCATCTCGCCCCTTGTCCCACATTCGGGCCCGATTCCGAGCCCAAACCTCAGATCTAGCTCTGAACATCGTCCAAAGGGATTCCCGAACCCCAGGCCCGGAGACAACTCTCCCACGAAGTACGGTTCCGGCGACCGAGGTCGTGAGGGGGAGAACGTGCCACGGCTGGGGATGGGGATCGGTTGGCGGCCCGAGATCGCGGCCGTCGTCGAGGAGTTGCCCGGGATCGACTGGGTCGAGGTGGTCGCGGAGAACGTCTGCCCCGACCACCTCCCGGAGAGCCTGCTCAGGCTCGTCGGGCGCGGCATGACGGTGGTGCCGCACGGGGTGTCGCTCGGGCTCGGGGGCGCCGAGCGGCCCTCGCCCCACCGGCTGGTGTCGCTCGCGTGGGTGGCGGAGACGCTCAACGCTCCGTTGGTCACCGAGCACATCGCCTTCGTCCGGGCGGGCGGCGTGCTCACCGACACGCCGGCCATCGAGGCGGGGCACCTGCTACCCGTGCCGCGGACCCGTGATGGGCTGCGCGTGCTGTGTGAGAACGTGCGGATCGCACAGGACGCGCTGCCCGTGCCACTGGCGCTCGAGAACATCGCGGCGCTCTTCAGCTGGCCGGGTGACGAGTTGACCGAGGGACAGTTCCTGACGGAGTTGGTGGACCGTACGGGGGTCGGGCTGCTGATCGACGTCGCGAACCTGTACACCAACAAGGTCAACCGTGGGGAGGACCCGGCCTCCGCGCTGGACGCCATCCCGCTCGACGCGCTGGCCTACGTGCACGTGGCCGGTGGCGTGGAGCGGGACGGCGTCTGGCACGACAGCCACGCGCACCCGGTGCCGCCTGCGGTGCTCGACGTGCTGGGCGAGCTGTGCGCCAGGACCGAGCCCCCGGGGGTGCTGCTTGAGCGGGATGAGGCGTTCGGGCCGCCGGCGGAGTTCGCCGGCGAACTGGCCGCGATCCGCGAGGTGGTCTCCGGGGTGCGCCGTGGCTGAACCGTCCCGGGAGCCGGAGGAACTCGACGCCGCCCGGCGACGGTTGGCCGCCCGGCAGGACGCGCTGCTGTCGGCGCTGACGGCCGGCGGGCCGGTGCCCGACGGCTTCGACGCGGGGCGGCTGCGGATCCAGCGGGACGCGCTGGCCGCCAAGCGGGCCGGGGTGCTGGCGAGGGTGGCGCCCGAGCTGCCGGAGATCCTGGGCAACGGCTACCGGCCGCTGGTGCTCGCCTATATCCGCTCGACTCCGCTGACCGGTGGCTACCACCGGGACGCCACCGCCTTCGCCGAACACCTGCTGGCCGGCGACCGGCTGCCCGACCGGGCGACCAGGCGGGCCGTCGAGTCCTGGCTGGGTCGGCGCACGGGCCGGCCGGCGGGACGGCTCGCGCGACTTTTCGGAAAGAGCGGGGGGTAACCGCATGCTGACCTTCTCCATCCTCGCCAGCCTCGTGTTGGCCGTGGGGCTCGCCCGGCTGTCCACCACCAGGAAGCGGGCGTTGAGCACGCTGCCCAGACAGCCGGGCGAGGTGACCGTGGACTCGCCCTACGAGGCGGCGTTCCTCGTCGGCGGCGCCGGCCGGGTCGCGGACACGGTGCTGTGCGCGATGTACGACAAGGGGCGGGTCCTGGTCGACGGCGGCACGCTGCACGTCGTCGAACCGGTCGCCGACGACGCGCTGGAACGCGAGGTGCTGGCCCAGTGCGGCGCCGGCTGGGAGGCGCCGCTGCGCACCGTCCGGCGGGGTCTGGCCGACTCGGCGGCGGTGACGGCGATCGGCGACGGCCTGGTGACGCGGGGCCTGCTGCTGCGGCCCGTCAGGCGGCAGGCCTGGCGGTCGGCGGCCAGGCTCGCCGCGGCCCTGTCGCTCGTCGTCCTCGTGGCGTCCCTGGTGCTGCTGATCGTGCTGGCGGCCACCGACTCCTCGGGGACGACGACAGCGGCCGTGCTGATGGCCGTGGCCGCCGGCGCGCTGATGACGAGCCTGGTGCTGGGGCCCGGTCGGGAGCCGCTGCCGGCCGCCGGGACCGAGGCGCTGTCCAGGTACCGCGAGGCCGTCTCGGGGGCGACGGCCCTCGCCCCGCTGGTGGCGGTGGGCGGGATCGTCGTGCTGACCGATCTCGAACTGCGCGCAGAGCTGGCCGAGGCCGCCGAGCTGCCGCTCGCGGACAACCGCTCCGCCGGCACCACGAGCGACGGCGGCTCCGGTGGGGGTGGCGGCTGTAGCGGCGGCTCCAGTTGCGGCGGCAGCTCGTGTGGCGGAGGTTGCGGCGGGGGCTGCGGCGGAGGCTGACGACTCGGCCTGGCGGCCCCCGCGCCGTCAGGCCAGGTCGGAGACCAGCTCGGCCACCGACTTGCGGCGGCCGGTGAAGAACGGGATCTCCTCGCGGACGTGCCGGCGGGCGGCCGAGCCGCGCAGGTGGCGCATCAGGTCCACGATCCGGTGCAGCTCGTCGGCCTCGAAGGCCAGGATCCACTCGTAGTCGCCGAGCGAGAACGAGGCGACCGTGTTGGCCCGCACGTCCGGGTAGCCGCGCGCCATCCGGCCGTGCTCCGCGAGCAGCCCGCGCCGCTCCTCGTCCGGCAACAGGTACCACTCGTAGGAGCGGACGAACGGGTAGACGCTCACGTAGTCGCGGGGCGTCTCGTCGGCGAGGAACGCCGGGATGTGCGACTTGTTGAACTCGGCCGGCCGGTGCAGCGCCATGTTGGACCAGACCGGCTCCAGGGCCCGGCCGAGGCGGGTGCGCCGGAAGCGGTTGTAGGCGTCCTGCAGGGCGTCCGCCGTCTCGGCGTGCCACCAGATCATGACGTCGGCGTCGGCGCGCAGCCCGGACACGTCGTAGGTGCCGCGCACCACCACGTCCTTGGCGGCCAGCTGCTCGAAGAGCTCGGTGACCTCCGCCGCGTGGCCGGCCCGCTCCTCGGGCAGCGGCTCGCGCAGCCGGAACACCGACCAGAGGGTGTAGCGGATGACCTCGTTGAGCTCCTTGGCGCGCTTGCCGGCGGACTTCTCCGAGGCGTCTGGTGCGGTAGTCATGGCCGTATTCTCTCCCCTCACTCCCCCGCCTCGTCGCGCGGCCCCGGCGGCACGGCGCGCAGCAGCTCGGCGACGGCCCGCTGGGCGGAGGCGACGCAGGCGGGGATGCCGACGCCGTCGTAGGAGGCGCCGGCGAGACGCACCGCGGGAAGCCCGGCGAGGTAGCCGCGCACCCGGGCGACGCGCTCGGCGTGGCCCACGGTGTACTGCGGGAGGCCCTGGTGCCAGCGGGTCACCACGCTGTCCACGGGCTTGCCGGTGAGGCCGGCGGCCTCGCCCAGGTCGTCGAGCGCGGCACGCACCAGATCGGCGTCGTCCCAGCCGAGCGGACCCTCGTCGCCGTAGCGGCCGACGGAGGTGCGCAGCAGGAACAGGGCGGGGTCGGCGGCGGCCGCCCAGTCCCACTTGCTGGTGGTGAAGGTGGCGGCCTTGATCACGCGGCCGTCGATCGCGGGCACCAGGAAGCCGCTGCCGCGCGGCAGCCTGGCCAGGTCGGCGCGGCGGAAGGCGAGGGTGACGATGGCCATCGAGGCGTACTCCACGGCCGCCAGCTCGCCGGCCGCGGCCGGCGCCTCGGCGGCCAGCAGCCGGCCAGCGGCCGCGGCCGGCACGGCGAGCACCACGCCGTCGGCGGCGAGCGAGCGGCCGTCGCCGAGGGACGCGGCCCAACCGCGCGCGGTGCGCCGCAGGTTGGTGACGGCGACGCCGGTCTCAAGGGCGGCGCCCTGGGCGCGGCAGGCGCCGGCCACGGCCTTGGCCAGGGTGCCGACGCCGCCCTCGATGCCGGTGAACACCGGCTCGCCCGGGGCGCGCCCGGCCGACTGGCGCTGGACGGCGCGGACCGCGGCCAGCAGCGTGTCGTGCTCGCGGGCCGCCTCGTACAGCTTGGGCACGGCCGAGCGCAGCGAGATCTGGTACGCGTCGCCCGCGTAGACGCCGCCGAGCAGCGGCTCGACGAGCCGATCGACGACCTCCCGGCCCATGCGCTCGGCGACGAGCCGGCCGACGGACGCGTCCTCGCCGACCTTGAGCGGGGGCAACTCGGCGTCCCTGGCGATCTGGGCGAGCCCGGTGTCCGAGAGCACCCCGGCGAGGGCCGCCACGGAGGACGGCACGCCCATGACCTGGTCCTGCGGCATGGGGCGCAGCGCGCCCCTGGTCCAGATCGAGGCGCCGGCCACGGCCGGCGGACGCAGGGCCTCGCCGAGGCCGACGGCGCGGGCGAGCTCCGTGGCCTCGGGGCGGCGGGCGAGTATCGCCTCGGCGCCCAAATCCACGCCCACGCCGGCGACCCGGCCCGTGTGGAGCTTGCCGCCGAGCCGGTCCGAGCCCTCGATCAGGGTGACCCGGACGCCGGCGGACAGCAGCCGGTGGGCGGCGGCGAGGCCAGAGATGCCGCCGCCGACGACGATCACATGCATGGCTCCCCCTCGATGCGTCGCTTCACGTGCCGTCGGGGCTGGTCAGCGGGCGGTCCGCTCGTGGACGTGGGCGACGAGCCGGGTCAGGGCGTCCGGGTCCGTGGCGGGCAGGACGCCGTGGCCAAGGTTGAAGACGTGCCCCGGCAGGCCGGCGGCGGAGTCGAGCACCCGGTCGGCCTGGGCGGCCACGACCTCGGGCGGCGCGAAGAGCACCGCGGGGTCGAGGTTGCCCTGGAGCGCCTTGTCCGGGCCGACGCGGCGGGCGGCCTCGGCCAGCGGGACGCGCCAGTCGACGCCGACCACGTCGGCGCCCACCTCGCCGAGCAGGCCGAGCAACTCGCCGGTGCCGACGCCGAAGTGGATGCGCGGCACGCCGTGGCCGGCGACGGCCTGGAAGACCTTGGCGGAGGCGGGCAGCACCGAGGCCCGATAGTCGGCGGGGGCCAGCGCGCCGACCCAGGAGTCGAAGAGCTGGACGGCCGAGACGCCGGCCTCGATCTGGGTGTTGAGGAAGGCCGAGGTGATCCCGGCGAGCCGGTCGAGCAGCTCGGCCCACAGCTCCGGGTCCCCGTACATCAGCGCCTTGGTGTGCTCGTGGTTGCGCGAGGGGCCGCCCTCGACCAGGTAGCTGGCGAGGGTGAACGGGGCGCCGGCGAAGCCGATCAGCGGGGTGTCGCCCAGCTCGGCGGTGAGCAGGCCGATGGCCTCGGTGACGTACGGCACGTCGTCGGGCTCGAGCGGCCGGAGCTGGTCGAGGTCGGCGCGGCTGCGGATGGGCCGGGCGACGACCGGGCCGACGCCCGGCTTGATGTCGAGGTCGACGCCGATGGCCTTGAGCGGCACGACGATGTCGCTGAAGAGGATGGCCGCGTCCACCCCGTGCCGGCGGACGGGCTGGAGGGTGATCTCCGTGACCAGGTCGGGCCGCATACAGGAGTCGAGCATGGCGATGCCCTCGCGGACCTTGCGGTACTCGGGCAGCGAGCGGCCGGCCTGTCGCATGAACCACACCGGGGTGTGCGGGACGGGCTCGCGACGGCACGCTTTGAGGAAGGCGGAGTCGGTCACAGTCACAGGGAGCAGTCTCCCACGCCGCCCGGCTCGGACGGCGCGCGCGGGTGTGGCTACCGCCGTCGCGGGGCGCCTGCGCCTAGGGTCTGGTCGTCACGGTCCGGTCGCCGAGGCGGGTCCGTGGCGGCCGCGGCCGCGCCCCCCTAGGGTTACCGGCCATGGCAGCGTCTCGAACCCAGCCGGTGGAGGAGTCCGGAATCATGAACGACCCCGGTGCGCGGGTCCCGGCGTCCTTCAGGCGCGCGGTCACGGCGTTGACCGCGGCCCGGCCGCGCCCCGAGGTCAGGCTCGCCCCGCTGCCGCCGCCCCGCAGGCTCGCGCCGTTCGCACACGCGGTGGGCGCGACCGTGACCGCTGGCGAGGAGGAGCTGGCCGACGGCCGCTTCGTGCTGCTGCACGATCCGGCGGGCGACGAGACCTGGCAGGGCGACTTCCGCGTGGTGACGTTGGCCAGGGCCGACCTGGAGCCGGAGCTCGCCACCGACCCGCTGCTGCCCGACGTGGCGTGGTCCTGGTTGACGGAGGCGCTTGACGGCCGGGGGCTCGACCGGCGCGAGGCCAACGGCACGGTCACCAGGGCCGGTTCGAACTTCTTCGGTGGCCTGGCCGACCGGCCGGCGCGGGCCGAGCTCGAACTGCGCTCCTCCTGGACGCCGGCGGACCCGGACGAGGCCGGCGCCCACCTGCTCGCCTGGTGCGCCCTGCTCGCGCAGTGCGCTGGACTGCCCCCGGAGTCCAACGGTCCCGCGGTCACCGCCCTGCCGCGCCGCCGGGGGCCGCGGGCGATGTGAACGCGGGGACGCTGGGATGACGAATCACCGGTTCGTGATCATTCTCTAAAGGCCCAGTGGGATCGTGCCGAAGGACTCAGTGACCCTTCCACCCGGATCGCCCCGACTCCTCCCCGGGAGTCGGTTTCGGATCCGTCCCCATCCCACCC
>NZ_SMKC01000314.1 GCF_004348315.1 Streptomyces sp. 8K308 | reverse complement strand
GGCGAGCCCGCAGGGGCCCGCCGGCAGGCAGACCACGGTGATGCCGGCGGCCGCGAGCCGCCCGGCCACCCGCGCCGCGGCCTCAGGCGCCAGCAGCGAAAGGCCGCCGCAGGGGCCGATCGCCACCCCCGACCGGCAGGCGCCGGCCGCCGAGGCGAGCCTGGCGAGCCGCGCCGGGTCGCCGCCGTCCGTGTGCAGGTCGATCGCGCAGCCGTGCTCGTCCGCGATGCCGAGCACGACATCCAGATAACCGGCCGGATCGGGATCCAGGTCGGGCGAGCCGCCGAGCACCCCGGCGCCCATCTTGGCAGCCTCGGTCAGCAGCGCCCGGTTCTCGGCCCCGGCGAGGCCCGTCAGCAGCCGGGGCACCGCGACGACGCTCAGCTCGGCGAGCCCGCGCAGCGCCCGCGCCGTCTCCAGGGCGGCCTCGAGCGCCGCGAGCGACTCGGCGCCGCCGATCCTGACGTGGCTGCGCTGAGCGGTGGCCCCGTGCCCGAGCTGGATCAGCGCCGCCTCGGTGATCCGGCGGCGCAGGGCCGCCGGGGTGGTGGCGGGCGGCCCGCCGCCAGAGCCGGTCAGGGCCGTGTCGTGGTGGGCGTGCGGCTCGGCGGGGGCCGGGAGCAGCAGGTAGCCGGAGAGATCGGCCTCCCGCGCGCCGGCGGGCGGGGTCAGGCTGCCCGGGGTGCCGACGGCCTCGATCCGCTCCGCGCTCAGCAGGAGGTCGACGGTGCGCCCGTCGGCGAGCCGAGGTCCCCTGAGTGCAAGCATCGGCATGGAGCGTACGGGGCGAGCGGGGCCGGGGAGGGCAAGGAGCGAATAGTCGTACCACCGTGGTGGTTGCCGGTTGCTCCCCACTCTCTATGGATTTCTCCTTCTGCCCGGGACCGTGTAATCTCTTCAGCGCTCGCCCCAATAGCTCAGTCGGCAGAGCGTCTCCATGGTAAGGAGAAGGTCAACGGTTCGATTCCGTTTTGGGGCTCTGGGATGTCGGGTCTCCGTCATCGGACGGGGACTCTCATCTCAGGGCGGCGTAGCTCAGTCGGTAGAGCAAACGGCTCATAATCGTTGTGTCACCGGTTCAAGTCCGGTCGCCGCTACCCGCAGTAGCCGATTGAGGGCTAGGTCCTCCGATCGGCTACTCTCTCTGTGTTGAAGCAAGTGTTTTACCCGTCCATCCGTCAAGGAGCACTCACGTGGCTGCCACCGACGTCCGCCCGAAGATCACGCTGGCCTGCGTGGAGTGCAAGGAGCGGAACTACATCACCAGGAAGAACCGGCGCAACGACCCGGACCGCCTGGAGATGAAGAAGCACTGCCCGCGTTGCAACGCGCACACCGCGCACCGCGAGACCCGCTAACAGCGACCGCAGAGTTTCGTAGACGAGGCCGCTCCCCTGCCCGGGGGGCGGCCTCGTAGTCTGTCTGGCCGCGTCACCGTCAGGCCAGGCAGTCGAGTCGAGAGGGATCCCATGCCACTGGACGAGTCCTTCGTCGGGCGGAGCTATCCGCCCACCGCCCCCTACGAGGTGGGGCGGGAGAAGATCCGCGAGTTCGCCGAGGCCATCGGGGACGCCAACCCGGCCTACACGGACCCGGAGGCCGCCAGGGCGCTCGGCCACCCGGACGTGATCGCCCCGCCGACCTTCGTGTTCTCCATCACCTTCGCGGCGGCCCAGACGGTCATCCAGGACCCGCAGCTCGGCCTCGACTACAGCCGGGTGGTACACGGCGACCAGAAGTTCGCCTACGCCCGCCCGGTGCGCGCCGGCGACCGGCTCTCGGTGACCTCGGTCATCGAGGCGGCGAGCTCGCGCGCCGGCAACGAGATCGTGGACGTGCGCGGCGAGGTGCACGACGCGAGCGGCGAACACGTGGTGACCGTGCACACCAAGCTGGTGGCCAGGATGAGCGGGGCGGGGGAGTAGGCGTGGCGGCGAGGATCGCGTACGCGGACGTCGAGGTCGGGACCGAGCTGCCGGGCGCCGTCTTCCCGGTCGACCGCGCCACGCTGGTGCGGTACGCGGGCGCCTCCGGCGACTTCAACCCCATCCACTGGAACGAGCGGTTCGCCAAGGAGGTGGGCCTGCCCGACGTCATCGCGCACGGCATGTTCACCATGGCCGAGGCCGGGCGCGTCGTCACCGACTGGGTCGGCGACCCGGGCGCGGTGCTCGAGTACAGCGTGCGCTTCACCAAGCCGGTCGTCGTCCCCGACGACGACAAGGGCGCGGAGATCGAGGTCACGGCCAAGGTCGCCGCCCTCCTCGACGACGAGGCCCGCACGGTCCGCGTCGACATCACCGCCCGCAGCGCCGGCCAGAAGGTCCTCGGCCTCGCCCGAGCCGTCGTTCGTCTGGCCTGACGGGTCGCCCTGGCGGGCTGAGCGCCTCGAAGGGACCCGAGCCGGCTGCCTCCGGCGGGGTGTTTCCCCCGCCCGCCCTTTCCCGGCTCCGCCGGAGACGGGCCTCCGGCCCGGGGGGCCGGGGCGCGAGCCCGCGCGGTGCACGGGCGGCTCGGCCGGCGCTGCCGGCGCGAGGAAGCCGTGCCGCCGGGCGCCGGTCCGGCCCGGCGGTGCTGGGCCGGACCTCTCGGGCCGAAGGCCCCACTCCCGATCCGAGTCGGTGCGCCGCACGGGCCGGAGGCCGGCTTCGCCGGCGCCGCCCGGCAACAAGGGCAAGCTTGCCGCCGGCCCGCGAAACGGGCGTCCAGCCCGTTGTGCCGGCTCTGCCGGGCCTTCGGTCTCAACGAGCGGAGGCGCGGCTGTGCCGCGCGCCGGTTCGCCCGCGAGGCGGTCACCCGGCCGCCTCGTTCCGGCTCCGCCGGGGCGGGGTGGCTCACCGGTCAGCCGTAGCCGGCGGCCCTTCCAGCCGTCGCGCCCGGCAGGGCGCATACCCTGAGACGGTGCAGGAGACCCATAACGCATCGCTCGCGCCCCTGACCACCCTCCGGGTCGGAGGGCCGGCGCGGCGGCTCGTGGTGGCCGAGACCGACGACGAGGTGGTCGCCGAGGTGCGCGCGGCCGACGAGGCCGGGACGCCGCTGCTGGTCGTCGGCGGCGGCAGCAATCTGCTCGTCGGCGACGCCGGCTTCCCCGGCACCGCGCTGCGCGTCGCCACCACGGGGCACCACCTCGACGGCACCCGCCTGGAGCTCGCCGCCGGCGAGACCTGGTCGGACGCCGTCGCCCGCACGGTGGACGCCGGCCTCGCCGGCGTCGAGTGTCTGGCCGGCATCCCCGGCTCAGCCGGGGCCACGCCGATCCAGAACGTCGGCGCCTACGGCCAGGAGGTCTCCTCCGTCATCACCGAGGTCGTCGCCTACGATCGGGCCGCCCGCGCCGTCGTCACCATTCCGGGCGCCGAGTGCGGCTTCGCCTACCGGCACAGCCGGTTCAAGGCCGAGCCCGACCGCCACGTCGTGCTGCGGGTCCGCCTGGAGCTCGAGGACGCCGGCGGGCTCTCGGGACCCATCCGCTACGCCGAGGCCGCCAGGCTGCTCGGCGTGGCCCCCGGCGCCCGGGTGCCGGTCGGCACCGCCCGCGAGGCCGTCCTCAAGCTGCGCACCGGCAAGGGTATGGTGCTCGACCCCGAGGACCACGACACCTGGTCAGCCGGCTCGTTCTTCACCAACCCGATCCTGGACGACGCCGCGTACGCCGCCTTCCTCGCCCGCGTCGCCGACCGCCTCGGGTCCGACGTCACCCCGCCCGCCTACCCGGCGGGCGAGGGCCACACCAAGACCTCGGCCGCCTGGCTGATCGACCGGGCCGGCTTCACCAAGGGCTACGGTACGGGCCGCGCCCGCATCTCGGGCAAGCACACCCTCGCCCTCACCAACCGCGGCGCGGCCACGGCCGGCGACGTGCTCGCCCTCGCCCGCGAGGTGCGGGACGGGGTCAGGGCCGCGTTCGGCGTCACCCTGGTCAACGAGCCGGTGCTGGTCGGCGTCGAGCTCTGACCGCCGCACCGCCCCTCAGACCGCCAGCCACTCGTCGATCGAGACCAGGATCTTCTCCCGCACGTCGTCAGGCGCCGCCGACGCCCGCACCGACTGGCGGGCGAGCTCGGCCAGCTCGGCGTCGTCGAAGCCGTGGTGCTCCCGCGCGATCTCGTACTGCGCGGCCAGCCGCGAGCCGAAGAGCAGCGGGTCATCGGCGCCGAGCGCCATCGGCACGCCGGCCGCCCACAGGGTCCGCAGCGGCACCTCGGCCAGCGTCTCGTAGACCCCGAGCGCCACGTTGGACGCGGGGCACACCTCGCACGTCACCCGCGCCGCGGCCAGCCGCTCCAGCAGATAGGGGTCCTCGGCCGCCCGTACCCCGTGGCCGATCCTGGCGGCCCGCAGGTCGTCAAGGCAGTCGCGGACGCTCGCCGGGCCCGACAGCTCACCGCCGTGCGGCGCGGCCAGCAGCCCGCCGTCCCTGGCGATCGCGAAGGCCCGGTCGAAGTCGCGCGCCATGCCCCGGCGCTCGTCGTTGGAGAGGCCGAACCCGACCACGCCCCGGTCCCGGTAGCGGACGGCGAGGCGGGCCAGCGTGCGGGCGTCGAGCGGGTGCCTGATCCGGCTGGCCGCCACCAGCACCCGCATGCCGAGGCCGGTCTCCCGCGACGTGGTCTCCACCGCGTCCAGGATGATCTCCAGCGCCGGGATCAGGCCGCCGAGCCGCGGCGCGTACGACGTCGGGTCGACCTGGATCTCCAGCCAGTGGGAGCCGTCCGCCAGGTCCTCCTCGGCCGCCTCGCGCACCAGCCGCTGGATGTCCTCGGGCGCCCGCAGGCAGGCGCGCGCCGCGTCGTAGAGCCGCTGGAAGCGGAACCAGCCCCGCTCGTCCGTGGCCCGCAGCCGCGGCGGCCGGCCCCCGCTCAGCGCGTCCGGCAGGCTGACCCCGTACTTGTCGGCCAGCTCGAGCAGCGTGCCGGGGCGCATCGACCCAGTGAAGTGCAGATGCAGGTGCGCCTTGGGGAGCGACCGGACGTCACGAACACGATCCATTGTCAGATCCTGCCGTATACCCCGCGACGTCCGGTAGTCGCATACCCCCCAGGGGGAGACGCCCGAACCTCAGTCCCGCGCCTCGGCCAGCAGCTTCTGGATCCGCGAGACGCCCTCGACCAGGTCGTCGTCGCCGAGCGCGTAGGAGAGCCGCAGGTAGCCCGGGGTGCCGAACGCCTCGCCCGGGACCACCGCGACCTCGGCCTCCTCGAGCAGCACCCCGGCGAGCTCCAGGCTGGTGGCGGGCCGCCGGCCCCTGATCTCCTTGCCGAGCAGCGCCTTGATCGACGGGTAGGCGTAGAACGCGCCCTCCGGCTCCGGGCAGTCGACGCCCTCGATCTCGTTGAGCATCCGCACGATGGTGCGGCGGCGCCGGTCGAAGGCCGACCGCATCTCGGCCACCGCCGTCAGGTCGCCGGAGACCGCCGCGAGCGCCGCCGCCTGCGCCACGTTGCTCACGTTGGAGGTGGCGTGCGACTGGAGGTTGGTGGCGGCCTTCACGATGTCCTGCGGGCCGATCAGCCAGCCCACCCGCCAGCCGGTCATGGCGTACGTCTTGGCGACGCCGTTGACGATCACGCAGCGGTCGGCGAGCTCCGGCAGCAGCGCCGGCAGCGAGCTGAACTCGGCGTCGCCGTACACCAGGTGCTCGTAGATCTCGTCCGTGAGCACCCACAGGCCGTGCTCCACGGCCCAGCGGCCGATCGCCTCGGTCTGCTCCCGCGAGTACACCGCGCCGGTCGGGTTGGACGGCGAGACGAACAGCAGCACCTTGGTGCGCTCGGTGCGGGCCGCCTCCAACTGCTCGACGCTCACCCGGTATCCGGTGGTCTCGTCCGCGACCACCTCGACGGGCACGCCGCCCGCGAGCCGGATCGACTCGGGGTACGTGGTCCAGTAGGGAGCGGGCACGATCACCTCGTCGCCCGGGTCGAGCAGGGCCGCGAACGCCTCGTAAATCGCCTGCTTTCCGCCGTTGGTCACCAGGACCTGGGACGGCGTGATCGTCAGGCCCGAGTCGCGCAGCGTCTTGGCGACCAGCGCCTCCTTCAGCTCCGGCAGCCCGCCCGGCGGCGTGTAACGGTGGAACCGGGGGGCCCGGCAGGCCTCGACGGCCGCCTCGACGATGTAGTCGGGGGTGGGGAAGTCGGGTTCGCCGGCGCCGAACCCGATCACCGGACGGCCGGCGGCCTTCAGGGCCTTCGCCTTGGCGTCCACGGCCAGCGTGGCCGACTCGGAGATGGCGCCGATCCGGGCCGAGACCCGGCGGGCTTCTGGAGCTGGGGATGTCGCGGCACTCATAGGGGCATCGTCCCAGACATGGCACTGCTGTGGCACATGAGATCTCCCACCGATCGCTACCGAGGCGCTCCTACCCGTTCGACGGGCGGCGATTCACCACGTACACTCCTCACCGGTGGCGCTTCCGATGCGGTACGTTGTCGGGCACCACGCGGCAAAGGGTCGTAGCTCAATTGGTAGAGCACTGGTCTCCAAAACCAGCGGTTGGGGGTTCAAGTCCCTCCGGCCCTGCTACACGTAAGGTGAACAGCCGTCCGGGTGGCCGGGCGGCCTTTGACCATGACCGGGATCAGGTGAGGACGAGTGGCTGGGATCACAGACTCCGTGGAGACCCCCGAGCCCCAGCCCCAGGGGGAGGGCACCGGCAAACGCCGCGGCCGCCGCGCCAAGCGCGGCCCGCTGGGCCGGCTCGCACTCTTCTACCGCCAGGTCGTCGCCGAGCTCCGCAAGGTCGTCTGGCCCTCCAGGCGTCAGCTCTCGACCTACACGACGGCCGTGATCGTCTTCGTGATCGTCGTCATCTGCATCCTGACCGTGATTGACTTTGGATTCAGCCGAGCCGTCGAGTACGTCTTCGGCTGACGTATCACCTCCGTGTCGTAAGTCAGGAAGAAGCAGCTACCGTGTCTGACCCGAACCACAATGACGCCGCGTCCGCCGAGGTCGAGGGCGAGGGCACCGCGCGTGACATTGTCGAGGCAGCGGACACCGTCGACCAGGACGAAGCTGCCGACGTCGCGGCCGGCGAGTCCGCTGAAGAGGCCGCGGTGCGCGTCGAGGACGAGCCCGGCGAGGGCGAAGAGGCAGTAGAGGAGCCGGTCGACCCCGTGGCGCAGCTCCGCGAGGAGCTGCGGGTGCTCCCCGGCGAGTGGTATGTCGTGCACACCTACGCGGGCTACGAGAACCGCGTGAAGACCAACCTCGAGCAGCGCGCCGTCTCGCTCAACGTCGAGGACTACATCTTCCAGGTCGAGGTGCCCCAGGAAGAGGTCGTCCAGATCAAGAACGGCGACCGTCGCACCATCAAGCAGAACAAGCTGCCGAGCTACGTCCTGGTGCGGATGGACCTGACCAACGAGTCCTGGGGCGTGGTCCGCAACACCCCGGGCGTCACCGGCTTCGTGGGCAACGCCTACGACCCGTACCCGCTGACGCTGGACGAGATCGTCAAGATGCTGGCCCCCGAGGCCGAGCAGAAGGCCGCCGCCGAGGCGGGCGCCGAGGGCGCGGCGGCCGGTGGCCGCAAGGTCGAGGTCCAGGTCCTCGACTTCGAGGTCGGCGACTCGGTCACCGTCACCGACGGCCCGTTCGCGACGCTCCAGGCCACGATCAACGAGATCAACCCGGACTCCAAGAAGGTCAAGGGCCTCGTCGAGATCTTCGGCCGCGAGACCCCGGTCGAGCTGAGCTTCGACCAGATCCAGAAGAACTGAGCGCATAGGCGCGACACAGGGCTGCTGCCCGCGGTGATCCGCGGGGCAGCAGCCCTGTGCGCGTTCCACGGGGTTCGCGGCCGATCCCGCTCGTCACGCATTACCGATTCCTTACCGCTGTCGCCGGATGGCTCTGGGGCCGGTGTCCACGTCCTTGGATGCTCGGGACATTGGCTACCGGGAACGGAGACGACGATGAGCCGGGTGAGGCGTGTGGCGACCAGGCCGCTGGTGGTGGCGGCGGCTCTGGTCACGTTGGCGGTCGGCGGTTTCGGGCTGTACTGGTTCGAGCCGTGGACCCTGTGGGTGGACAGGGAGGTCAACGAGGAACTGCCCGTGGCCATGACGACTCCCCGTCCTGAGGCGAGCGCGGCGCCCGAGGCGACGGACAGCGCGGAGGAGGGCGCGGGCG
>NZ_SMKC01000313.1 GCF_004348315.1 Streptomyces sp. 8K308 | reverse complement strand
CCGTCCCACCCCCGGACGTGGCCGGCCGCCTCCTCCTGCCGCCGGAGTCGGCGGCCGTGCTGCGGCGGTCAGGCGACGCCCGGCCGGTGCGGTGATCGGCCGGGCCCTGCTACCGTGCGGCGCATGGGTTCCTGATGGCGCCGGCGCCACGTTCGAGGCAGCGGTTCGCGGATGCCGCGACCGCCACATCAGGTGTGCCCTTCTCTCCGGCTCCTCCCGGTCACCTGCCCGTCGGCGTCCGCCCCTTCCCCTCTCCTCTCCGGGCCCCGCTGACCTCGTGCGTTCGCCATCCCATCGCGCCATCGCGAGACGCACCGAACCACCGAGGGAGACGAACATGCCCGACACCCGACTCGACGGCAGCAACGTCCTGGTCACCGGAGGCGCCGGCAACATCGGCGCCGCCATCAGCCGCGCGTTCGCGGCGCAGGGCGCCCGGGTGGCGGTCCACTACCTGGCCCAGGACCCGCCCGCGCCGGACGACACCGAATGGGCCCACGTCACACCGACCGCCGGCGCGGCCGAGGCGCTCGCCCGGGAACTCGGCAACGGCTCGTTCGCGGTCAGCGCCGACCTGTCACGGCCCGAGGCGGCCGGGGAGTTGGTGGCCACGGTCGTGGACCGGCTCGGCTCGATCGACGTCCTGGTCAACAACGCGGCGCACTGCGAGACGCCGGACGACGTCGACACCCTGACCTACGCCTCGCTTGAGCGGCACTACCGGGTCAACGCCTTCGCCCCCGCCGTCCTCATCAGCGAGGTCGCCCGGCTGCGGAGGGGCGAAGCCCCGCTGTCCGTCGTGAACATCACGACGGACGCGGCCCGGGCCTTCCCGGGCCAGACCGGCTACGGCACGTCGAAGGCGGCCCTGGAGGCCGTCACCCGGTCCACCGCCCTCGACCTGGCCCCGCGGGGCATCCGGGTCAACGCCGTGGCGCCGGGTCCGGTGCAGACGGGCTGGATGGGAGACGACCTCGCCGCCGAGGTGACGGCACTCGTGCCGCTCGGCCGCCTCGGCGAACCGGCGGACATCGCCGACGCCGTGGTCTACCTGGCCTCCCACCAGGCCCGCTGGATCACGGGCCAGGTCCTCCAGGTCGCCGGCGGCCACGCGCTCTGACGGCGGCTCAGCTCTCGATCGCCAGCCGGACGCCGAGGGCTATCAGCACACCGCCCGAGACCTGTTCGAGCCGGCGGCGGACGCCGGGGCGGCTCAGGACGTGGCGGAGGCGGCCGACGCCCCAGACGTAGGTGGCGTAGTAGCCGGTCTCGAAGACGGCCCAGACGACGGCCAGGGCCAGCATGGTCGTCAGGTGGGGCGCCCCGGCGGGGACGAACTGCGGGAGGAAGGCCATCGCGAAGATGCCGGCCTTGGGGTTGGCCAGGTTGAGCAGCAGGCCGGCGCGGTAGTCGCGCCAGCCGGAGGAGGCGGGGTCGGCGGAGGCGGCCGCGTCGGCGAGCGAGGCGCCGTCAGCGCGGCGGGCGGCGCGCAGCGCCTGGATGCCGAAGCCGACCAGCACCACGGCGCCGACGACGCGCATGACGTCGTACGCCGCCTCGGACGCCTCAAGCAGTGCGGTGAGGCCGAGGGCGGCGAAGACGCCCCAGAGGAAGACCCCACTCTCGTTGCCGAGCACCGTGAGCATGCCGGACCAGCGGCCGCGCAGCGAGTTGCGGATGATCAGGACCGTGCTCGGCCCCGGCGAGGCGGCGACCAGCGTGCAGGCGCCGAGGAAGGCGAGGAGGTGAGACCACATGGCGGCCATTCTGGCCGGCGGGCACCGGGCTCGGCGAACGAGTTCCGCCGGGGCGCGGTGGATCGGCCGGAGGCGGCGCTCCGGGACGGCGGCGGAACCGACGAGCCCTCGGGTGCGTGACAGTCAGGAGGAGGGATTCCGTGATGCGCGAGACACCCCGGCGGCAGGCGGATCGAACGGCACGCGAAGCGGCAGAACGAGCCGCCGCGCGGGCGGACCTGGGCTCCCACGTCGAATCGCACGCGATCCGCGAGGGAGTCGGCACGCTCAGCCTTGTCAGCATGAGCCTGGTGCCCGCGCTCCTCAGTGCGGGGATCGGTCTGAGGGCCGGCCCGTACGGCCCCGCCGTCAGGGCCGTCGCCACGGGGCTGCTGGTCCTCGCGGCCCTGGGGTCCGTCGTGGCGCTCTGGGCCGAACTCCGCCGGACCCGCCGCCGCAGGCGGACGCACCTCTTCGAGCGCGGCCTCGTGGTCACCGGTCCTGAGCCGCCCCTGGCCTGCGCCTGGCACGACGTCCGCGTCATCGAACGCAGGCAGACCGTCGGCGATCCGCGTACGGGTCGGTACACGCAACGCTGGATGGTGCTCAGCACGCGCGGCGGCGATCGGCTCAGCGCCCCGGGCGACGCACGCTTCCTGTGCAAACTCAAGGCGACGTCCCCGGCTGCCGCGTCCGTACACCGCGCGATGCGCGGCAGCGCTGGCGCCTGACGTTGCCACGGGCTGGCCTCAGACGGCGACGACGTGCACGTCCGGCGGGGCCAGCACCTCCAGGTAGGCGTGGATGTCGTCCGGATCGCTGGTGAAGATCACCGCGCTGCCGTGCCGGGCAGCCGCCAGGGCCACCCAGGCGTCCACCGCGTCCGGCCGCTTCTTCGCCGGCAGGGCGGCCTGCCCCAGCGCCGTGCCGATGCGCCGCCAGTCGGCCAGGTCCGGGCCCGTCGCGCAGGCCAGACACTCGGGACGGCCCGCGTTCGTCGGGCGCATGGGCGGCTCGGACGTGCGGGCCCGTGGGACGGTGCAGTCCTTGAGCACCGTGGACACGGCGTGCACCAGCGCCGGACGCGGGCGCCACACCTGGGCGAGGACCGGGCCGAGCACCAGCGCCCGATGCGGGGCGGCGCGCAGACCGTCATGGAGCGCCGCCGCCTTCGCCTTGCCGTCGGCGAGCGCGATGAGCATGCCGCTGTCGTAGACCGGCACCCGTGCGCTCACGCGGCATGTCCTGGACGATGGCCCTGCCGGTCTCGGCCGTGGACGAGACCGAGAGCCTCCTCGACCTCGCGGCGTTCCTGCTCCGTGAGCTCGGCTGGGGCCGCGACGACGGGCTCGTCGGGCAGTTCGCCAGCTTCCCGCTCCGCCTGGGCGATGAGCGCGTCCACCCCGGCGAACTGTGCCTCTATGGCATCGCTCTCGGCCATCTGCCGGGTCGCGGCATGCACCAGGTACGCCGAGACGTCCATGCCCGCCCGCTCCGCGTGCTGCCTGATGCGCTCGGCCTGCTGCTGCTCCAGGCTGATGCTGATCCGCGTCTTCGCCATACCGACGACCGTATGACGCGTATTACCTCATGCGCAAGCGGCCACGTCCCAGAACGGTCCGGGGTGCCGCCACGCGCTCGCCGCCGTGGCCACCACCCGCGCCGAGCCGGGCGGCGATGACTGACCGGAGGCCGAACTCCGGTAGGGAGGTGGGCGAGGCGGCGGAGGGCCCGCCGCCTCGCGAGTGAGCGGCGGTGCCGTCAGGGAACGGTGCAGACGACCACGGCACGCACCTGCTGCGCCGTGGTGCCGGTGTTCCTGGCGAAGACCGACCAGCCGGTGCCGGAGGCGTAGGAGTCGGTCGCGTAGATGTCGAAGCCGCTGGTCCTGAAGCCGCCTCCGGTGGGCACCTGCCCGGCCGGACAGGTCACCCCGGCGAAGTTCTGCGAGCCGGGAGGGACCGTCACGTTGGTCCCCTCGATCTGGTTGTGCGCGGCCAGCGGCTCCGCCGCCTGGGGCTTGTCGGCGGACCCGTCGTCGTCGTCGACGGCCGCGCCGGCGGTGGCCATGCCGGCGAGGGCGATCGTGGTGGTGATCAGGCGAGGATTCTGCCGCGTCTCATCTCGGCCTCCGGGCGTGCGGGTGGCGGGACCCTCCACACGCTACGGAGCGGACATGACAACGTGAGGGGGCGCGGCGCCCG
The DNA here is from genome assembly GCF_004348315.1 of Streptomyces sp. 8K308. Classification (GTDB taxonomy): domain Bacteria; phylum Actinomycetota; class Actinomycetes; order Streptomycetales; family Streptomycetaceae; genus Streptomyces. The sequence continues at coordinate 4,277 of NZ_SMKC01000313.1, read as the reverse complement.
GCACGCGAGGCCCGGGCACCGCGCGCGGCTCACTCGTCCGGCTCGAGCCGGACGGCGATGGAGTTGATGCAGTACCGCAGGTCGGTGGGGGTGCCGTAGCCCTCGCCCTCGAAGACGTGGCCGAGGTGCGAGCCGCACGTCGCGCAGAGCACCTCGACGCGGGGCCGGCCGGGCAGCGAGCGGTCCTCGCGGGTCTCGACCGCGTCCGTGCTCGCCGGGTCATAGAAAGACGGCCAGCCGCAGTGCGACTCGAACTTGGTGGCGGAGCGGAACAGCTCGGCGCCGCAGGCCCGGCAGTTGTAGACGCCGACGGTCTTGGTGTCCGTGTACTCGCCGGTGAAGGCCCGCTCGGTGCCGGCCTGGCGCAGCACCTGGTACTCCTCGTCGGTGAGCTGGGCCCGCCACTCCTCGTCGGACTTCTCGACCTTGTATCCCATGGGTGCTCCTTCGAAGACGGGACGGGTGCGCCGTCAGTGTGCGGCGAGGCGGGCGAGGATCTTCGGGCCGAGCTCGGTCACGTCACCCGCGCCCATGGTGAGAACGAGATCGCCCGGCCGGGCCATTCCCGCGACCGCCTCGGGCACGGCGGCCTTGTCGTGCTCGGCCCGGGCCTCGGCGCCGTGCGCCAGGGCCGCGTCGATGATCAGCTGGCTGGTGACGCCCGGGATCGGATCCTCGCGGGCCGGGTAGATGTCCAGCACCAGGCAGGCGTCGGCCAGCGTCAGGGCCTCGCCCATCTCGGTGGCCAACTCCCGGGTGCGGCTGAAGAGATGGGGCTGGAAGACCACGAGCACCCGGCCGTCGCCGCCGGTCGCGCCGCGGATGGCCTCCAGGTCGGCGGACATCTCGGTCGGGTGGTGCGCGTAGGAGTCGATGACCTGGACGCCACCCGCCTCGCCCTTGGGCTGGAGCCGGCGGCGGACCCCGGTGTAGCCGCCGAGGGCGCGGGCCAGCTCCTCGGCCGGCACGCCGGCGGCCACGCCGGCGGCGAGCGCGGCGACGGCGTTGTGCGCGTAGTGCCGGCCGGGCACGGAGACCTGGAAGGTGAGCTCGCGGCCGTCGATCAGCACGGTGACCGCGCTGGTCAGCCCCGCGGGGACGACGCGCAGCACGCGGACGGTGGCGTCGACCGCCTCGCCGTAGGTGACGAGGCGGAGGCCGTCCCGCCCGGCGAGCCGGGCGGTGAGCTCGCGGGCACCCTCCTGGTCGGCGTTGACGACCAGGGTGCCGCCGGGCACGACGCGGTCGGCGAAGGTCTCGAAGGAGTCGTGGATCTCGTCCATCGAGGCGTAGTTGGCGTGGTGGTCGAGCTCGACGTTGAGGACGATCGCCACCTCGGGCCGGTAGCGGTGGAAGCTGCGGTCGCTCTCGTCGGCCTCGGCGACGAAGAGCTCGCCCGCGCCGTGCTCGGCGTTGGAGCCCGGCGCGTCGAGGTCGCCGCCGATGGCGTAGGAGGGGGCGAGGCCGAGGGCGGTGAGGCTGACGGCGAGCATCGAGGTCGTGGTGGTCTTGCCGTGCGTGCCGGCCACGGCGATGGTGCGCCGCCCGACCATCAGCGCGGCCAGCGCGTCCGAGCGGTGCACGACGGGGATGCCGCGGCGGGCGGCCTCGGCGAGCTCGGGGTTGTCCTGCCGGATCGCGCTGGAGACGACGACGCAGCTGGCGGCCTCGGACAGGTGGGCGGCGTCGTGGCCGACGTGCACCAGGGCGCCGAGGTCGCGCAGCGCGGCAGCCGTCTCGGAGTCGCGGGAGTCGCTGCCTGCGACCTGGGCGCCACGGCGGGTGAGGATCTTGGCGATGCCCGACATGCCGGCGCCACCGATGCCGATGAAGTGCGGCCGTTCCATCGTCGGCGGGATCGCGGGGGCGACCTCCGGTGCCGGCGCGGTCTCCGATGCCGGTGAAGCGGGCATGCGTCTTGTCTCCCTGGTCTTCCCTGTCGGGCGGCGTGCCCCCCGATTGTCGCACCCGCCGGCGGCGCGGCCGGGCGACCGGCCCTGTTCGTCCGGCTTGCGCGCCGTGCCGGTTCCGCCTGCGCGCCGCGCCTACTCCGCGTGCGCGAACAGCTTGAGCACCGGTACGCCGACCTTGTGTCTGGCCCGGGAGGCCCAGTCCCGGTGGAACAGCTCCTCCACGTAGTGCGGGGCGGTGAGGACGATGACCTCGTCGGCGCCGGTCTCCTCGACCACGGCGGTCAGCAGGTCGAGCGGGCGGTCGTCGATGAGCCGGCCGACGGCGTCGGCGCCGGTGGCGCGCAGCGCGTCGAGCGAGCGGGCCAGGGCCGCCTCCGCCGGGCCCGTCGCCTCCTCGCCCTCGGGGACGTCGGCCTCGTGGACGGCCTCGCGGAGCTCGCCGAGTGCGACGTCGTCCAGTGCGCGGAGCAGCCGGTCCTGGTCGCCGCGCGGCTGCATGAGCACCACGAAGGCCTGCGGCTCGTCGCCGTGCAGGGTGGTGACGAGCTGGACGTCGGTGGGCACCATGGGCTTTTCGATCATCAGTACGGTCGTGATCACGGTGAGCGCCCTTCTACGGGAGCCGGGACCCGCGCATCCCGGCGAACGTTCTTCCCCGTGGCCGCCCGAGCCCGCCCGAGCCCGCCGGTGGTCGCCGGTGCGGTCGGGGCGTCGCACGAGGGGTGTGCGCTGTTCAGTCTGCCCACATCAGGATAAGCGGAACGTCTCATTCCGCAGATCGTCGGTAACGGCTGAAGAGGAAACCGGACTCGGCCAGCAGATCCGTCAGCTCCAGGTCGACCGGCGTCTCGATCTCGGGACCGCTCATCACCCGGGGCGCCGTGCCGACGGTGTACCGGGGGGAGACCGTCAGACACACCTCGTCGACCACCCCGGCCGCCGCGAGCTGGCCGAGCAGCCGGGGACCGCCCTCGGTCAGCAGCCGGGTGTAGCCGCGCCGGGCCAGCTCCGGCTTGATGCGGTGCGGGGCGACGCCGGCCTCGTCGCCGGCCGTGACGACCTCGGCGCCGGCCTCCCGGGCGGCGACCAGGCCGGAGTGCGGGGCCTTGGCACCGGTGATGACCAGGGTGGGGACGTCGGGCTCGGTGAACAGCGGCAGCGAGAAGTCCAGGTGCAGGCTGGCGCTGACGACGGCGATGGCCGGCACGCTCGTCTGCCCGGCCGCCGCCCGGCGCTCGGCGAACTCCGCGCGCCGGCGCGCGGGCCGGTAACGCTCCTCGCGCACGGTCTCCGCGCCCACGATCACGACGTCGGCAAGACCGCGGAGCACCCCGAAGATCCGCATGTCGGCGTCGTTGGAGAGCGGCCGCGAACGCCCGCCGTGGTGCGCGGCGCCGTCCATCGAGGACACCATGTTGGCCCGCAGCCAGGGGGAGCCGGCCGCCGCGGCCTCCGGGTAGGCGTAGGCGTCGGCGAGCTCCGCGAGCTCCCACTCGCGCTCGGGGTCTCCGGTCGGCTGGGACGGCACGGGAAACAGGCGTCGCATGGGGCGCAGTGTGGCACACCACAGTGCCCGCGGCCTGTTCGCGCACCGGGCGCCGAAGCGGTGGCGGCCGGTTCCGGTTTACAGTGGGAGACTGTGTCAGCCAGCACCACCCCAGAGCCCGCCGGCGGCGATCCCGCAGCCGGACCGGTGGCCCTGTGCTCCCGCGAACCCCGGGTCCCGGCCGAGCGACTCGTGGCGGAGCTCGTGCCACCGCCGCGCTTCGACTCCGTCCGCTTCGACACCTACATACCCGACGCGGCGCAGCCGTCCCAGCGCTCCGCCGTCAAGGTGCTCGCGGAGTTCGCGGCCGGCCTCGGCACGCCCGTCGGCGGTGAGAACCGCCGTGGCCTGTGGCCCCGGCGGCAGCGCCGGCCGAGCGCCTCCGAGCCGCGCGGCGTCTACCTGGACGGCGGCTACGGCGTCGGCAAGACCCACCTGCTCGCCTCCCTCTGGCACGCGGTACCCGCCGCCCCCGAGGCGAAGGCGTTCGGCACCTTCGTCGAGCTGACCAACCTCGTCGGCGCCCTCGGCTTCCAGCAGACCGTGCGCACCCTGGCCGGACACCGGCTGCTGTGCATCGACGAGTTCGAACTCGACGACCCGGGCGACACGGTGCTGGTCTCCTCGCTGCTCAGCCGCCTCGTCGCGGAGGGGGTGGCGCTCGCCGCCACCTCCAACACGCTGCCCGACAAGCTCGGCGAGGGCCGCTTCGCCGCGGCCGACTTCCTGCGCGAGATCCAGGGCCTCGCCGCGCACTTCCGCGCCCTGCGGATCGACGGCGACGACTACCGGCACCGCGGCCTCCCCCTGTCTCTTTA
>NZ_SMKC01000312.1 GCF_004348315.1 Streptomyces sp. 8K308 | reverse complement strand
GGCTGAGGAACCTTCGAGCCCTGCGCGGCAGCGCCCGGGGCTCTGAGAGGGGAGCTCAGAGCCCCGGGCAGGGATGCCGGGCGGGGGGTCCCGGCGGCTGAGGCGGTTGGGGCCCGCCGCCTCAGTGCGTGGTGGCGCGTTCCGCGCCGGCGCCGGTGAGGGCGCGGACCTGGAGCTTGGCGAACTTGTCGGGCGCGCTCTCCTTCGAGAGCAGCGTGCCGATCACCGCGCACAGCAGGCCGACCGGGATGGAGACGAGACCCGGGTTCTCCAGCGGGAACCAGTGGAAGTCGACGCTCTCCGGGAAGAGCGACAGGTTGTTGCCGGCCGCGTCCACGCCCTTGCCGGAGACCACCGGCGAGAAGAACACCAGGCCGACCGAGCTGATCAGGCCGCCGTAGATGCCGGCCACCGCGCCCGTCGTGTTGAACCGCTTCCAGAACAGCGAGAGCAGGATCACCGGGAGGTTGGCCGAGGCCGCGATCGCGAAGGCAAGGGCGACCAGGAAGGCCACGTTGAGGTTCTGCGCGAAGATCGCCAGCACGATGGCCACCGCGCCGACGCCGATCGCCGCGAACCTGGCGACCCTGACCTCCTCCTTCTCGCTCGCCTTCCCACGCCGCAGCACGCTGTTGTAGAAGTCGTGCGCCAGCGACGAGGACGAGGCGATGGTCAGGCCGGCCACCGTGGACAGGATCGTGGCGAAGGCGACGGCGGCGATGAACGCCAGCATCACCGCGCCCCAGAACTCCCCGCCGAAGTGGTCGCCGACCGCCTGGGCGAGCTGTGGCGCCGCCGTGTTGCCCGCCGAGTTCTGTGCCCTGATCGCCTCACTGCCGACCAGCGCCGCCGCGCCGAAGCCCAGGACCAGGGTCAGCAGGTAGAAGGTGCCGATGATGCCGATGGCCCAGTTGACCGAGGTCCGCGCGGTCTTGGAGTCCGGCACCGTGTAGAAGCGGATCAGGATGTGCGGCAGGCCGGCCGTGCCGAGCACCAGCGCCAGGCCGAGGCTGATCAGGTCCAGCTTGTTGATCATCGTCTGCCAGGCGTCGCCGGCGACTTCGACGCCGTAGCGTTGGCCCGGTTCGAGGAATGCCTGTCCCGCGCCGCCGTCGGCCGACGCGTCGTTCATCAGCGCGCCGAAGTCGAAGTCGTAGATGGCCAGCACCAGCGCCGTGACCAGCAGCGCGCCGCCCATCAGCATCACGGCCTTGACGATCTGCACCCAGGTGGTGCCGGTCATGCCGCCGAAGGACACATAGACGACCATCAGGATGCCGACCACCACGATGCCCACGATCTTGGCCGTGTCGGCGCTCATCCCGAGGTACGTCTCGCCCTCCTCGATGCCGAGCAGCAGCGCCACGAGCGCGCCAGCGCCCACCATCTGGGCCAGCAGGTAGAAGATCGACACGGTCAGCGTGGAGACCGAGGCCGCCGTCCGCACCGGGCGTTGTCGCATCCGGTACGAGACCACGTCCGCCATGGTGAACCGGCCGGAGTTCCGCAGCAGTTCGGCGACGAGCAGCAGCGCGACCAGCCAGGCGACCAGGAAGCCGATGGAGTAGAGGAAGCCGTCGTAGCCGAAGAGCGCGATCATGCCAGCGATGCCGAGGAAGGAGGCGGCCGACATGTAGTCGCCGCCGATCGCGAACCCGTTCTGGATGCCGGTGAAGCCGCGGCCGCCGGAGTGGAAGTCGGTCGCCGACTTGGTCTGGCGGCTGGCCCTGATGGTGATGCCGATCGTCACGGCGATCAGCACCACGAAGAGAATCGTGGTGATCAGCCGCTCCTGCGAGGTGGCGCCCTCGTCCTCGGCGGCCGCCGCCAGCGTGGTGGTGAGCATCATGCCTCGTCCCCCTTCCGCGCGGCCGGCACGCCGGTCCCAGCCTCCAGCTCGTCACGCAGCTCGTCCGCGAGCGGGTCGAAACGGCGGTTGGCGTAACGGGAGTACAGGATCGCGATGCCGAACGTCGTGACGAACTGCAGCAGCCCGAAGAAGAGCGCGACGTTGGCGCGCCCCACCACCTGGGTGGACATGATGTCGCGCGCGTAGGCGGACATCAGCACGTAGAGCACGTACCAGGCGAGGAAGCCGATGCTGGCCGGGACCACGAAGCGCAGCAGCCTGGCGCGCAGTTCGTGGAAGCGGGGATCGTCGTGCATCGCGGCCGAGCGTGCCTCCAGATCACCGCCCGGTGGCGGATCGCTGGCTTCGGGGACGGAATGCGTCGTCGTCATCTCCGGCTCCAATATCGGGCGGTGTATCGGGCGGTCATATCGGGCGGTCATATCGGGCGGTCATATCGGGCGGTCATATCAGGGGGTGGGGGACCTTCTCCGGGGACTGTCTCGGAGGAAATGTAAGGAGCGTCACACACCCTCGGTACCGCACGACGGGGCCACTCGACGAACGGTCGAATTCCGCGCCGAGTGGCGGACGACCGGCATCAGAGTCCGAACACGCGTCAGGGGCCTCTCCTCCGCCGGCTGCGGAGGCGAGGCCCCTGACGTGATGAACCTGTCGGTCAGCTCACTTGATGATCTTGGTGACCTGGCCGGCGCCCACGGTCCGACCACCCTCACGGATGGCGAACTTCAGGCCCTCCTCCATGGCGATGGGCTGGATCAGCTCAACGCGCATGTCGGTGTTGTCGCCCGGCATGACCATCTCGGTGCCCTCGGGGAGGTGCACGACGCCGGTCACGTCCGTGGTACGGAAGTAGAACTGCGGGCGGTAGTTGTTGAAGAACGGCGTGTGGCGGCCACCCTCGTCCTTGGACAGGATGTACGCGGTCGCCTCGAACTCGGTGTGCGGGGTGACCGAACCGGGCTTGATGACGACCTGGCCGCGCTCGACGTCCTCGCGCTTGATGCCGCGGAGCAGCAGACCCACGTTCTCACCGGCGCGCCCCTCGTCGAGGAGCTTGCGGAACATCTCGATGCCGGTGACGGTGGTGCTGGCCTTCTCGTCCTTGATGCCGATGATGTCGACGGTCTCGTTGACCTTCAGGACACCACGCTCGATACGACCGGTGACGACGGTGCCACGACCAGTGATCGTGAAGACGTCCTCGATCGGCATCAGGAACGGCTTGTCGACGTCGCGCTCCGGCTGCGGGATGGCGTCGTCCACGGCCTGCATGAGCTCCAGAACGGTCTTGGACCACTCCGGGTCGCCCTCGAGGGCCTTGAGCGCGGAGACCTTGACGACCGGGACGTCGTCGCCCGGGAACTCGTACTCGGTCAGCAGCTCACGGACCTCGAGCTCGACGAGCTCCATGATCTCCTCGTCGTCCACCATGTCGGCCTTGTTCAGGGCGACGACGATGTACGGCACGCCGACCTGGCGGGCCAGGAGCACGTGCTCCTTGGTCTGCGGCATCGGGCCGTCGGTGGCGGCGACCACCAGGATCGCGCCGTCCATCTGGGCGGCACCGGTGATCATGTTCTTGATGTAGTCCGCGTGGCCCGGGCAGTCAACGTGAGCGTAGTGACGGTTCTCCGTCTGGTACTCGACGTGCGCGATGGAGATGGTGATACCGCGCTGACGCTCCTCCGGAGCCTTGTCAATGTTCTCGAACGCGAAGCTCTCGTTCACGTCCGGGTACGCGTCGTGCAGCACCTTGGTAATCGCCGCGGTAAGCGTCGTCTTGCCGTGGTCGATGTGACCGATGGTGCCAATGTTGACGTGCGGCTTAGTCCGCTCGAACTTCGCCTTCGCCACTGGGGTCCTCCTGTGGACTGGTGCTGTACGCCTCCCGCGTCTGCGGGAGGTTTTCAGGATGGTCGACCGAACCGGTCAGGACCCCGAGGGGGATGCCCTTGACCGCTTCGCTGAAGGGCTGGGCACCGGGGGCGGCAACGCGCCCCCGACGCCCCGTATCGCCCAAGCCTAAGGGTTACTCGCCCTTGGCCTTCGCGATGATCTCCTCGGCGACGTTCCGCGGAACCTCACCGTAGGAGTTGAACTCCATGCTGTAGCTCGCGCGCCCGGAGGTCTTGGAGCGCAGGTCGCCCACGTAGCCGAACATCTCCGACAGCGGGACCAGGGCCTTGACGACCTTGTCCCCGTGCCGGTCCTCCATGGCCTGGATCTGGCCGCGGCGGGAGTTGATGTCGCCGATGACATCGCCCATGTAGTCCTCGGGCGTGTTGACCTCGACCGCCATCAGCGGCTCGAGCAGCACCGGCTTGGCCTGACGGGCGGCCTCCTTGAAGGCCATGGAGCCCGCGATCTTGAACGCCATCTCCGAGGAGTCGACGTCGTGGAACGCACCGTCGAGCAGGGTCACCTTGACGCCCGTGAGCGGGTAGCCGGCGAGGACACCGAAGTCCATCGCCTCCTGGCAGCCCGCGTCCACCGAGGGGATGTACTCCTTGGGGATACGGCCACCGGTGACCTTGTTCTCGAACAGGTAGCCACCGTCCTCCAGCGGCTCCAGGGCGATCTGCACCTTCGCGAACTGACCGGAACCACCGGTCTGCTTCTTGTGGGTGTAGTCGACCCGCTCGACGGCCCGGCGCACGGTCTCCCGGTAGGCGACCTGCGGCTTGCCGACGTTGGCCTCGACCTTGAACTCCCGCTTCATGCGGTCGACCAGGATGTCGAGGTGGAGCTCGCCCATGCCGGAGATGATGGTCTGGCCCGTCTCCTGGTCGGACTTGACCTGGAAGGACGGGTCCTCCTCGGCGAGGCGCTGGATCGCGATGCCGAGCTTCTCCTGGTCGCCCTTGGACTTGGGCTCGATGGCGACCTCGATGACCGGAGCCGGGAAGTCCATCGACTCCAGGATGACCGGGTTGGCCGGGTCGCACAGCGTCTCGCCCGTCGTGGTCTGCTTCAGACCCATGACGGCCACGATGTCGCCGGCGCCGACGCGCTCGATCTCCTCACGCTTGTTGGCGTGCATCCGGTAGATCTTGCCGATCCGCTCCTTCTTCTCCTTCACGGAGTTCTGCACCTGCGCGCCCGCGGTGAGCACGCCGGAGTAGACCCGGATGAAGGTGAGCTTGCCCAGGTGCGGGTCGCTCGCGATCTTGAAGGCGAGGGCGGCCAGCGGCTCGTCCTCGGACGGCTTCCGACGGATGATCTCGTCGGGGTTCCGCACGGCCTGGCCCTCGATGGCCTCGACGTCGAGCGGCGACGGCAGGTACCGCACCACGGCGTCGAGCAGCGGCTGCACGCCCTTGTTCTTGAACGCGGTGCCGCAGAACACCGGGGTGACCGTGGAGGTCTCGGTGCCGGTGGACGCGAGGGTCACGCGACGGATCGCCGCGTACAGCTGCTCCTCGGTGGGCTCGGTGCCCTCGAGGTACAGCTCCATGAGTTCCTCGTCGTTCTCCGCGACGGCCTCGACCAGCTTGGCATGCCACTCCTCGGCCTGGGCCTGGAGGTCCTCGGGGATGTCGACGACGTCGTACATCTCACCGAGCTTGGTGTCCTCGGACCACACCAGGGCCTTCATCCGGACGAGGTCCACCACGCCCTTGAAGCCGGCCTCGGCGCCGATCGGCAGCTGCATGACCAGCGGCTGCGCGTTGAGCCGCTCGACGATCATGTCGACACAGCGGAAGAAGTCGGCACCCGTGCGGTCGAGCTTGTTCACGAAGCAGATGCGGGGCACACCGTAACGGTTCGCCTGCCGCCAGACCGTCTCGGACTGCGGCTCCACGCCCGCGACCCCGTCGAACACCGTGACGGCACCGTCGAGCACCCGGAGGGAACGCTCCACCTCGACCGTGAAGTCGACGTGACCCGGGGTGTCGATGATGTTGATGGTGTTCTCGACGTTGTCCAGCGACCAGTGACAGGTGACAGCGGCGGACGTGATCGTGATGCCACGCTCCCGCTCCTGCTCCATCCAGTCGGTGGTGGCCGCGCCGTCGTGAACCTCACCGATCTTGTAACTCAGACCGGTGTAGAACAGGATCCGCTCGGTGGTCGTCGTCTTGCCCGCGTCGATGTGGGCCATGATCCCGATGTTGCGGACCTTGGCCAGGTCAAGTGAAGTGGTAGCCATCTGGCTTCAGTCTTCTCTCGGTCTCGATGGGGGTTGCGACTACCAGCGGTAGTGCGCGAAGGCCTTGTTGGACTCGGCCATCTTGTGAGTGTCCTCGCGCTTCTTGACGGAGGCGCCAAGACCGTTGGACGCGTCGAGCAGCTCGTTCATCAGCCGCTCGGTCATCGTCTTCTCGCGCCGGGCACGGGCGTAGCCCACCAGCCAGCGGAGCGCGAGGGTGGAGGAGCGGCCGGGCTTGACCTCGACCGGGACCTGGTACGTGGCACCGCCGACGCGGCGGGACTTGACCTCGATGGTCGGCTTCACGTTCTCCAGGGCACGCTTGAGGGAGATGACCGGGTCGTTGCCCGTCTTCTCGCGCAGCCCCTCCATGGCACCGTACACGATGCGCTCCGCGGTGGAACGCTTGCCGTTGAGCAGCACCTTGTTGATCAGCGACGTCACCAGAGGAGAGCCGTAGACCGGGTCGACGTGAACCGGACGCTTCGGCGCGGGGCCCTTACGAGGCATCTCTTACTTCTCCTTCTTGGCGCCGTAGCGGCTGCGGGCCTGCTTGCGGTTCTTCACACCCTGGGTGTCCAGGGAGCCGCGGATGATCTTGTAGCGAACACCCGGCAGGTCCTTCACACGGCCACCGCGCACCAGCACGATGGAGTGCTCCTGAAGGTTGTGGTTCTCACCCGGAATGTAGGCCGTGACCTCGATGCCGTTGCTCAGACGCACACGGGCGACCTTGCGCAGGGCCGAGTTCGGCTTCTTCGGGGTGGTCGTGAACACACGCGTGCAGACGCCCCGACGCTGGGGGGAACCCTCGAGCGCGGGCGTCTTGTTCTTCTCGACCTTGTCCTGCCGGCCCTTGCGGACCAGCTGCTGGATCGTTGGCACCGTTTCTCCGGTTTCTCTGTGCCGATCTCGATAAAGCTAACCTGGACACTCGCCGACCCACGCGGTCGGGTGTGTCGAAGACTGCAGGATTCCCGCGTTAAGCGGATGCAGATCCCGGGCTTCCGTCTCGCCGCTAAAAGAGCGCAGGGGGCACCCCAGGCACAAGGTCAGAGCGTACCTACCCCACGGGCTGCGGTCAAAACGATCAGACCGACCGCACAATGACCGTATGACCAGAGGTGGGGAAAGTGGAAACGATGATGCGGCGAGAGCCGCGAAGACAACCGAGACGACCGACGATACCGGCTCGGAGGCCGAGCCGACACCGCCCCGAAGACGCCGGCGCCGCTGGCTCTGGATATCCCTCGGCTCCCTGACGGCCCTGCTGCTGCTCACCGGGACCGCGGTCGGCCTCGCCTACTGGCGCACCGACCAGGCCCTCAGCTCCATCGAGCGCATCCCCGACGCGCTCCCGACCGTCCCCGAGGCGTCCCAGCCACCGCGCACCGAGGGCGACGCGCTCGTCTACCTGCTGGCCGGCGTCGACGACGACCAGGCCGACGGCTGGCAGGCCGGCGCGGCCCGCAGCGACACCATGATGCTGCTCCAGATACCCGCCGACCGGCGGAGCGCCTGGCTGGTCTCGCTGCCTCGCGACACCTGGACCGAGATACCGGGCCACGGCGAGGCCAAGCTCAACGCGGCCTACTCCTGGGGCGGCCCCTCCCTGATGGTGGAGACCATCCAGAACCTGACCGGCGTCCGGATCGACCACCTCGCGCTGATCGACTGGTCCGGCTTCCGTGAATTCACCGACGCGGTCGGCGGCGTCACCATCGACGGCGAACACCTCGACGGGCGCGAGGCGCTGGCCTACGTTCGCGAACGCAAGTCGCTCCCCGAGGGCGACCTCGACCGCACCCGCCGGCAACAGAACTTCCTGCGCTCCCTGCTGAACGAGACGCTGAGCACCGGTATCCTCACCGACCCGCGCCGCCTCAACGGCCTGCTCAACACGGTCGGTGACGTCATCAGCGTCGACGACCGGCTCAGCAACGGCGACCTGCGGTCGCTCGCCTGGGACCTGCGGGGCATCCGCGGCTCCGACGTCCACTACATGAACGCGCCGGTCACCGGTTCGGCGATGATCGAGGGCCAGTCCGTCGTCCTCCTCGACGACGAGGCGGCGGCGCCGCTGTGGGAGGCCATCCGCACGGACTCCATGCCGGCGTTCGCCGCATCCGGCGCGGCGCCCCCGGAACTCGGCCCCACGGTCCGCTGACGACCGGACGCCTCTCCTCCGCGCGGCGGTTCCCCCACC